>JBBRMQ010000087.1:0-15265 GCA_038230775.1 Thermoanaerobaculia bacterium
CAGGATTCACGCCCTTGTGCGGCTCTTTGCCGAAGAAGTCCTGCACCAGCTTCTGCACCATCGGGATTCGGGTCGAGCCGCCGACCAGAACGACCTCGTCGATCTTCTTGGGATCGATGCCGGCGTCCTTGATCGCGGAGCGGACCGGGCCCATCGTGCGGGACACGATGTCGCCGATGAGCTGCTCGAACTTCGCACGCGTGAGCTGCATGTTGAGATGCTTCGGACCCGACTGGTCCGCCGTGATGAACGGCAGGTTGATGTCGGTGGACATCGTCGAGCTGAGCTCGATCTTCGCTTTCTCCGCCGCTTCCTTCAGGCGCTGCAGAGCCATCTTGTCCTTCGACAGATCGATGCCCTGGTCCTTGCGGAACTCCTCGATGATCCAGTCGATCAGCTTCTGATCGATGTTGTCGCCGCCGAGGTGCGTGTCGCCGTTCGTTGATTTGACTTCGACGACGCCTTCGCCGACTTCGAGAATGGAGATGTCGAACGTGCCGCCGCCGAAATCGTAGACGGCGATCGTCTCGTCCTTCTTCTTGTCGAGGCCATAGGCCAACGCGGCCGCGGTGGGCTCGTTGACGAGACGCTCGACCTTGAGGCCGGCGATCTCGCCCGCGTCCTTCGTTGCCTGACGCTGCGAATCATTGAAGTACGCCGGGACCGTGATGACTGCGCGATCGACTTTCTCGCCGAGATAGTCTTCGGCAGCCTGTTTGAGCTTCTGGAGGATCATCGCGGAGATCTCGGGGGGCGAGTACATCTTTCCCGAGATGTCGACGCGGACGTCGCCGTTCGAGGCGCGCTCGACCTTGTACGGCACCATCTTCATCTCTTCGTTCACTTCTTCGAACTTGCGGCCCATGAAGCGCTTGATCGAGAAGACGGTGTTCTCCGGGTTGGTGACGGCCTGCCGCTTGGCAACCTGGCCAACCAGGCGTTCGCCGTTCTTGGCAAAACCGACCACCGACGGCGTGATCCGGCTCCCCTCGGCGTTCACGATGACCTTCGGCTCATTTCCTTCCATGACCGAGACAACCGAATTGGTCGTGCCGAGGTCAATGCCGATAATCTTCGCCATAATTAGTTTCTCCTTCTAGTACTTACCACGATATGAGTGTGGTTATGTCAATGTGCATAACCTGAGCGTATCTCTATTACATTCCTGGTTGCAAAGGATGGTCCGTGGGTGGGATCGCTCATAGGTGTGAACCAACTTCTGTGTGTGGACCGGCTTCAGCCGGTCACGAATGCGACCGGCTGAAGCCGGTCCACACACTGAAGCTTGACCGGAACGCGCAGCGTTCCCCACGCGTTATCATCCGCGACTGGAGGAGCTTCAATGCCCATGGATCCCTACAACTCGCAGCAGCCTGCCTGGATCAGCGCCAGCGCGGAGAGCACCGGCGAAAGGACGCGAGCATTCATCCGCAGCGTTTACGCCTGGATGGCCGGCGGCCTGCTGCTGACGGCATTCGCCGCGGTCTGGGTGGTGATGTCGCCCGCGATGCAAGCGCTCGTTCTCGGCAACCGCGCTGTGATGTTCGCCCTGATCATCGCGGAGTTCGTCATCGTCGGCTTTCTGTCGTTCCGGCTGACCAAGATGTCCGCCGGTACAGCCGCCGGCGCATTTCTCGTCTATTCGTTTCTGAACGGACTGACGCTCAGCTTCATCTTCTGGGCGTATACGCAGGCGTCGATTTTTCAGGCGTTCGTCACCGCGGCCGGCATGTTCGCGGCGATGAGTGTCTTCGGTCTGACCACGAAGAAGGACCTCACTTCGTGGGGCTCATTCTTCTTCATGGGTCTGATCGGCATCGTGATCTGCAGTCTCCTGAACATGTTCATGCACTCGACGGGTCTGGCGTTCGTGATTTCCGTCGTGGGCGTCTTCGTGTTCGTCGGACTGACCGCATGGGACACGCAGAAGCTGAAGGGCTACGCTACGGTCACCGGTCCGATGCAGCAGAACTTTGCCGTGATCGGCGCGCTCGCGCTCTATCTCGACTTCATCAATCTGTTCCTGATGATGCTGCGCCTGTTCGGCGGTGGCCGCCGGCGGTAACAGAAAGCAGGTAATGACGTAAGGCTTAGAACGAGTAGAACCGTATCGCACGACTACTTCGTTCTACGTCCTTACTCGTCAGCTAACTGAAGCGGATGTCGCTCATCGCGCCGACCGGCATGCTGCGCTTCGGCTTGTCCGGATCGTAGAGCACGATGAACTGCTGTCCTTCCACCGGTTGCTCGCGCAGCTTCTGCTTGAAAGAGAAGCGGCCGAGCTGTCCGCCGAATTGATACTCGATCGCCTGCCGGCTGACCTTCGTGATCTGGGCGATCGCGGCGACGCCTCCTTCCGCGAGAGCGCGCTCCCTTCGTGACGCCGCGCTCAGAACGGCGCCGAAAATGGGAAAGACGAACACGAAGTAGATGAGAGCCACGACGATTCCTCCATCGTCGAAGAGGATGCTGCGCGACTCGAGCTGCGCCTTCCTTTCGGCGAGATTGATCTCCGGCCGCGAAGGCAGATAGGTCACCGGAATCGGATCGCCTTCGTGAAAGGTGGGAAAGGCGTTCCGGCCGACGGATGTCACTCCTTCGCCATGGTCGAAGTCGTAGCGAACGTAGTAGCTCACATGGCCCCTTGAGCCCTGCACCGTGTACGTGCGCGCGACGTGTCCCGTCGTCTCCACCCCACCTTTGCGAAGCCACGTCCGATTCCGTGCGCGCGGCATCGCAAGCGCGCTCGGGATCAGCATCAGGCAGAAGAAGCCGATCGGGATCCGCCACGCGGCGCTCCGACGATCGCCGGGGATCACGCGCCGAGGCGGGGGGGCCGCGAGCTCCGGCGGAATCGCGTGAAGGGAGAAGAGGTCAAACGATGGTGAGAGCTCGATCGCGCCGGAAATTACGAGCGCCATCGCGCTTACACCGATCGCCGCCGCTGGAATGAACGTGGCCTTCAAATCGGGCGCGTTCGAAGCGCCGGTCAGCGCCAGCCACCACTGATAAACGGACAATCCCACCGACGCCAGCAGAACGAAGACCGCCACGCGCGCAACGTATCGCGCGATCTGCCGGTGCCAAACGAGAGACACGATCCATTCGGCGCGCTGCGGCTCCGCGCCGGCGCTTTCCAGCCGCATCCGCATCGACTGCGCATCGGACGGCCCGAGGGAATCGACGTAAGCGAGCCAGTCTGCGGTAGTAATCACGGCATCCATTATGATTCGTTCCTCGTGTCCGAGATCACCCGGCGTGACGTCATGAAAGCAGCAGCGGCGCTTCCTCTCGCCGCCGGCGCACTCTCCGCGAAGACGACCGGCGGGCCGAGAGTGCTTGTCGTAGGCGCCGGCGCATTCGGCGGGTGGACGGCGCTGCACCTGCAGCGCAGCGGCGCGCACGTCACGCTCATCGACGCGTGGGGGCCGGGAAACTCGCGCGCCAGCTCCGGGGGCGAGACGCGCGTCATCCGCAGCATCTACGGCGGCGATCCCGATTACACACGCTGGGTGGCCCGCTCATTCACGCTCTGGAAGGCCTTTGGTCAACAGATTTACCATCCCACCGGCGCTCTCTGGATGTTCGAGGGCGATGACTCCTACGCAAAGAAATCGCTGCCGCTCATCACCTACCCCGTCGATCAGCTCTCCCTCCCGGACGCCGCCAGGCGCTTCCCGCAGGTGAAGTTCGACGGCGTCACAAGCGTCTACTACGAGCACGAAGCGGGATATCTCATGGCGCGCCGCGGATGTCAGGCCGTGCAGCACGTCTTCACCGACGCCGGCGGCACCTTCCGCATCGAGGCGATGGCCGCTCCGGTCGACGTCGTCGCGATGTCGAAGAAAGCCGACGCGATCGTCTTCGCCTGCGGCCCCTGGCTCGGCCGCCTGTTTCCCGACTTCGTCGGCAACGCCGTCGCACCGTCGCGTCAGGAAGTGTTCTTCTTCGGCGCTGCACCCGGCGACCGCCGCTTCACTGACTTCCCGGTGTGGGTCGATTTCGGCGAGCGCGTTTTCTACGGCATCCCAGGCAACGAATTTCGCGGATTCAAGATCGCGGACGACACTCGCGGCGACGCGGTGGACCCCTCGATGCTGGAGCGTCTCGTCTCCGCGGATGCGATCGCCCGCGCGCGACAGAAAGTCGCGCAGCGCTTCCCCGATCTGGCGAACGCGCCGCTTCTCGAGTCGCGCGTCTGCCAGTACGAAAACTCGCCGGACGGCCACTACATCATCGACCACCACCCCGACGCCTCGAACGTCTACATCGTCGGCGGCGGCTCCGGCCACGGCTACAAGCTCGGCCCCGCCCTCGGTGAATACGTCGCCGCGCTCGTTCTCGGCCAGCGCCCGCTGATGGATCGCTTCCGCCTGACCGCCGATCGCAAGAAGAAAGCACCCACTACGCAAATGGAGCGTTCATGAAGAAATGGCTTGCTGCCGCAACTCTGCTGCTCGCTGCGTGTGCCTCGAAACCGGCGCCGGCCGACTCGGACATTCTCAAGCAGATCTCCGATCAGTACTGGCAGCATCAGCTTGATCGCAGCATTCCACTGCAGATCAAGTTCGGCCTCCCGATCAACCACATCCCCGATGCGTCGTACGCCGACGCGCAGCACGAATCGACATTCAGCGAGGCAATCCTGCGACGCCTCGACGAGATCAACATCGGCCATTTGAAGGATGAAGATCGCATCAGCTATTCGCTCTTGCGATGGCAGGTGCGCCAGCCGATCGACAGCCTGCGATTCTTCTGGCTGCACTCGCCCGTCACGCCGTACGCGTCGCCGATGGGGCGGGTCGTCAACCAGGCGTTCACCGCGGCGAAACTCGATCCGGCCGATCGCGCGAGGCTCCTCATCGAGTACGGACGCTTCATCGACCAGATCACCGAAGTCGTCCACGAGCAGCAGCGGCGCGGTTACGTCCTGCCGAAGCCCGAGCTGCCGATCGTCCGCGGTGTGATCAACGGCTACATCCAGCCCGCGGAAACCAGTTTCTTCGCGCACGGCGATCCATCGACCGCGACGCGCGACGCCATCACGAACACCGTGAATCCCGCGCTGCAGCGTCTCGCCGCCGTGTTTTCGGCCGACTACGAAGCCGCGGCGCCGGCGACGGTCGGACTCTCGCAGTATCCGGGCGGAGCCGAGGCGTATCGGTATTTCATTCATGAGGAGACGAGCCTCGATCAAACGCCGGAAGAGATTCACGCGCTCGGACTGCGCGAGGTGGAGCGGATCGGCCGCGAGATCGAGGATGTGCGCAAGCAAGCTGGATACAGCGGCACGCTGGCTGAGTTCCGCCAGTTCCTCAAGACCGATCCGCGATTCTTCGCCAAGTCCTCCGACGAGATCGGCGAGCGCATGACGGTCTACATTCACAAGATCGAGCCACAGATCCCGCGCTTCTTCAGTCGCCTTCCGCGCGCGACCTACAACGTCCAGCGCTTGAATCCCGCACTCGAAGGCGGAATGACGTTCGGCTACTACCAACCTCCGACGGCGACAGATCCCGTCGGTCACTACTTCTACAACGGCTCGAAAGTCAGCGAGCGCAATCTGCTCTTCGCACCCGCGCTCATGCTGCACGAGTTGATCCCCGGACACCATTTCCAGTTCTCCCGGATGGAGGAGAGCGAGTCGCTGCCGGCGTTCCGTCGCGAGACCTTCGACACCGCCTACGTCGAAGGATGGGGCGAGTACGCGGCGTCGTTAGGCCGCGAGATGGGCATGTACGACGATCCCTACGATCACGCCGGCCGGCTGGTGATGGATTCGCTCCTCTCCGTCCGCCTCGTCGTCGACACCGGCATGAACGCCCTCGGCTGGTCCCGCGAAAAGGCCATGCAGTACATGCGCGACAACACCTTCCTGTCGGAGACCGAGATCGCAACCGAGAGCCTGCGCTATTCGGTCGACATTCCGGCACAGGCTCTGGCCTACAAGATCGGCAGCCTGAAGATTCTCGAGCTGCGCAGCAACGCGCAGAAGGCACTCGGCAACACGTTCGACATCAGACAGTTTCACGAGTGGATCATCGGGAGCGGCTCGATGCCTCTCTCGATCCTCGAGCAGCACGTGAACGACGCGATGATGCACCGCAAGTAGCCGCCCTGCTGTCATCCCGATGACACCCGCGCTGGCACCACCTCCGCAAACTGATCTCCATGCGCGTTCTCGTGACCGGCGGACATTCCGGCACAGGCTCTGGCTTACAAGATCGGCAGCCTGAAGATTCTCGAGCTGCGCACCAACGCGCAGAAGGCACTCGGCAACACGTTCGACATCAGACAGTTTCACGAGTGGATCATCTGGAGCGGCTCGATGCCTCTCTCGATCCTCGAGCAGCACGTGAACGACGCGATGATGCACCGGAAGTAGCCGCCCCTGCTGTCATTCCGATGACACCCGCGCTGGCACCACCTCCGCAAACTGATCTGCACACTGACGATGAAGCTTCCCGTACGCGGCAACGTACAGGTGCGGATCGAAGTCGTCGAACCCACGCGAAATCCTGTTGGCGACGATCGAGGGACATCCGCTCGCGGGGTCGGTTCAGTTCTCGACCACCGACGCGAGCGACGGCGTCGAGTTCGCAATCGATACCTACACGCGCTCCGCAAACTTCTTCGACTGGATGGCGATGAACACCGTCGGCGCGCCGCTTCAGGACGCGAACTGGAAACGCGTGGTGCAGCGGGTGATCGACCTGTCCGGCGGCGCCGCGGACAAGAGTGTTCAATCGACATCGGAGGAACTCGACGACGCCGCCGCGGAGAAAGCGGAGAAGACACTGCGCTCCACGGTCAACGCCCGGGTGCGTGCGGAGTCAGCGGAAGACATTGCGCAAGGCTGATTGCGCTGCGCCGTAGCCACACATGCCGTGCACGCCGCCACCGGGGGGCGTCGAGCTGGAGCCGAGGTAGATGCGGGGGTTCGGCGTGGAGTAGGGATCGCGTCGAAGGAACGGCCGCACGACAAACTGCGAGAGCACGTTCGCGCCGCCGGCGATGTCGCCGCCTACGAAGTTCGCGTCGTGCGATTCGTACTGGGCCGTGTTCATCGTGTGTCTGGCCAGGATGCGTTCGCGGAAGCCGGGAGCGAAACGCTCGATCTGCCCTTCGATGGCCTCGGTCATGTCCTGCATCGATCCGTGAGGTACATGGCAGTACGCCCATCCGGTGTGCTTCCCCGCCGGTGCGCGCGTGTCATCGAAGAGACTCTGCTGCGCGACGAGAACGAAAGGACGATCCGTGACTTCGCCTCGCCAGATCGCCGCTTCGTGACGCACGATCTCGTCCGCGGTCCCCACATGCACCGTCGCGGCCCGCATGCACGCCTCCGCCCGCCATGGAATCGGCCCATCGAGCGCCCAGTCCACTTTGAACACGCCCGGCCCGTAGCGGAAGCGCTGCAGTTTGCGGCGATAGCCGTCCGGCAGATCGCTGCCGGCGATGCGTGCGAGCTGGCGCGGCGTGACGTCGAAGATCACCGCGCGCGCGTCTTTCACGTCGTCCATCGCGCGGACGGTGCTCGCGGTGCTGATCTCGCCGCCTAACGAGCGAAGATAGCTGGCCAGTGCGTTGGTGATCGCCTGCGAGCCGCCCTTTGCGCAGGGCCAGCCCGTCGTGTGTCCCGCCAGCGCGAGCACGAGACCAAACGACGCCGATCCGGCCCAGTCGAGCGGGACGAACGAGTGCGCGCAACAACCGTAGAAGAGCGTTCGGGCGGCTTCGGTCTCGAACCGCGACGCGACGGACTGCGCCGAGCGCAATCCGTAGAAACCGAAGCGCGCCATCAGGAACGGATGGCGCGGAATGGGACGGATGGGACGCATGATCTCGCTGAACAGACTGCGGCTGTTTCGCGCAAAGGGTGCCATCAGGCTCCGATACGCTTTCTCGTCACGGCCTAACGCCTTCGCGGTCGCGTCGAGCGAGAGCTCGAGCGTGGCCGCGGATTCGTTCTCCAGTACATGCGCGATGGCGAGAGGCGATTCCAGCCAGACGAGACCGTGCTCGGCGAGAGGCAGGGACTGAAAAAACGGCGACACGATCGCCATCGGATGGATCGCCGAGCAGACGTCGTGATGGAAGCCGGGGAGCGTGAGATCCGCGGTGCGCGCGCCACCGCCGATGGTCTCGTTCGCTTCCAGAACCTGCACGGAAACGCCGGCCCGGGCCAGAGCGATCGCCGCCGCCAGCCCATTGGGGCCCGCACCCACGACAATCGCGTCGAAATGCGCCACGGCCTAAGCCTAGTTCATCAATGATGCCGTGGTATCGTCGTTTCGTGCGGGGTTAGCTCAGCGGTAGAGCATCTGCCTTACACGCAGGGGGTCACTGGTTCGAAACCAGTACCCCGCACCATCGCAATCAGGGTGTGCGCCGTATCAGAAGTATGCGCGCACTTCTCGCTTGTCTCGCCGCCCTCCTGATTTTTCCCCACGAAGCGTATGGGTACTGTTCACCCTACGCGCTGTGTCTGAACAAGCAGCGTTTTCAGGTCACGCTCACCGCTCGCGATCAACGTACGGGCCATCCCGCAGACGGGTATCCGGATCAGAAGACCGACGTCTTCGGTTTCTTCAGTTTGGCGGAGCTGACATTCGATAGCAGGAATCCCGAGGTGTTCGTGAAGATCCTGGGGCCGGTGAACGGCGCCTACTGGGTCTTCTACGGTGGCCTCACAGACTTCGAATACACGTTGAAGGTCGTCGACGTCCAGACCGGAGCAACGAAGTCGTACATCAAGGAGGCCGGATCGGCTTGCGGCGGGTTCGACGTGGGCGCATTCGTCGACGTCGTCACTCCGAATCAGGTCGCGTCGCCGTCGGCGATGACCGAGCGCAGATTCGGACACACCGCAACGCTGCTTCCGGACGGACGCGTGCTGATCACGGGCGGCAGCAGCGGGGCGTCCACGTTCTCGAAGACGGCGGAGTTGTTCGACCCGCGAACGGGGACCTTCACGCGAACAGGCGACATGCTCGAGGCGCGTTTCGGACACAACTCGACCCTGCTTCCGAATGGCCGCGTGCTGATCACGGGTGGCTACAGGGGCGGTTATCTGAAGAGTGCGGAGTTCTACGACGTCGCGACCGGGACCTTTTCGTTAGCCGGCCAGATGACGCAGGCGCGAAGCAGCCACACAGTCACGATTCTGCGCGACGGTACGCTGCTCATCGCCGGAGGCGCGTTCAACACTTCTGCAACACGAACGGCGGAGATCTACGATCCGCCATCGAACCACTTCACGGCAGTGGGAAACATGACGGACTCGCGCGATTCTCACTCCGCGACACTTCTGCCATCCGGCGAGGTTCTCATCGCCGGCGGCCAGCAAGTGTCGTCATTCGGCACCGTCGCCAACCAGACGGCAGAGCTTTACGATCCACCGAGCCGTACGTTCAGCGAGACCCACACAATGCTCATGCCGCGTTCCGCCGCGGCTTCCATTCTGCTCTCGACCGGCGACGTCCTGATCGTCGGCGGTTTCGCCTGCCTGCGGTCCTCCTGCGTAACGGACTACCCGGAAACCTACAACCGAACGAACGCTGCATTCACCGTGGGGCATTCGATGAACGACCCGCGAGCGTCATTCACCGCGTCGCCGCTGCCGAATGGCCGTGTGCTCGTGGTCGGCGGAGCGAGAAATTTTCCTTCGAACAATGCCACCTCTGAGACCTACGATCCGGCGACGAAGCAATTCACTCGGGGAGCGACGATGAAGAGTGCACGCTCCTCGCATACCGCCACGGTTCTTCGCAGCGGCGACATCCTCATCACCGGCGGTCAAGACGGTGAGACGGGGGCGCTCGCATCTGCCGAGTTGTACGACGTTCGCACCGGCACGTTCCGGTGACGGGAATCATTTGACGCTGCTCGAGGGGGCGAGTACGCTCGCCTCCCATCTCTCGCATGCTCCTTCGAAGAAAGCCTCGCGTTCTCGTGCTCGACGACGACCCGTCGATGCAGCGCCTCGTCTCCACGATTCTGAAACGCGAGGGATTCAAGGTCGACGTGTTCCTCACGGGGCGCGAGGCGATCGCCGCCATGGCGAAGACGCCGTACAACGTGATGCTGCTCGATCTGATGATGCCGCACGAAGGCGGCCTCACTGTCATCCGTCATCTCGAAGGGAAAGAAGCGAAGAAGCTGGAACGGGTTCTCGTGCTGACCGCCTCCTCCGACTCCGTCATCGAGACGATCCGCGGCTCCGTTGCCGGTGTCGTGCAGAAGCCGTTCGAGCCCGCGGAGCTCGTTGCCGCCGTCCGCCGAATCGCCGATCTGTCGTGATTCTCGAGTTTCGCGTCCTCCCCGGCCTCTACGCGGTGGCCAGGCTTGCGCCGGCGCAACCGATTCCAGACTGGGCCACGCAGGGCGACTTCATCTCCATCACGCGCACCGCGGAGGAGCTCTCAATCATCTGCGCAGCCGCGGGCGTTCCTTCTGACGTGCAATCGACGGGCGGCTGGCGCTGCCTCGGCGCACTCGGACCGTTCGCCTTCTCGGAGATCGGCGTCGCGGCCGAGTTCACCTCTGTCCTGGCGAAAAGCGCGATCAGCGTTCTCGTCGTTTCAACTCACGACACCGACTACTTGCTCGTCGCCGCCGAGAAGCTCGAGTCTGCCGTCAGCGCCCTCGCCGCGGCGGGTCATCGCATTACGCGTTGAGCTAACGCGGGAGCGGATGATGTCCGCGACGTCCGCGGGTCGGAGGGGCTTCCGCATCACGATCTGGACGAGATCGCCGTCGATGCCCGCCTTCGCGTCCCGCGCCGCGGTGACGAGCACCATCGGCTCAACACACGCGCATGTTTCATGGACCGGATGGAGATACAAATATTCTGACAAGTCCGTTCTACAATCGGGCAATGCTCGCCGATGCGTTCGCTTCGGACGTTCGACGTGGCCTAACAGCGTCGCCGAAGCGGCTGGACCCTCGCTATTTCTACGACGCGCTCGGCTCGGCGCTTTTTGCGGCCATCTGCGAGTTGCCGGAGTATTACGTCACGCGCGCCGAGCGGGAGATTCTCGATCGCGCCGCTGCCGAGATCGCCCGCGGCTTCGATTCGCCGTCGCGCCTCGTCGAGCTCGGCAGCGGGAACGCCACCAAGACGCGCAGCCTCATCGCTGCGATTCTCGCGGCACAGCCGGCGCTTCTTTATCAGCCCGTCGACGTCGATGCGTCGATGCTGGAGATCAGCTCGCGCGAGATTCACATTCAGTTTCCAGAGGTCACTGCCGAGCCGTTGTGCGCGGACTACCACGACATCGGAAGGCTCGGCACCACGTCCGGCCGCACCGCCGTTCTTTTTCTCGGCTCGAGCATCGGCAACCTGGACCACGCTGCCGCGACGGCGCTGCTCGGCGAAGTGCGCCGCATCCTTCGCGACGGCGACTCTCTCTTCGTGGGGTTCGACCTCGCCAAGGATAAGGCCACGCTGGAAGCAGCCTACGATGACGCCCTCGGCGTCACGGCCGCGTTCAATCTGAATCTGCTCGCGCGGATCAATCGCGAGTTGGGCGGCTCGTTTGCTCTGGACCGCTTTTCCCATCGTGCGTTCTTCAACCAGCGGGAGAGCAGGATCGAGATGCATCTCGTGAGCAACGTGGAGCAATCGGTACGCATCGACGCGCTCGAAATGGATGTGAGATTCGCCGCCGGCGAGACGATTCACACCGAGAATTCTTACAAGTACACCGCCGCGGCGATCGAGGGGCTCACCGCCGCCGCCGGCTTTCGCGTGGAGCAGACCTGGACCGACTCGCGTCGCCGGTTTACGGATGTCCTCCTGCGGCCGGAAGTGTGAGGACCGGCTTTAGCCGGTCGTAGTGACCGGCTGAAGCCGGTCCTCACACATTGGGATTAAGAAAGCCCCTTTCCAAAGTTCTCAGCAGGGTTCGCCCGCGTGTATCATTCGCGACCTATGCCGGGGTAGCTCAGTTGGTTAGAGCACCAGATTGTGGATCTGGGGGTCGCCGGTTCGAAACCGGCCCCCGGTACCAATTTGAATGTTGAATGGCCGCAAATCATTCAACATTCAACATTCCTCGTCTCCCCGCCGCGACAATGCCCGAAACCGTTGAACCTCGCCTATCCCGCGGTCTGCGCGACCTGCTGCCCGACCAGATGCTCGCGCGGCAGCAGATGGTGGACACCATTCGCGGCGTGTACGAGTTGTACGGCTTCGTTCCGCTGAACACGCCGGCGATCGAGTTTCTCGACGTTCTGTCCGGCAGCGCAGGTCAAGAAACGCAACAGTCGATCTTCCGGGTGACGAATCCCGAGGAGGAAGCGCTCGGGCTGCGGTTCGATTTGACGGTGCCGCTCGCACGCGTCATCGCCCAGTACGCGGATCTGCCGCGACCCTTCCGCCGCTACCAGGTCTCGCCGGTCTGGCGCGCGGACAAACCGGACAAAGGCCGCTACCGCGAGTTCACGCAATTCGATCTCGACTCCGTCGGCACCGAATCGGAGATTGCAGACACCGAGATCATCGCCGGGATGTGCGACACGCTCACCGCGCTGGAAGTTGGCCGTTATTCGGTCCGCTTCTCGAGCCGCGCGATTCTCAACCTGCTCCTGACATTCGCGAGCATCTCACCGGAACGGGGTGTCGAAGTCTTTCGGGTCCTCGACAAACTGGACAAGGTCGGCCCCGACAAAGTGCGGCGCGAGCTGATGCAGGGCTACAAGGACGAGTCGGGCGATTTCATCCGCGGCCTCGGTCTGGCGCAGGATCAGGTCGATCGCATCGAACGCTTTCTGGCCATCAAGAGCGAGTCGCGACGCGACGTCGTGGCCCATGTTCGCGAGCTCTTCTCCGCCGATCCGGCGATCGACGCCATCGAGCGAATCTCGAACCACCTGTACGCGCTGGGCTACAGCGACGATCGCGTGGCGCTCGACCTGTCGATCGCACGAGGCCTCGCTTATTACACGGGCACGGTGTTCGAGGCGATCCTTCTCGACGCGCCGCAATTCGGCTCGATCTTCGGCGGCGGCCGCTACGACAACCTCGTCACCCGCTTCCTCGGTGAACGGATCCCCGCGGTCGGCGCGTCGATCGGCGTCGATCGCCTCCTCGCCGCACTCACGCACCTAGGGCGCGTCGACACCAGGAAAGCGACGGCGCGCGTCCTCATCACGAACATGGACGCCGCGCTCACCGAGGACTACCTGCAGATGACGTGGGAGCTCCGCCGCGCCGGCATTCCGACGGAGTTGTACGTCGGGATGGCCAAGGGTCCGGGCAAGCAGTTGAAATACGCCGACCAGTACGAAGTGCCGCTCGCGATTCTCTACGGATCGAATGAGAAGGCGCAGGGCATCGTGACCGTCAAGGACATGTCCGTCGGCCGCGAGAAAACCAAGGCCGTCGGCGACCGCAAGGAATGGCTCGCCGCGCGCCCGGGCCAGACCACGATTCCGCGCGCCGATCTGGTTGAAGGAATCCGACGCCTGCTGGCGGAGATCGAGCACCCATGATTACACTCGATGGCCATTCTCTGACCATCGAGCAACTCGCGCAGATCGCGCGCGATCCGGAAACGCGCGTGGAATGCGATCCGGCCACGGATGCGCGTGTGGCGGAGGCGGAGAAGCTGATCGCGCGCGTCGTCGAGGACTATCGAAGGGCGCATGCGTCCGGCGCCGCGCCGGCGCGCGAGTACGGCGTCACGACAGGCTTCGGGCAGTTCAAGGACAAGCCCATCGCGCCCGACGACCTCGAGCAACTGCAACGCAACCTGCTGCTGTCGCACTCGATCGGCGTCGGCGTCAACGATGATCCGGACGATCTCGCCAATTACTTCGATGCCGAAGTAGTGCGCGCCGTTCTGGCAACGCGGTTGAACGCGTTCCTCCAGGGTCACTCCGGCGTGCGGCGGAAGCTCGTCGCGATCGTGCAGGCGATGCTCAACAAAGGAGTGATTCCTCTAGTGCCGGTTCGCGGATCGGTTGGCGCGAGCGGCGACCTCTGCCCGCTATCGCATACCTTTGTCACGCTGCTGGGTGTCGGGCGCTTCTATCAGTCGAGCAATCACACGCTCCGCCCCGCCACCGACCTTCCCGCGCTCCTCGGCTTCCAAGCCGACGAGATGAAGCCGACGTTCAAGGAAGGGCTCGCGCTCGTCAACGGCGTGAACTACTCGGCGTCGATGCTGGCGCTGGCCGTTCACGATGCTGAGCGGCTCGCCGATCTTGCCGACGCCGCGGCAGCGCTCACGATGGAGGCCATGTGTGGCTGCACTCGAGCACTCGATCCGAAAGTGCACGACGCGCGCGGACATCGCGGCCAGCAGACCAGCGCAGCGCGAATGCGGGATCTGCTCGAGGGCAGCAAGCTCGTCGAACGGGCGGGCGCCGTTCAGGACGCGTATTCGCTCCGCTGTGCGCCACAGGTCCACGGCGCGACGCGCGACGCCATCGCGTTCGCGCGCGCGATTGCCGAGCGCGAGATCAACGCCGCCACCGACAATCCGCTCTTCTTCCCCGGCGGCGCCGAACCGTGGGACGTACGCTTCCGCGACAACTGGCCGGCCGGCTATCGGGGCGACGAGCGTCTCGCCTATTCAGCCGGCAACTTTCACGGACAGCCGATCGCGCTGGCGTCTGACTTTCTGGCGATCGCTCTGGCGGAGATCGCCAGCATCGCTGAGCGGCGCACGCAGATGCTGCTCGACGGCAATCACAATCGCGGGCTGCCGCGAAATCTCGCCGCGCGGCCCGGCGTGAACTCGGGACTGATGATCGCGCAGTACACGGCGGCATCGCTCGTTAGCGAGAACAAAGTCCTCGCCCACCCGGCGTCCGTCGACTCCATCCCCACGTCGGCGAATGCCGAGGATCACGTGTCGATGTCGACGCATGCGGCAAGGAAGATGCGCACCGTGCTGCACAACGCACAGAGCGTGCTGGCGATCGAGCTGCTCGTTGCGGCGCAGGCTCTCGACTGGCGCATCGGATTGAAACTCGATCCCACCGCGGCGCTGCCGGAGATGTCGATCGCGGAGGCCGAAGCGCAGGCGCGGGCGTTCGAGGCTGCGACGACCCGCATCACCACTGTGGCGGATGGCGTCGCGCCTGCACTTCGGCCTCTCTATCAGCAGATCCGCGCGATCTCGCCCGCGGTGGTCGCCGACCGGCCGCTGAGCGAGGACGTGCGGAAACTCCGCATGGCTATGAAACAGTAGCGCCGGCGGCCTCGCCGGCTGGACCGCCAGCGGCTCGCTGGCGCCGTTCGCCGCCGGGCCGG
>JBBRMQ010000088.1:0-15082 GCA_038230775.1 Thermoanaerobaculia bacterium
GACCTTCGCAGTCGAGAACATCTTCAATGAGCGCATCGAAGCCGGCGCGACGCCAGTTGTGACGCTGGGCCAGCCCCGCGCGTTTCGGGTGGGGGTGAGGTACGGGTTTCGTTAGGAAGTTGGGAAGTGAGAGTCAGGGAAGTCAGGGATGACAGCAGGAACGCACATCCCAACTATCATCAACCAATGGGCTGGAAGATCGAGAAGCAGGCGGACGGAAAGTTCGCGATCTACTCCACCCGGCTCGACGACTACATCATCATCGACGCCGATCCGTTGCAGATCGCTCAGATCTACGCGGAGAAAGGCGTGAAGGTTTACCTCGCCAGCGCCCGCATGCAACTGGCGCGCGAGACGCCGGTGTCGCCCGACGGCGAAGCGAAGATCGCCGCGAGTCGCGACCGCGGCGCGACGCCGAAAGAACCCGCCGCCACGCCCATCGGCGTCACCGGATTCACCCTCGGCGATCCCGACCTATGATCAAGAAAGTCGCAGCGGGCTCAAGGGAAGTCCTGCTGCAAGGGACTACGGAGCGTGGCCCAATTGGCGGCTGGCAGGGTTTGACGCGGTGTTGATCAGGAATTTTCATTGACCGACACTCGCCAGTAGATCGCGGCGTTGAGCAGGATCACGAACGCGGCGATCGCGATCTCCAGACCGCGCGTCAGCCGCGTCGGATAGATCACGCGAAAGAGATAGCGCTCGATGAACCCCTCGCTGTACGCGTGGCGCCGCAACGCGTTCTCGATCGAAGTGAGCGGGCACGTCCACTGAAACAGCTCGAGCAGAATGCCCCACGCCATCGCCGGCAGATGAATCAGCGCGACCCGGCGCCGTCGCATCACCAGAAAGCCGCCGAAGGCGACGAAAAGGATGAACGCGAAGTGCAGGACCGCGACTGCAGCGATCATGAATGGACGGGATGACGCGCTCTGGCGAGCTCGATCTGCGTCTCGAGAAAGTTGCGGAACTCGATTCCCTCGACGCGCAGCTCCTGCGGCACTAAAGAGCTCGTGGTCATTCCCGGCAGCGTGTTCAGCTCGAGGAAGTAGATCCCGTCTTCGGCCGCCACGACATCGGTGCGCGAGTAGCCGTCGCATCCGAGCGCGCGATGCGCGGCGAGCGCCGTTTGCTGCGCCTCTTCGGCCATGGATTCGGGGATGTTTGCCGGGCAGATCTCCCGCGTCCCTTTGCCGAGGTATTTGCCGAGGTAGTCGAAGGAGCGGCCGGGGTCGACTTCGATTTCAAGAACGGGTAACGCGAACGCGCCCTCGCCCACGTCGACCACGCCGACCGTGAGCTCACGACCGGTGATGAACTGCTCGATGATGTACGGTACTTCGACCTTCTCGCTGAAATTGTCACCGCGCTCGACGAAGAAGAGACCGCGGCTTGATCCGCCCGCGAGCGGTTTCAGCACGACCTTGGGATGACGCTCGAGCATCTCCCGTGTCGCGCGCTGTAAATCTGCCGGCGACTTCACGATCCGCTCATCGGCCATCTTCACTTTGCCGCGAACCGCGGCCTTGGCCAGGCCCTTGTCGAACGCCGCCGCGCTGGCGTCGGAACCCGAGCCGGTGAATGGGAGTCCGCGGGTCTCCATCATCTTCTGCACTGTGCCGTCTTCACCCTCGCCACCGTGGAGGGCGAGCACAAACACGGGATCGCTGACCGGAACCGTGTCGAGCGCCTGCTCGAGCGTCGGCCAGATGGCGGGGCGTTTCGGATGAAAGTCGGCTTCGAACGGATCCCGATGGCTCAGCAGGTCATCGATGGCGACATCGTGGACTTCGCCCCCCGGCGTCCAGAACCAGGCGAGAGAGGAGCCGAGCGTGCGAACGATGTTCTGGGCGGAAGCGACGGAGACGTGGCGTTCGTCGGAACGCCCGCCGAAGAGAACTATGTTGGACATGCGTCGCGAGACTGCAAAAGGTTCGCCGGGAGCGCCCCTCATCCGCCCTTCGGGCACCTTCTCCCCGCACGCGGGGAGAAGGGCTACTAACTCATTCACCGCTCGCGCTAACTAGGTTCGTAGCCCCTCGCCCCGCGGAGCGGGGAGAGGGTGGCCGAAGGCCGGGTGAGGGGCCGTGCGGCCGCTAGTATTTCCCACCGCACTCCGGACAGAACTTCGGCGATCCTTCCACCTGATGGCCGCAGGACGCGCATTGTTTCGAGGCGGCGAGAGCGCCGCCGCAGTCGTGGCAGAACTTTCCGCCCTGCGTCTTGGCGCCGCAGTGCGGGCAGACGGCGCCGGAGACGTGTTCGACTTTGCGCGACTTCAGCCAGTCGACTTCGCGCGCCTTTGCCTGCACCTGCTCGCGCGCCGCATCGGCCTGCGCCGCGGCCATCTCTTCGTCTAGATCGGGTGCGCAGGTCTCGCAGAGGCCGGCCTTCTTGTTCCAGCAAACCGGCTGGCAGACCCAGTTGCCGCATCGCGTGCATTGCTTGAATATGGGAGCGATCTCGGTGACGGCTTCCTTGAGCGCGGCATCGTGGGCGCCGCCGCCGATGGCGCGCTGCACTTCGTACGAGCTGTTGGCGACGCTGTTGAACACGCCTCCGAAAAGGCTTCCGGCGACGCGCGCGGCGGAGCCGAGCATGCCGACCGTCGAGGCCTTGAAGCTCGACATGTAGCCGTTCTGACATTTCTCGCAGAAAAACTTGAACTGAAATCCGCGATCGGTCGATAGGTCTTCGTAATTTCCGGTAAAAGGAATCGATGCCATGGTGGGACGATATTATGACGGACGAGGTGACGAAGAGCCACGCCTGGGTCGCGCTCCTCTTCATCGTCCTGTCGGCGGTGATGACGTGGCCACTCGTCTACAACATCGACCGCGCGGTGTCCTGGCCGGGCGATCCGTTCATCAACGCCTGGATTCTCGACTGGGACTGGTACGCCACGTTTCACCAGCCGCTGGCGCTCTTCGAGGCCAGCGCCTTTCATCCGGCGCATGACTCGCTGGCCTACAGCGAGAATCTGTACGGCATCGCATTGTTGCTCTTTCCGCTTCGCGCGATTGGTGTAACGCCGCTCGCGGCATACAACGTCGCGATGCTCGCGGGCTACGCGTTCTCGGGCTTCGCCGCGTATCTGTTAGGCCGTCACGTCACCGGATCGATCTGGGCCGGCATCGCGGCGGGCGTGTTCTACGCGTTCCTGCCGTTTCGCTTCACGCACGCGTCCCACGTGCAGCACGTGTGGGGCGGATGGCTGCCGATGCTGCTGCTGATGCTGTTCCGTTACGCCGAGCATCCCCGATGGGGACGAGCCGCCGCGTTCGGAGCGGTGTTCCTGATGAACGGACTGACGAACATTCACGCGCTGCTGTTCGGCACGGTCGCGATCGCGGCCACCGTGCTGATCGTTCGTCCGCGCATTGTGCCGCTCGTGGTCTGCACCGCGATCGCCGGCGCCATGCTCTTGCCGTTTCTTCTGCCGTACATTGACGTCGCGAGGCTGTATGGAATGCAGCGTGGCTGGCGCGAGACGCGGCTCTTCTCCGCTCGACCGGGCGACTGGCTCGTCAGCAACAACCTCAATCACCTCTATCGCGTTCTAGACGACACGACAGTGAATCCGGAGCGCTGGCTGTTTCCCGGCGCGCTCGCGTTGCTCATCAGCGCGTTCGCGGTGATGTCGCGCAGCAAGGCCGCGGCGACCGCGCTCCTGTGGATCGTGATGGGCTTCATCGGATCGCTCGGCACCCACAACATCTTTCACCGCTTCCTGTTTCGGCACCTGATCGGGTTCCGCGCCATCCGCGTGCCGGCGCGCTGGGCGATGATCACCTACGCCGGCCTGGCCCTCGCCATCGCCCTCGGCACCGCCGTTCTGTCGCGGCGGCGTGCGTGGATCGGCGCCGTCATTGCGGTCGCATTCGCAATCGAGATGTGGAGTGGTCCGATCCTCTGGTACATGGCGGTGCCCGAACCCGCGCCCGTCGATCCTTGGCTCGCGGAGACGAAACCGAGGGCGATCGTGCATCTGCCGATCGGCGGCGACATCGAGTACTCGTACATGCTCGGCGCTACGACGCACCATCGGCCGATGCTCAACGGCGTCTCGGGCTTTGCACCGCCGCAATTCGTTCATCTCGCCGCCGCGTCGCATCGCGAGCCGATTCCCGAGCGCTTCCTCGACGAGCTGATTCGAGCGGGTTGTGAGCTGATCATCGTTCACGCCGACTTCACCAGCGCGACGACGAGGCAGTGGCTGGCGGCCGAACTGGGGCGCGGTCACATCGCCTTCGTGCGTCGCTTCGACGGTGGACTGAACGGCGACTGGGTCTTTCACATCGGGAGGACGCGACCGGCGATGCCCGTTCCGTTGCAGGCGTTTCTGGCCGGCGGGCCGACGTTCAACGACCTGCCGTTCGGCTATCTCGATGAACCACTGCCCGGAGCGAAAGTGATCACCGGCGCGACGTTCTCCGGCTGGGCGATGTCGGCGTACGGCGTCCGCGAGGTCAATCTGCTGTTCAACAACGGGCTCGTTCGAATGAAGGCCGAGCCGTATGCGAACCCGTATCTGAACCGCGTGTTTCCGTTTTACGACGCCTCGACGCGGCCCGCCTTCGCGCTCAAGGTTCCGGCGAGGCCGGGGAACGTCTGGCGCCAGACCGACGTGCAGACGGAGATCATCGACGGCCACGGGCGGCGGGTCCTCCTGCCGGACCGCTTCATCGAATGGGAGTGATGCTACGATCCCGCGAAAAGGAGATTTTCATGCGCAAAGCAGCACTCATTCTTCTCGCGGCGCTGCCGGTGATGGCCCAGACGGCCACTCCGCAGCTTCGCCTTCCCCGCGTCAGCCCCGATCAGACGCTCAAGCAGACCGTCGGCCTGACCGACATCACGATCACCTACAGCCGGCCGGCGGTGAAAGGTCGTGCGATCTGGGGCGCGCTCGTCCCGTACGAAAAAGTGTGGCGCACCGGTGCCAACGACGCGACGACGATCACGTTCAGCGACGACGTCACGATCAACGGACAGGCGCTGCCGAAAGGCTCGTACAGCCTGCACACCATCCCCGGCCAGAACGAGTGGACGATCATCTTCAACAAGACCGCGAAGCAGTGGGGATCGTTCAACTACGACGCGGCGCAGGATGCTCTTCGCGTGAAGGCGAAGCCGGAGGCGTCGCCGTTCCACGAATGGATGACGTTCGACTTCGCGCAGCTCTCGACGGATTCGGCGACGGTCGCCCTTCGCTGGGAGAAGCTCGCTGTTCCCTTCACGATCGGAACCGGCACGTCGGCGAAGGTGATGGCCGACATCCGCACCTCCCTCACCTCGACCAAGTCCGACGACTGGCGCACCCCGTATCGCGCGGCATCGTTCGTCGTGGACAACGGCATGCCCGTCGATGAAGCTTCGAAGTGGGTCGATCAGTCGATCAAGGCGGACGAGAACATCAACAACCTGTATCTCAAGGCCCGTCTGCAGGCGCGTCAGGGCGACAAGGCGGGCGCGATGGCAACCGCGGAGAAAGCGATCGCGAAGGCCGGTCCGAAGGACGCCGAGGAAGTGACCGAGATCCGGAAGACGATGTCGACCTGGAAGTAGAACCCCAGGCTTCTGTGTGCAGTAGAGCCCCCGGCTTCTGCGTGAAGTAGAGCCGCAGGCTTCTGTGTGAAGTAGAGCCCGAGGCTTCTGTGTGAGTAGAGCCCCACGCTTCTGTGTGAAGTAGAGCCCGAGGCTTCTGTGTGAGTAGAACCCACGCTTCTGTGTGAGTAGAGCCCCACGCTTCTGTGTGAAGTAGAGCCCGAGGCTTCTGTGTGAGTAGAGCCCCACGCTTCTGTGTGAGGACCGGCTTCAGCCGGTCACGTCGTGCCGGTCAGAGAGAAAGACGTGACCGGCTGAAGCCGGTCCTCACACAGAATCTCTCCCGCCCGGTTACTTCGCGGAGACCATGTTTGCGAACAGTTTGTACGCGCCCGGCACACCCGCGGGAAGCTGGCGGAACCATGCGTAGCTCGTGTAGATGAACACGCCTTTTCCGTAGCGCGCGT
Organism: Thermoanaerobaculia bacterium; assembly: GCA_038230775.1. GTDB lineage: Bacteria > Acidobacteriota > Thermoanaerobaculia > Gp7-AA8 > Gp7-AA8 > JBBRMQ01. The sequence goes on from JBBRMQ010000088.1 coordinate 6,015, forward strand.
ACAGCTCGCCGCCTTCCTTCGCCGGCTCGCCGGGATCGTTCGACGAGAAGATCGTCTCGTACTTCGGATCCCAGTTCTGCGGGAAGTTGAGGCCGCGCTCCTGCACCCATCCTCCGAAATCGGCCTCGGTGATCCTGTTCGGCCCGGCGAGGATCGGATGATCCGCCTTCATGAACTTCACCGGCGCCTCTTCCACCGTCACGCGATCGTTGGAGATCTTGAACGGATACGGACCGGGCATCTCGATCTGCAGATCCTGCAGTGTGTTGTATTGCGCGACGAGCGTTCCGCCGTTGTTGACGTACTCGAGAAGGCGAGGCTGCGCGAGCTTGAGCCGCTTGCGCGTGTTGTAGGCGCGCACGCCGGTGACGATGGCGTCGTACTTCGAGAACTCGCCGCGCTCGAGGTCCGCGTCCGATAACAGTGTGACGTCGTATCCGATCTGGCGTAACGCTTCCGCCACCTCGTCGCCTGATCCCATGATGTAGCCGATGCGCGACCCGCGCTTCTTCACGTTGACGCGCACCGCTTTCGCCGCGGCGTCGCCGAACACCCGCTGTGGCGAGATGTGCGGATAGTCGATCGTGGTCAGGCCCATCTGCCACTTCGCTTTCGTCGGCAGCTCGACTTCCGCGGCGATCACACCCGTCGTCTCGGCGGCGGCAGGCGTCACGTTGAAGGTAACGTGTGCCTCGTCGCCCTTCTTCGAGAAGACGATCTTCGTCACCGCCGGATCCACCTTCCACGACTCAGGCACGTGCAGCCGGACATCGGCGGACGTTGCGCCGCCGAAGTTCTGCAGCCACACCGTCACCGGTTTCGGCTGCGTGTCGGGGAAGACGTAGACGTGAGAGCCGAGGTTTGCGGTGACGTCCGGAACCACATCGAGCGAACGGGTCTCTTCGCCGCGGACCGGATCGACCCAGCGATACACCGCCGGCACCGTGAAGATGACGGTGTGAAACTGGTTGTCGGCGAGCGTCACGATGATCGGCACCGCCGGCGGATTCTCAGGGAGGCCGAGGATTTTCTGGTTGTCGATCGTGTACGTGCCTTTGGTCGGCGGCTTCATCAGCCAGTACGGCTGCGAGATCTCCGCCTGGGACGGAATCCGGATGCTGAGGTCCGTCTTCACCGGCTCGTTGTTCTTCAGCGGCACGTTCACGCCTTTGCTCGGATTGGCATAAAGCGACGCCACCATCTGCAGCGTGAAGGGATAGTCGGAACGATTGATGACCGTCACGCTGACGGGCACGTCGCCCTCGCGCACGACGGACGAGTCGCTCGCGCTCACATCGATCGCCAGGCCGGCGCACATGCGGATGGCGTCGAGCAGATCGTTCGTCTTCGAGCGAACCCACGCGTTGTTCTGCGGACTCCACCCGGCGCTGGCACCGAGCGTCTGCAGCGCGTCGTGCGCTTTGAGCAGAAACGGCAGCGACTTCGACGGATCCTTCGGATCGTACGTGTCATACGCCTGCTGAAGAATCGTGCCCACCGGCGCACCGCCTTCATAGCGCGACCATGTCGTGTCGATCCCTTCGAAGATGTCCTTCGTCGCCGGGTCGCCGGCGAGCTGATCGAAATAGTTGAGCGCCGTTCCCTTTCGCTCTGCTCCCCCGGTGCCCTGGCTCTTGTTCTGCGTGCGGCTCTCGCCGGCGATCTCGGTGTACGCGCGGCCCAGCACCGGGTTGTAGGTTCCGAGGTCCAGGCGAAGGGATTTGGCGAGGGAGGGATCGTTCGGATCGATGCGATTGAACGAGAAGCGGTTCCAGAAGAGGCGCCGCGGCTGCCATACGTTGACGTATTTCATCTGCTCGGAGAACTTCGTCGGATCGCCAGCCGCCGCGAATGCTTCGCCCGCGAGAATCGCCGACGCGGTGTGATGACCGTGGCCGCCTTCACCCGTGGTCGGGAAGCGCGTGATGATCACGTCGGGCTGAAAGCGGCGGATGTTCCAGACGACGTCGCCGAGGATGGTGTCGTGGCCCCAGATGGCGAGGGTTTCGGCGGGTCCTTTCGAGAAGCCGAAATCGAGCGCGCGCGTGAAGTACTGTTCACCGCCGTCGATGCGCCGCGAGGCGAGGAGCTCCTGGGTGCGCAGGACGCCTAACAACTCACCCTTCTCGTCGCCGATGAGATTCTGCCCGCCGTCGCCGCGCGTCATCGAGAGATACGCGGTGCGGTAGAGGCGCTCTTTCGCCAGATACGCGATGAGCGCCGTGTTGTCGTCGTCCGGATGCGCGGCCACGTACATCGCGCTGCCGACGACGGTGAGCTTCTTGAGGGCGAGCTGGATCTCAGCGGCGTCGCGCTGAGCGCCGAACGCCGCGAACGAGACGAACAGGAGAAGAAGGATGCTGATTCGACGATGCATGACGGGAATGTTAAAGGTTGAATGTTGAATGTTGAATGGATATTCGTGTGACGATCATTCAACATTCAACATTGGACATTCAACACACCTCGTATGACGTTGCCGTAATCGGTGCCGGAGCGGCCGGGCTGATGGCCGCGATTTTCGCCGCGCGATCAGGCGCGCGGGTGGTGGCGCTCGACAGCGCGCCGAAGATCGGCGCGAAGATCATCATCTCCGGCGGCGGACGGTGCAACGTCACGCACGATGTCGTCCGCGAGGATGATTTCAACGGGAATCGCAAGGCGATCGCCAAGGTCCTGCGGACGTTCGACGTCGCGCAGACGATCGACTTCTTCGCGCAGCTCGGCGTGCCGCTGAAGCGCGAGGAGAGCGGGAAGTTGTTTCCGGTGAGCGATCAGGCGAGGGACATCGTGGACGCGCTGCTGCGCGCGGCGTCAGAAGCGGGAGTGGAGATCGTGACGAACGCTCGCGTCACGCGGCTGTCTCCCGGCTTCACGATCAACGATTCGATTCGCGCACGGCGTGTGATTCTGGCCGCGGGCGGCCAGTCGGTGCCGAAGACCGGCAGCGACGGCTCCGGCTTCGCGCTCGCGCGCGCGCACGGCCACTCGGTCACGCCGCTCTTCCCCGCGCTGGTGCCGCTCGTGCTCGAGACGGGACACTGGATGACGTCGTTGAGCGGGGTGAGCCTCGACGTGGAGCTGCGCGTGAAGTCGCCATCCGGTCGCATCCTGCATCGCGAGCGTGGATCGATGCTCTTCACGCATTTCGGATTGAGCGGCCCGGTGGTGCTCGACATCAGCCGCCACTGGATCGCAAACGCCGGTGTCGTGGATGTCTTGTCGGGCGACAGCCCGTCGTATGTCGCCAGCCCTCCGGCTGGCCGGCCAGCCAGAGGGCTGGCCCCACACATCCGGGCTGTCGCCCGCGATGCACTCTCCGTGAACTTCCTGCCGAATGAGACGTTCGAATCGCTCGAGGCGGCACTGCTCAACGGCAACGCGCAATCGACGCTCGCCAGCTTCTTCCGCCGTCTGTTGCCCGATCGGCTCGTGCCGGAGCTCGTTGCAGACACGCCCCTCTCGCGGTTGTCGCGCGAGGAGCGACGCAACGCGATCCACAAGGTGACCGATCTCGATGTGCCCGTGATCCGCGACCGCGGCTTCAACTACGCGGAGGTGACCGCCGGTGGTGTGCCGCTCGAGGAGATCCACATCGCGACGATGGAGTCGCGCCTCACACCTGGACTGTTTCTGTGTGGCGAGATCCTCGACGTCGATGGAAAGATCGGTGGGTATAACTTTCAGTGGGCTTGGGCCAGTGGGCGTGTGGCGGGGATTGCGGCTGGAGCGAAGAGCTGAATGCTGAATGCTGAATGCAGAATGCAGAATGCTGAATGCAGAATGCTGAATGCAGAATGCAGAATTGATCGCCTCTTTTGCATTCTGCATTCTGCATTCGAACTTCGAACTTCGAACTTCGAACTTCGAACTTCAATCCTTATAAATCAACACATGCGGCACCCCATCCTCACCAATCCATCCTCGGTACATGCCCGGGGTATTGAACGGCATCGCGTAGTTGCCTTTCGCATCGAGGATGATCGCGCCGCCGTCGCCGTTGGCCGGTTCGAGTTTCTTGTGGATCACTTCATCGCCGGCCTGCTGCACGGTCATGCCGCGATATTTGTAGAGCGCCGCGATGTCGTGCGCCACGGTCCAGCGGATGAAGTATTCGCCGGTGCCGGTGCATGACACGGCGACCGACTCGTTGTCGGCGTACGTGCCGGCGCCGATGATCGGCGAGTCGCCGACGCGGCCCCAGCGTTTGTTGGTCGTGCCGCCGGTCGACGTTCCAGCGGCGAGGTTGCCGTTCTTGTCGAGCGCGACCGCGCCGACGGTTCCCATGTGCTTCGGCGTCGCAGTCTTCTTCTCCTGCTGCAGATCGTTCTGCAGTTCCTTCCACCGCCGCTCGGTCCAGAAGTATTTCGGATCGACGATTTCGAGGCCGACGCTCCTGGCAAATGCTTCCGCGCCTTTGCCGGCCATCATCACGTGCGGCGACCTGTCCATCACGGCGCGCGCCGCGGAGATCGGATTCTTCACCACCGTGACGCCGGCGACGCTTCCGGCCTTCAGTGTCTTCCCCTCCATGATCGACGCGTCGAGCTCGTTGTGTCCGTCATGCGTGAACACCGCGCCCTTGCCGGCGTTGAACAGAGGGTTGTCCTCCAGGATGCGGATGCTCGCTTCGACCGCGTCGAGACTCGTTCCGCCTTTGGCCAGGATCGAATGACCCTTGCGCAGTGCCTGCTCGATCGCCTCCCGGTACTGTTTCTCGAGCTCGGGCGTCATATTCTGACGAGTGATGGTGCCGGCACCACCGTGCATCACCATCATGATGTTCGTTTGAGCGGAGGCAGTTCCGGCGAGGAGCGTGACGAGAATGAGGCGGAGGGTTTTCATGTCGCGGCATTTTCTCGTACTTTTGGCTTTCGCCGCGCCACTGTTTGCTCAAGCTCCGCACGAGCACTGGAAAACGGTCGCGACGAAACACTTCCGCGTCCACTATCCGAGCCGGTATGAAGCATGGTCGCTGCAGGCGGCGTCACGCATCGAGTCCATCCGCGATGCGGTCGTGCGCGAAGTCGGGTACGCGCCGGAAACGGTCACCGATGTCATCGTGATGAATCCCGTCGCCGACGCCAACGGTGTCACGATCCCGCTTCTCGGCCACCCGCGCATCCTGCTTTTCACCGAACCGCCGGAGCCGGAAGTGGGGACGGGGGAGTTCAGCGAGTGGATGAACATTCTCACCGTGCACGAGATGACGCACCTCGTGCATCTGCTGCGCCCTTCGCGCAGCCCGATGCAGCAATTCATCGAGCACCTTCTTCCGCTCGATCCGATCACGCTTCACGGTCCGCGATGGGTCCTGGAGGGCTATGCGACGGTGATCGAGGGACGCATCACCGGAGCCGGCCGGCCTAACAGTTCGATCCGCGCGGCGATCCTGCGCCAATGGGCCGCGAGCGGCCGCCTCCCGACCTACCCTCAACTCTCCTCCGACCACCACTTCCTCGGCATGTCCATGGCGTATCTCGCGGGCTCGGCCTATCTCGAGTGGCTCGAAAAGCGCGTCGGGCCCGATTCGCTGAAGCATCTCTGGGCGCGGATGACCGCGCGTCAGAAGCGCAGCTTTGACACGGCGTTCGAAGGTGTGTTCGGCGATTCGCCCGAGCGCTTGTACGGATTGTTCACCGCCGAGCTCACGCAGCGCGCCGTCGCGTTGAATGGCGATGCGAGGCTGCAGGACGGCGAGTTGTGGTTGGATACGAAGCGGGGGAGCGGCGACCCAGCGATCTCGCCCGATGGATCGCAGATCGCGCTCGTCGATCGAGGGGAGGGCGATCAGTCGAAGCTCGCCGTCTATTCGACCGGCATCAACGAAGAAGAAAAAAAATTCAACGAGCGCGCCGCGAAGATCCTGAAGCGTGATCCAGAGGATGTGGCGCCGGTGCGTTCGAAGCCGCTGCCGCGAAAAGCAAAGCACACGCTGATGCCGCGCGACGGCGGCGATGTATTCACACCAAGGTGGGCCGGCTCATCGATTCTCTACACGCACAAGCAGCCCGATGGCGACGGCGTTCTGCATCACGATCTCTTTCTCTGGAATCCGGTGACGGGCGAGAATCGCCGGCTCACGCATCTCGCCGACGTGAAAGACGCCGATCCTCTTCCGGGCGGTCGTCAGGCGATCGGCGTGCGCAATCGTTTCGGATTTTCCCAACTGGTGAAGGTCGATCTCGCGACGGGCGCGATCAGCGACTACACCGAGCCCGCGCTCGATCGGATTGTGTCGCATCCGCGCGCAAGTGTAAGCCACGTCGCATGGAGCGAGCACGATGCGAGCGGCTGGCACGTCGTGGTGGACGGCGTTCGGAAGAGCGACGGTTACGAGCCGGAGTGGGGCAGGGATGGTGCGTTGTACACGACCGTTGCCGGCGGCGGTTTCATCGACATCGAACGCAACGGCGAGCCTGTGACTCACAGCGCAGGCGCGGCGTTCCAGCCGGCGCCATCGTCGAATGGCTCGCTGTACTTCATGTCGCTCGATCCCGACGGTTTCGTCGTTCGCAAGCTCGTGCCCGCTCGACTCGCGCCGCGATCGGTGGACGGCTTCGTACCACCGCTGCCGCCTTCCAATCCGGTGGTCTTCCAAACAGCGACGACGGTCGCTCCACGCGATTACGGCCTCGGCCGTCAGGAACGCGGCTTCCTCCTCGGCGGACGCTGGACGGCGTACGACCATTCGAACGAGCTGGGTGTTCGATTCGGCGATGTCGTCGGCCGCCTCGATACGATCGCGCGGCTGGCCACGGGACCGGAACGCGGGTTCGCGATCGCGTCGACGTGGCGCGGGTGGCCCATCGCATTGACGGCGCACGCATATCGGCTTTCGTCTGGGGACGCCGAAGGCGGCCAGGTGTGTGGCCAGCCCTCCGGCTGGCCAGCCAAAGGGCTGGCCCCACACATGCTCCGCCGCCCCAGAGGCATCGAACTGCGCGCCGAGCACGAGTACCACGCGCCGATGTTCACGACGCAGCTCGAGGCGGGCGCGTCATCGCGCGCGTTTGCAATCGGCACAGTGAGCCTGCATCAGCGCCACACGCGCGAGCGCATCCGCATCGCGGCGGATTCCGGTCATCACGTGCGCGGCACCATCGGTGCGAGCATGAAGTTCGGAGAGGCAACTTTCGCGCTCACCGGCGAAGCGGGCCGCAATCTCAGCGTCGGCGGTTTCGCATCCTCGGTCGTTCCCGATTCGTTGCGCGTCCAGCGCGTGGACGATCCTGCGCTTCCCCCCGGCTTCGCGTCCGCGACACGCTATCGCAGCGCGCGCGCCGATCTTGCGATCGGCGAGGCATCGCTGTTCTGGCAAAGATACAACGTCGGGAACACGATCGACGTCCGAGGTGTGGCGCTGAACGTGTCGGTACCGCCGGTTCCGCTCGTGAAGACAGCGGGCCTCGATTTGAGCGGCGGCGTCGCGAAGGTTACGGGCTTGCGCGGGATCAAGGGCTGGCTCGCGCTGCGCTGGCGTCCTTGAGTTAAGGCGCCTTGGGGAATATGCTTCCATTGTCCCTCAACAATTAGAGAGGTCCTGCGATGCGACTGCGCCGCGTTTGGTTTTTTCTGTCCGCACTGGCTGTTCCGCTCGCTGTTCATGCGCAGGCCGTCGATTTCACCGGCACCTGGAGCGGCACGATCTCATTCACAGACTCGTGCCCCGGCGGTGGAACCGCGACCCAAAGGCTGAACCTCACTTTCAATCTTCAGCAATCGGGTTCAAGCGTTACTGGCAGCGGCAGCGGCACAGTGATTCACGATCCGTGCGTCGCGGGCAGTCCGCTGGACACGATGACGATTTCGTCAATTTCGGGAACCGTTTCGGGGTCGAGCGGAAGCGGTCTGCTGACCGCGAGCAGCCCGGGCAGCGGCACGTTTACGACGACATGGCAGGCGACGATCAGCGGAAACTCCATGACGTTCTCATTGAGCGCGGGACCCGGAGTCACGGCAACCGGCACCATGACAAAGCAGGCCGCGCCGTCGGTCGATGTCAGCGGCAGTTGGGGCGGAACGTTCAACGTGAATGACAGTTGTGGTGGAGGGAGTGTGCCGGAGCACCCGATTCAATGGTCGTCGCCGGCCACGATCTGGCTCAACCAGCAGGGAGCGTCGGTCAATGGAGCAGTGATCATTTACGCGGTTCCGGACCACGATGACCGCTGCAACGTCGTGAGCACATTCTCGCTCGTGCTGCCCCTCAATGGAACCGTCTCTGGAAATATGCTCTTCGGCACGGTCACTGGGCCTGGCGAGGATGCGTCGTTCATGGCGACGATCACCGGTGATTCGCTGTCGCTCAGCAACACCGGCGGCTTTTCTGCGGGGGGCACGTTCACGCGCGGCAGCTCCGGCACGCCGGACACGCGCCTCTCCGGCGCCTATGCTGGCTCCTACCGCGCTACGTTCATTCCATGTCCCGGGCAGTCGGGTCAACTCCCGCCGATCCAACTATCGGGCAGCATCTCCGGTTCGATTACCCATACGGGCTCGACTGTCGTCGCGTTGCTTACGATCACCGGTCAAAAAAACGATCGCTACATCAACGGAGTCTGTACGGTGATTGACCAAGGTCCGCAAACCGTGACGAGCACTGGGCAGCTCACCGGAAACACGCTCAACCTCTTAGGTTTCCCCAGTCACCCGAATGGAGAATTTTTTCCGATCGCCGCGACCATCAATGGCAACACGATTACGGGCTACTCACCGCGTGCCGGCGACGACTTCACGTTCACGATCACGCGCAACGGCTCGCCACCCGCTCCGGCGACCATCACCTCATTCACCGCGACGCCGCCGGCGATCCGCGCCGGACAATCGACGACGCTCGCGTGGTCCACGAATGGCGCGACGAACATCGCGATCAACAACGGCATCGGCTCTCAGTCCGCGAATGGTTCCGTCACCGTGTCGCCTTCGACCACCACGACGTACACACTCACTGCAGGTGCAGCAACGGCGACGGTCACGGTGCAAGTTCTGTCCGGCCCGGTGGTGAACGTCACGCAATTCCCCGCCACGATGCTACAGGTTGCCGGCAGCGGCGGAGCGACGACGAC
>JBBRMQ010000089.1:0-14956 GCA_038230775.1 Thermoanaerobaculia bacterium
AACTTCCTCAGCTACGAGCTGTACCTTGCGAACCCCAACCCGGCGCCTGGCGCGGTGTGGGGCAACACGCTGGCCACCGGCAAGTCGTATGTGTCTGTCTCGAAGGCAGCGACGGCGATCACGGTGTTCGGACGCACGCCGAAGGGTCAGGACGCGGCGGCCGGCAACTACACCGACACCATCACCGCAACCATCAACTACTAAGCCTCACCAAACGAGCGCTTTCCGAGAGTCTCGGCCTGGGTAACAGGCCGAGATTTGTTTGTGTGTGGGCCGGCTTCAGCCGGCCGTGACCGGCTGAAGCCGGTCCTCACACCGATCACGCCTTTTTGACGCCGTAGAGCCATCGAGTTGACGCCACACGCTCTTCGCGCCTTGCAGTGACGTTGATTTCATTCACGGCCGCAGGGTCATTGACACCTCGAACCGTATCTTGAACACATCGAAGAAGTCGAAAGCAACTCAGACAAGAACAACAAATCAGCAGGAGATAAAAACATGAAACGCAAAGGACTCTTTCTCACGACTCTGGCCATCGCGGTGATGGCAACCCCGATGTTCGCAGCCTCGACCCCCACCACGTTCACGGTGACCGCGAGCGTTACAGCCAACTGCACCATCTCGGCCAGCAACATGAATTTCGGCGCCTATGACCCGATCACCGCCAACAACACGGGCGGAGCTGACCTCTACGCCACCAGCACCCTGACGGTTGCGTGCACCAAGAACGCACCGAACGTTTGGATCGGTCTCGACAGCGGCGCAAACGGCGCCAGCGCAGTCGGCACCAGCCGCGCAATGGCAGCCGGCGGCGGCAACTTCCTCAGCTACGAGCTGTATACCTCCGATCCGAACCCCGCTCCGGGTGCTGCATGGGGCAACACGGCCCTCACCGGTTACTCGTATGTTGCGGCTTCGAAAGCAGCAACGGCGATCACCGTCTACGGTCGTACGCCGCTCGGCCAGGATGTCTCTGCCGGCGCCTACTCCGACACGATTACTGCTACCATCAACTACTAAATGAATCATCGAGTTGGAGTTCTTCGAGCGCTTCTGCTGATCGGTTCCGGCCTGCTCATCCAGGCCGGCACCGCGGAGGCGAGCGCGTTCAAAGTCACTCCGGTTCGCGTGACGTTCAACGGACCTTCGAGCACGCTGCTGACCCTGAAAAACGACAGCGACGAGGCTCTCCGGTTCCAGATCAGCGCGTTCGCATGGTCCCAGGATGCCAAAGGTGGTATCCAGCTTGGTTCGACGGAAGACATCACTTTTTTTCCGGCTCTGTTGTCGCTGAGGGCGGGCGAAGAGCGCAAGGTTCGCGTGGCAACGACAGTTCTGGCCGGGGGCGTCGAGAAGACGTACCGGATTTTCTTTGAAGAATTACCGCCGCTGGAAACGCCGAAGGAAAAGGCCGGAGCACAGGTCCGGATCCTGACGCGGATGGGGATCCCGATCTTCGTGACGCCCGACAAAGCGACGGCCAACGCGGTCCTGGAGAACGGCAAAGTCCAGGGCGGCCATCTGATGTTCGATGTGAGAAACACCGGCAACATGCATGTCTCGGTTCAATCGGTGAAAGTTCGCGGAGTGAGCTCGACGGGCGAGGCGCTCTACGAAAAGCAGGTCGAAGGTTGGTACGTGCTCCCGGGCAGTCCCAGAAGTTATGACCTCGAGATTCCGGCTGCGGTTTGTCCCAAATTGAAAACCATCAGCCTCGAAGTACAGACCGATGTGGCAACGGCAGGCAACGCAGGGCTGATTGCTTCCTCGATCGAAGTAGCACCCGGTTCGTGTAAGTGATGTCATGAGAAAAACACTCTTCATCGTCGCCGCCGCAACGCTCCTGATGGCAACCACCATCAGCGCGTCGAACAGTGCGCGCTTTGAAGTCACGACGACGGTGACGGCCGACTGCAGCATCACGGTCACCGACCTCTCCTTCGGGCAGTACGATCCCCTGGGGCAGAATGGTTCACGCGAGCTCAATGCGGCGGCTGGCGTGAGCATGGTCTGCACGCGCGCCGCCCGCGCGAACATCGTCATCGACTCCGGCCGCAGTCCGATCGGATCCAGCCGCGGCCTCGCTTCCGGCGGACAGCGCGTGGCGTACCAGATCTATCGCGATGCCGGCCGCACGCAGGTGTGGGGAACCGGCGCCGAGGGTCTGCAGTTCGTATCGGCGGGCGTTCAGAGCCCCAAGCAGTTCGTCGTCTACGCGCGCATTCCCCCCGGCCAGGAAGTCCCCTCGGGTACCTACTCGGATGTGGTGACAGCGACCGTGGACTTCTGAGAGGGGGCATGTGCGACAACGGCACGCAAATGCACTGCTCGCGATTGTTGTCTTCGCCGCCGGCTTGATCGTGTTCGCCAGCCCTCTCGCTGCCGCCGACGCGATCATCCCTCTTCCGCTCACGTTCAACGAAGTGACGAAAGGCGATATCAATGTCGTGATGCACGGTGACGACATCTTCGTGCGCTCCGACGATCTGGAGAAGGCCGGGCTCACGGGCGCGATGTGGCATCGCGTGCTCTCGTTCGCCCGGCTTCGCGGCGGCAGTCACATCGAATCTTCCGGCATCGAGCTGATCGCGCTCCGCGCCCTCGCGCCTCTACTCACCTACAAGTTCGATGAAGCGAACCTCGCGCTGTCGATCACCGCGGCGCCGGAGCTTCTTGTCCCCACGGAGCTCAGCGTGCAAGGCGGGCCGCCGAAGGACATCATCTACACGCGCGACAACAGCACGTTCTTCAACTACGCGGTCACCGCCGGCCAGGGAAAGCAGAAAAGCTTTTTCGGCGAGGCGGGGAACAGCATCGGTGGGAACCTGCTTCTCAACAGCATCACCAAGACGCCGGATCAACAGTGGGCGCGGCTGATGTCGTCGTATCACATCGACGATCGGGCCCTCCTGCGCCGGTGGACGTTCGGCGACGCGAACGTCTCTACCGACAGCCTGGGAGCGAGCGCGATCATGGGTGGTGCTACCGTCTCGCGCAACTTCAATCTCGATCCGTACTTCGTTCGCTACCCGCCGTTGAATTTCCGCGGGATGGCCCTGACGCCGTCGCGAGTGGACATCTACGTCAACGGCGCGATCGTCGCGCAGCAGAACATTCCGCCCGGCCCGTTCGAGCTGCGCAACGTGCCCGTGAGCGCGGGCGCCGGCAACGCGCAGGTCGTGATCCGCGACGTTTTCGGCCGCGAGCAATCGGTCATCTCGCCGTTCTACTACTCGACGGAAGTCCTGGCCAAGGACATCAGCGAATACGTCTACTCCGCCGGCTTCGTGCGCAAGAACTTCGGCCTCAAGAGCTTCGACTACGGCGAGCCCGCCATCCTCGGCTTCCATCGCATCGGGATGACCGACAACCTAACGCTCGGCGGACGCGTCGAGGCATCGCGCAACGTCGTCTCGTTCGGCCCGCGCGCCACGAAACGCACGCGGCTCGGCGATATCGGCCTCGCCGTCGCCGTGAGTGAGGAGAAGGGTGGTCACGCCGGCGCCGCGACCGAGGTTGGGTATCGATACCTGGGGCGGCGGTTCAGTTTCGGCGGCACCGAGCGGATGCTGACTCGCGACTATGCGAACGTCTCGCTGCGGCGCGTGAACGACCGGTCACTCTCGGAGTCGGCCGTCTTCTTCACCATGCTCACGAAGCGCGCGAGCTACACGCTCCTCTGGAACAACTCCAACACGCGCGACTCCGTGGACACGGACAGCATTCAACTTCTGACGAACCTTCCGGTGGGTCAGAGAACGAGTCTCTTCCTCTCGGTCGGAAGCAGCGACGAAGGGCGCGGACATCGAGCGCAGGCCTTTGCCGGTCTCAGTTTCCTCATCGGATCGAGCACCACGGCGAACCTGTCGGTCGACCATCGCGAGGGCAAGACGCAGGTCGTGGGCGACATCCAGAAGGCGATCGGCGTCGGCACGGGATACGGTTACCGGCTGCAAGCGGGCGGCACGCCCAATCGGCACACCGGCAGCGGCGCGCTCGAGTACCAGTCCGACTTCGGCCGCTACGAGCTCGACTTCAACCCCTTCGATTCGGGTCAGCGACCCACGCTTACCGCGTCCGGAGGAATCGTGTACGAGAAGCACGCACTGCTGCTGACGCGCGCGGTGCAGGACAGCTTTGCGGTCGTGCGCGTGCCGGGCGTGAGGAACGTGCGCGTGTATGCCAGCAACATTCCGATCGGCCGCACCGATGCGAATGGCGATCTCCTGGTGCCCAACCTTCTGTCGTATTACGGCAACCGGCTGAGCATCGATGACCGCGACATTCCGCTCAACTACGAAGTGCTCGCAACCGAGCGGACGATCGCGCCTCCGTTCCGCGGCGGTGCGTTCGTGGAGTTCCCGGTGCGGCAGATCAAGACCGTGACGGGCTCGATCCTCATCGGCGCGGACGTCGTTCCCGCGTACGGCCAGCTCACCGTCACGTCGGCCGGCAACGAGCCGTACGTCTCTCCGTTAGGCCGGAACGGCGAGTTCTATCTCGAAAACATCCCCGCGGGCTCCTATCCCGCGACAGTCGATTACAAACTCGGGACCTGCGCATTCACGCTGCAGATCCCATCAGGCTCGAATGCGGTCGTGAAGCTCGGCCGCATTCCCTGCCAAGAGGCGAAGAACCCATGAAACGGATTGCGATCGCGATCGCGGCTGTCCTTATGATTTCCCGTACCGCGCATGGCGCAGCGTCATGCAGCTGGACCACCGTGCCGGCGAACATCAACTTCGGGAACTACAGCGTGTTCGGCGGCGCGCTCACCGCCACATCGGGGTTCTCGATCAACTGCGTGCCTCCTGCCTCTACAACTCTCAAGCTTTCGACCGGTGGATCAGGATCGTTCAGCCGCCTGCTCAACAAGGCTTCCGTACCGGCCGGAACGCTGGGCTACAACCTTTACATGGACGCGGCGAATGCGATCGTTTGGGGTGACGGAACCTCTGGAACACAGTTTCTGTCATTTACTGGCACGGCTGGCAACAAAGACTATGCGGGCACGATCTATGGCTACATCCCCGCGGGTCTCGATGGGCCTGCCGGTACCTACACCGACACGATCCAGGCCACCCTGAGCGGCACGTGGGGCACCGACTCGCGATTCTTCACGGTGACCGCGACCATCATCGCCGAGTGCAACGTGTCGACGTCACCGCTGAACTTCGGCAACTACGATCCCGTCGTGACGAACGGCGCAGCACCGCTCGACAACACCACGCTCGTCAACGTTTACTGCACGAAGGCCACGCTTGCCACCGTGTCGCTCGACAACGGTACCTGGGTGACCGGCACGACGCGCCGGCTCAAGAGTGCCGCGGCCAATTTCCTGACCTACGAGATGTACAAGGACTCGGGCCACGGGACGATCTGGAACGCAGTGAACACGAACAGCGGAACCTCGGCCTCGAAGCTCACCGCGATCAACGGCGGATTCACCGTCTATGGCCGCATCCCCGGAGGGCAGGACATCCCGGCCGGAGCCTATGGCGACACGGTGACGGTCACCGTCAATTACTGAGTATGTGTGTGGACCGGCTTCAGCCGGCCCTACACAGCGGCGACGATCACCATCGTCACGTCGTCGCTGAAGTCCCCGGCTGTGAACTCGCGCAGCCGAGTGAGGATCTTCTCTTCGAGCTCGCGCGCGCCAAGGTTGCGATGGGAGATGATGAGCTCGATGAGGCGATCCTCTCCGAACTCCTCTTCTCCCCGCCGCGCTTCGGAAACGCCATCGGTGAAGAGAATGACGCGATCGCCCGGCTCGAGGCTGACGGTTTCCTGTTCGTGCACCGCGCTCTGAAACAGACGGCAGATGGCGGGACCGCCGCGCATCAGGCGGTCGATGCGGCTGCTCGCGCGCGCGATGATCGGCGGATTGTGCCCGGCGTTGCAGTAGGTGAGCGATCGCGACGGCGCATCGAGGACTGCGTAGAAGAACGAGATGAACTTTCCGCCGGCGAGGTTGCCGATGACGATCGACTTCACGCGTTCGCAGACCGCAGCGGGCGCCGCATCGCGTGACGCGCTGGCTTTGACCGCGGCCTGAAGGTTGGCCATCAGCAGCGCGGCGGGCATCCCTTTGCCGGCGACGTCCGCGATGCACAGGCCGGCCCGTCCATCGCCGAGCGGGAGCACGTCGAAGTAATCTCCGCCCACGCTTCGTGCCGGTTGCCACAGGCCGCTGATCGCCAATCCGGGAAGCTGCGGAATCGATTTCGGCAGCAGGATCTGCTGCATCGACCTGGCCTGCTCGAAGTCCGCTTCCTCATCGCGCAGCCGCACGTTCTCGATTCCGACGGCGATCTGCGCCGCGGCAGCGAGGATGAACTCCGTGTCGGCAGCGGAGAACTCTTCATCCGACAGCCGCGAGCCGAGGGCGACCAATCCCGTCGGCTGACGATGCGCAGCGATCGGAACCACGAGCTCCGTTCCGAGACGGCGAAGGGCGTCCGGAATCGTCCGCCCTTCGAACGAGACGGTGTCGACCGGCACGCGCAGCGATCCCACGATCTCGTCCGCGATTCCGATCTTCGCCGCCGCGACGAACTCCCCGTCACGACGCAGCGCGATGAGCGTGAATCGATTCTGCAACGACTGCTGGATCTGCTCGGCGCTGTAGCGCAGGAAAGCCTCGACCGCGGTCGAGGTGCCGATCGCGTTGCTGATGCTGCGCAGAGCGAGCGCGTAGTCGCGCCGTTCGCGGAAGAGGTTTCTGTCCACCAGATGCTGGAGCTTGTTGCGAAGAGGAACGGTGACCAGCGCGATGACCACCGTGGATGCGATGAGGATGTTCTGATTCTTTACGCCGGCAAACTTGATGAGCGCGGTGCCGAGACCGGCGACGAGGACCGCGTAGAGGACGAAGATGACGCCGGTGAGCATCGTGTACATCACGGTGCGGCGGATGATCACGTCGATGTTCATCAGCCGGTATTTCAGGATGGCGAACGCGAACGACAGCGGAATGAGCGTGTAAAGCGCTTTGGCGATGACTTCCGGCGCGGCCATCACGATCGGTGAGATCCCCATGCTCTTGCCGAACGCGAAGGCCAGCCCGATCCCGATACCGATGGCCATAAGAATCAACCTGCCGGCGACCGCGACGATCGTTCCCCACAACGGCCACTTCACCTGCCGCCGTTCTTCGACGCCGCTCTCGCGATAGCTGCGGTAGAGACTGACGACGGTCGAGATCGGATAGGCGGAGAGAAAAGCGAAACAGAACACGACCATGATCCCGGTCATAGCGATCATGACGCCGGGCGAGTGAGTCTTTCCGCTCAGGACAGCGGCCGACCCGAATACGGTGCAGGACACCGTCAGGATCAGCGTCATGATCGCGATGGGAGAGGTGATGACGCCTTCGCGGAAGCTGGTTTTCCTGATGCGCACGAAGATGCGCACGATGGCCAGCACAGTCATGATCGCGAGAATCGACACCAGCGACAACACGACCGTCTTGCCGACGCCCTTCTGGTTCTGGATCCTCGCGCTGATGAGCATGCCGTAGACCGCGACGATCGCCGCGATGCAGACGCAGATGTAAACGGGCGCTCCGTAGATCCACTGGAAGAGAACGCGACGCCGCCTGGCCAGGATGGGGCGCTCGACCGGAAAGATGAGCGAGAGGTGCAGGAGCAGGGGCGCGAAGAAGACCGCCGTGACGACGACGATCATCGACCGGCCGAGATCGATCACCGTCGGCTCGGCGGCGATCCCGCGCATGTTCGCGGTGTCGATCTGCGACAAGGCGCTTCCGACGAACGATGCCGCCGCCGTCAACGTCATCACGTAGAAGACGATCGCGCGCGCGTCGGACGGCCTGCGCCAGAACACGAAGAGGCCGATCGAGAGAAACGTGAGCGCGACGAGGATGTTCATCGTCAGCACGACCATGATCGGTGTGGCACGCGTCGGCGAATCGAAACGCAGCGGGATCGTCGTGATGACGCCTGCGCGCTTGACGGTGTAAGTCACGAGATCATCGACCCGGACCTGTTGCGCGAGCTTCGTCAATCGCGGCCGGTCGTTCGCCGGAATCCCGTTGATCGCCACCACCTCGTCGCCGCGCTGGATCCCCGCGCGATCCGCGGGCGCCGCTGGATACACCATGATGACGCTGCCGGGGTTGAACCCCATCGGCATCGTCGCCGCCGTGCTCTTCTTCGGGGTCAGCGGCAAGTACGTCATCCCGGCCCAGCCGATGCGAGCCGCGGTCTGGAGACGCCACACGCTCAGCGCGCCGAGAAGACCGGCCAGAAGAAGAAGCGCAAACACGCCGGTCAATCGTCGCCGCGATTCAGTCATGGAGGTCGCTATTGTCTTACGGGCGAGTGGTAAGGCGGGTTATACAATTCGGCGAAGCTGTTGGCGGGCTCGCCGTCTGCAGGAGAGAGACGCGGAATGTTGAATGTTGAATGAGAACTTGGCGTGGTTCATTCAACATTCAACATTGAACATTCAACATTCCTCGTCCCAGATGCAAAGACACAACGGCTAATAGTTCCCGGAGGTGGCATGGTTGAGTTACCGGACGTCCCGCGCGAGACGCTGGACGTGGATGTGGTGATCGTTGGAGCGGGGCCGGCGGGACTTGCCGCCGCGTACCACCTCGCACGCCTGATCAAGGCCCACAACGATTCGCCCTCCGCTGAGAAAAAGCTCGAAGGGCTGTCGATCGCCGTTCTCGAGAAGGGCAAGGAAATCGGATCGCACGGCATCTCCGGCGCCGTGATGGATCCGCGAGGCATCGCCGAGTTGATGCCTGACTGGCTCGATCGCGGCTGCCCCGTCGAGTCGCCCGTCACGGACGATGGATTCTGGATGATGGGCGAGAACTGGAAGATTGCCGCGCCGATTCTTCCGCCGCCGCTGCAGAACGAAGGCAACTACGTCATCTCACTCGGCGAGATGGTTCGCTGGCTCGCTCCCATCGTGGCCGAACAGGGCGTCGATCTCTTTCCGGAGTTTCCCGCAAGCCGCATCCTCGTGGAAGACGGCCGCGTCGTCGGCGTCCGCACCGGCGACAAAGGCGTCGACAAGAACGGCCAGAAAAAACCGAACTACGAGCCCGGCGTCGACGTCCGCGCGAAGATCACCATCCTCGCTGAAGGCCCGCGGGGAACACTGACGAAGCAGCTCGAATCGAGCTTCGATCTTCGTGCCGGCAAACTGCCGCAGGTCTACTCGGTCGGCGTCAAAGAGCTCTGGCAACTTCCGGACGATCGCTTCGCGCCCGGCACCGTCATTCACACCCTGGGCTGGCCGCTCGACAAGGACACGTTCGGCGGTGGATTCATTTACGGGATGAAGGACCGCATCGTCGACATCGGCCTCGTCGTCGGTCTCGATTACAGGAATCCCACACTCGATCCGCATCACGAGTTCCAGCGCTACAAACTGCATCCTTCGATCCGGAAGATTCTCGAAGGCGGAACGATGATCTCCGCTGGCGCGAAAGCGATTCCGGAGGGCGGCTACTTCTCGATGCCGCGCAGCTATGGCGATGGATTCATGATCACAGGCGACTCCGCCGGCTACCTCAACGGCGCCCGCCTCAAAGGCATCCACCTCGGCATCAAATCAGGGATGCTCGCCGCGGAGACAGCGTTCGCCGCTCTCCTGCGCGAGGACTACTCGGCCAGCACTCTGCGCCAGTACGAGGAGCTCTTCGAGAACTCGTGGGCGCGGGAGGAGCTGTGGCTGCAACGCAATTTCCATCAGGCGTTCGAGTACGGGCAATTCCTTGGAATGCTCAATGCGGGTCTCGGGATGTTCACGAAGGGACGCGGATTCGGTCTCATGAATCGACTGGAGGGACACGCCGGACACGAACGGATGATGCGCATCCAGAGCTACTTCGTGGACGAGCATCCGCACCCGCCGGAGAAAATGAAGTTCGACAACACGTACACCTTCGACAAGGTGACGGACGTCTACTACGGCGGCGTGGTGCACGAGGAGAATCAGCCGGCGCATCTGCTGATTCGCGATACGGAGATCTGCATCACGAAGTGCACACAGGAATATGGCAATCCGTGCTTCCACTTCTGTCCTGCGAACGTCTACGAACCGCGACCGACTGCCGATGGCCGCGGGCGCGTGCCGTTCCTGAACTTCACGAACTGCTTCCATTGCAAGACCTGCGACATCATGGATCCGTATCAGATCATCACGTGGGTGCCACCGGAGGGTGGGGGCGGGCCGGAGTACAAGAAACTGTAGCGAAGTGATCCGCGTCTCATTGAGGGACGTAGATCCTATGAAGAATGAGAAGTGAGAATCTGGTGATGGCGCGTGAGCAGGTTGCAGTCAACAAGACGTTCGAGAAAATCGCAGAGCTGCAGGCGAACGTCGAGCGTGTCATCCGCGGCAAGCCCGAGGTGGTGCAGTTCTGCATCGCGGCGCTGCTGGCGAAGGGACACATCCTTCTCGAAGACGTCCCGGGCGTGGGCAAGACGACCCTGGCGCACGCGCTCGCGCGATCGATCTCGCTTTCGTTCCAGCGCATCCAGTTCACGAGCGATCTGCTTCCCGCCGACATCGTCGGTGTGACGATCTACAACCAGGACCAGCAGGAGTTCGAGTTCGTCTCCGGGCCGATCTTCACCAACGTTCTTCTGGCCGACGAGATCAACCGCGCGACGCCGAAGTCGCAGTCGGCTCTCCTCGAAGCGATGAGCGAGGGGATGATCACCGTCGAGAAGCGACGCCTGCCGCTTCCCGATCCATTCCTGGTCATCGCGACGCAGAACCCGATCGAGCACGTCGGAACGTATCCGCTTCCGGAGTCGCAGCTCGATCGCTTCCTCATGAAGCTCACGATCGGCTATCCGAACAGCACGGACGAGAAGAAGCTGCTGCGGGCCGGCGGCGCGCAGGACGCGCTCGAGCATCTGGAGCCGGTTCTGGATGCCGAGGAAGTGCGAAGCCTGCAGCAGCGCGTGACGACCGTGCACGTGAACGAGTCGCTCGTCGACTACCTGATGAACGTGGTGCACACCACGCGGACGCACGCGGAAGTTGCGCTCGGCGTCTCCACTCGCGGAGCGCTCACGTTTTACAAAGCCTGTCAGGCGCTGGCGATGGTCAGCGGCCGCGACTTCGTCATCCCCGATGACATCAAGCGCCTGGCTGGGCCAGTGCTCTCGCACCGCATCCTGATGAAGGACCGCCGCGGCCTGCGCGGCGATTACTCGCCCGAGGCCAAATTCATCGAACGCATTCTGGGCGAGCTGCCCGTTCCGCGATGAGCTCCGCGGTCGGTCTTTCCGACCTTCGACGCGAGATTGAGCATCATCTGCCGACCAGCGACTGGCGTTTTCAAGGTGTCGTTCGGCTGACCAGGGTCGGAACGGCGTTCGTGCTCTTCACGATCGTCATCGGCTTCGCCGCCATCAACACCGGCAACAACTCGCTGTACATCGGGCTGGCGTTCATGCTCGGTGCGCTTCTGTTGTCGGGCGTCGCGTCCCAGCGCGGCCTTCGTGGTCTTCGTGTCGAATTCGACAGCCTGTACGAAGCATGGGCCGGTCGTCCGGCAACGGGCCGCCTGCGGGTGGCGAACCGTTCCCGCATCTGGAACGTGCGCGACGTGATCCTCACCTCGGACGAGCTTGCGGAGCCGTTCTTCATCCCGCTCATCGAGCGGCGGCGGGAGATCGTCATCGAAGCCTCGTTTTTCTTCGCCAGACGCGGGATCGTGCAGTTGAAGACGGTCGACCTGTACACGCGCTACCCGTTCGGGTTCTTCCTCAAGAAGCGGCGCGTGCGCATCAGCGGCGAGGTGGTGGTGTATCCGCGTCTGCTGACGGACGAAGCCGGCCGCGAACGGTTTCGCGCGATCGAAGGCGAGCAGCACTCGGTCAATCGCACCGGTGCGGGAACGGAGATTCACTCCTTCCGCGACTACGTCCGCGGCGATTCGCTTCGACAGGTTTACTGGAAGAAATCCGCCAGCCTCGGCCGCTGGATCATGAAGCAGACCGAGCTCGAATCCGGCCGCGCGGTTCATGTGGTCGTCGACCCGTTCAAGCCGCGCGGCGTTCCCGACGACGAGTTCGAGACGATGATCAGCCAGGCGGCGACGTTCATCCGAGACACTCTGGACCGCGAGCTGGAAGTCATCTTCTCGATGCCGCGCCTGACGCTGCGTGCCAGGGACCAGCAGCAGGCGGCAGCGATGTATCGCGCGCTCGCCCTGGTCGAGCCGTCCTACGAGGCCGTCGTGCAGACGATCGATCGCAACGCCGTGCTGTTCGCCATGAGGGCTTCCGATGCGGCGTGAGAAAAAGCAGGAGCTCGAGCTCCTGCTCCTCACGATGTTTGCCGCCGTGCCTCTCTACGGTACGCAGACGGTGAGCATCGCGCCGCTGCTCATCTTTCACGCCGTGATGATCGCGATCGCGATCCGCATCGCGATGGGAAAAGGCGCCGACGTGATCCCCGCCTCCGTGATGCGCGCGCTGGGCATCGCCTACGTGGCGTTTTACGCGATTGACGCCGCGGTGATCTCGCGCAGTGCGATTGCGGCGTCCACGCATCTCGTGCTGTTCATCGCCGCCTACCAGCCGATCGAGGCCATGCATAAGCGCAACGACGCGCAGCGGCTGCTCACCACGGCGCTGCTGTTCATCGCCAGCCTGGCGACCGCGACGCACATTTCGATCGTGCCGTTTGTGATCGTCTTCATGTTCTTCCTCTTCCGGCAGCTGATTCACATCAGCCACACGGATTCGGTGGCGACGGGCGACCTCGCCCGCCGGTCCGGGATCATCGAGCCGCCGTCCGCGCGCGCCGCCGGGTTCTACGTCACCGGCACCACGCTCATCGGCGTGCTCCTTTTCCCGATGCTGCCCCGCGTGCGCAACCCGCTCGTGCCGGGGATGGCCGAGGCGTTGAACAATGCCTCGACGGGGTTGAGCGACTCGATCGACTTCAACAAAGACCGTTCGATCAGTTCGGACGCCACGGTCGTCAGCCGCGTGTGGATGGGGCAGGAAGCGATTCCATTCTTCACGCCGCTGCGTTTGCGCGGCATGGTCTACGAGAGGTTCTTCGCCAATCAATGGCTGCAGGGACGGCGCGATTTTGTTCCGCTCGACATTCGCGACGGCGCCACGCGCATCGCGCGGCCGTCCGGTGTCACGCAGCGCGCGACCATCCAGCAGCGCCTCGTCTCTGGCAACCGCCTCTTCCTGCCGACGGGCAGCTACGAAGTGATCGGTCCCTCGATCTACGAAGGTCCGACGCGCGACATCTACTCGATCTGGAACCGGCGCGACCTCGTGAGCTACGACGTGCGGCTGGCGCGATCGACCATTCCGTTCCGCCAGCGGCCGCCGGTGCTGGCGAACTATCCGGTGACGCCGGCAGTGACCGCGCTTGCGCGTCAGATCGTCGGCACCGAGACGGATGCGATGCGACAGGCCGTGCTGATCGAGCGCTTCATGTCGAACACCTTCACGTACCTGCCGGATCCGGCTGCGATCGGTCGTCCGATCTCCGTCGACGAATTCCTGTTGAAAGAGCGTCGCGGTCACTGCGAGTACTTCGCCGCGGGCATGGTGGCGCTGATGACCGCGCTCAACACGCCGGCGCGCATCGTCGGCGGTTTCTACGGCGGTCAGTTGAATCCGCTGACCGGCTACTTCGTGGTCCGCCGCGCGGACGCGCACGCCTGGGTTGAAGCGTGGAACGGCGATCGATGGGAGACGTTCGATCCCACGCCGGCAGGCTTGCGGCCGGGGAACGGTTCGTCCGGGTTTCAGGCCTACGCGTCCGCGTTAAGCGACTCGGTGAACTATTTCTGGGACCGCTACATTCTGACGTTCGGCCTCGGCGATCAGATCGCGCTGGTCGCGGATGCCATCGGCCGCATCCGCAACGCGCTGACGCGTGCGGACATCGGCGCCCATCGCGGGGTGCGTGACTTCCTGACCCTTCGATCGGCGGCGACGGCGGCGGTGAGCGTGCTGTTCATCGTCGTGGTGATCGCCATCGCGCGCCGCCGCCGCACGGCCTTCGATCTGCTGCGCGATCATCTCCGCTCGCTCGGAATCGAAGTGGGTCAGGCGACGACGATGGAGGATGCGCTGCGGGAACTGCGCCGCCACCACTCCGATGCCGCAACGTCGCTCCAACCGATCATCACGCTGTACGAAGAGGAACGCTTTTCCGCGCGATCCACGCCATCGCGAACAGCGATCCGGAAACGGCTTCAGGAATTGCGCGCCTGACTCGGCAGGCGCCTCGGGTTCCGCATCAGGTGGATCATTTCCTTGACCGCGGCCTGGAGGCCGACCAGCGACGCGCGGGCGATGATCGAGTGGCCGATGTTGAGCTCCTCGATCTCTTCGATCTGGGCGATCCCGTCGATGTTGCGGTAGTTCAGCCCGTGACCCGCTAGAACGATGAGGCCGATCTTCTTCGCCGCCTTTGCGGCCATGGCGACCTTCTCCAGATCCTGCGACCATGCACCCTTGCGCCAGGCCTCGGTGTACCTGCCGGTGTTGATCTCGATCTTCGGCGCGCGCAGCTTCTGGCACTGACGGATCTGCTCGAGATCGGGATCGACGAACATCGAGACCTCGATCCCCGCGTCGCGCAGTTGGCTGATGATCTTCTCCAGATTCGGCGCATGCAGCACAACATCCAGCCCGCCCTCGGTCGTCAGTTCGTCGCGGCGCTCGGGGACGAGAGTGACCTGATGCGGTTTGATGTTCTGCGCGATGCGAACCATCTCCGGGTTGGCGGCCATCTCGACGTTGAGATGGGTCGAGACGCTCTTGCGGAGGAGGTCGACGTCGCGGTCCTGGATGTGCCGCCGATCCCCGCGCAAGTGGACGGTGATGCCCTGCGCGCCAGCGAGCTCGCAGAGAACGGCCGCAGCAACCGGATCGGGCTCATCCGTCTTGCGCGCTTCACGGATCGTGGCGATGTGATC
>JBBRMQ010000090.1:0-14934 GCA_038230775.1 Thermoanaerobaculia bacterium
ACCCGATCGGAGATCCTGCGGACGACCGTCGCTTCTTCGGATGGGTACTCCGCTGGCGCGCCCTGGACAAAGACCGTCGCGCCGGGCTTGATGCCGAGCTTCTTCGCCAGCGGCGTTCCCGAGTAACCGACCATCAGAAGGAGTCGAGGATATGCGCGATGTCTAAATTTGGCTGTTGTGAATTCAGATTCATGGAGCACATGTCGTGACGATTTTCTGCGCGTCGGTCTTCAGAGTTAGGGATGGTTCGGTGATGGCACGCGCGCCGGAGCCAAATCCCCTCGCACGCTCCTTGTCGCTTTGCGCCGACACGCGTAGTGTCGTATTTCCGTTCGATGGATCTTTGAAAATGCTCGCAGTAAGAGCGTCGAAGACGTTGTATCCACCCATGAGTAAGGTGCCAAGACCGTTCGTCTTCTTCTCTGCCTTGATGAAACCGGCGTCTTTGCTTGCGTTCTGAATGTTGTATCCCATCGAGTTAATCACACCGGCGATACAGTCGAACAGTTCAGGGGCCGGTTTCGTAGTCGCATGGGAATATGACATCGGCTGGACGGTCGACGCGCAGCCCATTAACAAGACAAGAAACAGCGGCAGACCTCGTCGGAAAGTCATCAGATCCTCCCTGTCGATTTTCGCACTGCATGATCGCACAAGGGGGCCCGACCTGCCGCCTAGCCCCTTCGTCAACCGTCTAATACGCGTTTTCGTGACGCAGACCGTGAATGAGCGTCATGAAGAGGATCTTGAGGTCGAGCAGCAGGGACCAGTTCTCGATGTAATAGAGGTCGTGCTCGATGCGCATGCGGATCGAGGTGTTCCCTCGCCATCCGTGCACCTGCGCCCATCCGGTGATTCCGGCGCGCACTTTGTGCCGGAGCATGTAATGCGGGAACTCCGCGCGGAACTGCTCGACGAATTGCGGCCGTTCCGGGCGCGGGCCGACGAGGCTCATGTCGCCGACAAGCACGTTGAAGAGCTGCGGCAGCTCGTCGAGCGACCAGGCCCGGATGAGCCGCCCCACCCGCGTCCGGCGCGGATCATCGCGCTCTGCCCATTTCGCACCGCTCTCCAACTCGGCGCCAACGCGCATCGATCGAAACTTGAAGATCTCGAACGGCTTTCCGTCCAACCCCATGCGCACCTGGCGATACAGGATCGGGCCGCGATCCTCGAGCCAGATGGCGAACGCGATCGCAATCATGACCGGCGAGAACACCACGAGCGCGCTCGCGGCGACGAGCAGGTCGAACCCGCGCTTCAAGAGCAGACTCCAGCCGTCGAGACGGGTCTCGGAGAGATTGATGGTGGGCAATCCGTCGATGTCTTCGACGCGCGACCGCAGAACCATGAACTGCAGCAGGTCGGGCACCACGTGGATCGAGACCGTGCTGCGGACCAGCCGGTCGAGGAGAGCGACCGTCGTCTGGGACGATGCATGCGGTAGTGCGACGAACACATGGTCGATTTCGTTCTGTTCGATCACGCGCTCCGCATCATCGATCGAGCCGTAGCAGTGCAGGCCGGGGATCTCGCTCGTGTCGCCATTCCGGATGTAGCCGACGATGCGGAAGCCGAGCTCGCGATGCGCTTTCATGCGATCGACGACCGCGCGCGCGAGGTCGCCGTTGCCCGCGATCAGCACGCGGTCGAGATCGCGCCCCGATCGATGCCGCCACTCGACCGCCCCGCGCACGATGCCGCGTCCGATGACGACAAACACCATCGCGCACACCATGAAAATGCCGAGCGTGGCGCGCGAGTAGAAGACATCCGGATTTCCGGGCCGGACCCACAACAGCACGCCGGAAAACACCACCGTCGCCACCACACACCCGATCGCCACCGACAACCACTCCTCGGTCTTCGACCTGGCGGGCCGCACGCGATACAGCCCCTGAACCGCAAACGCGAGCGGGAACACCACCGTGACGATGGGAAGAAGATGCGTGTAGATCGAGAAGTCCTGCGCACCCTTGGTGACGGGGATGACCTCGAACCGGAAACGGAGGAACCACGCGGTGAGCATCGCGACGTTGGACGCGAGGGCGTCGATCAGAAAGTAGATCGATGCCAGCGTCCGATGTTTTTTCTCGATCACGCCATGACCTGTTTCAGTGCCTTCTGGAATTGTGACTGAAAACGTGCCCGGCTGAACGTCCGCGCGTGCTCGCGCATCGCCGCCCGATCCCAGGAACCGGACTCCACCGCATCCAGGGCGGCGCGAAGCGAATGTACCGTCGGTTCGTCGAAGAAAATGCCGGTTCTTCCCTCAGTCACGCTGTCGAGAGCGCCGCCCGCGCGCAGGGCGACCACCGGCGTTCCGACGGCCATCGCTTCCACCGGAGTGATTCCAAAATCTTCCACGCCGGGAAGGATGAGTGAACGCGCCTGCGCCATCCGGTCGATGACCACCTCCCTCGATACGGAGCCCAGGAAGAGAACGTTGGGGCCGGCAAGCCGGGAAAGGCGGTCGAGCATGGGGCCGCCGCCGATGACGACCAGCGGCCGGTCGCCCGACGCGGCGATGGCAAGCTCGATCTTCTTATAAGGCACCAGCGCCGAGACGACGAGGTGGTAATCGCCGCGATCGCCGCGCAAGGGCGTGTCGAGAAACACGTCGTCGACGAAGGGGTGAATCACGCTGGAGTCGCGGCCGTAGTAATCACGAATGCGTTGACCGACAAAGCGCGAGTTCGCGACGAATTGCGTGACACCGGACGCGGTCTCCACATCCCATCGCCGGAGAAACGGCGCCACCGTCGACATCGCCAGGCGCGCCAGCGGCTTCGATGGCGGAAAGTAGTCGTCGAAGCGATCCCAGATGTAGCGCATCGGTGTGTGGCAGTAACAGAGGTGCGGTTTGCCGCGCGCGTCGACGCCCTTCGCCACACAGTGGCTCGACGAGATCACCAGATCGAAACCGCTCAGGTCCCACCGGCGCACCGCGCGGGGAAAGAGCGGAAGAAGAGTGCGGTAATCGCTCGCACGCCGCGCAAGACGCTGCAGCGATGAGGTGTGAATCGGACGCGCCTCGATTCCCTTCGACACGCTCCCGGGAAAATGAAACAGAGTGAAGATCTCCGCGTCGGGCACGACATCGAGAATGCCTTCCAGCACCTGCTCTCCACCGCGCATCCCGGTGAGCCAGTCGTGAATGACTGCGACGCGGCCGCTACTCATCGAAAGGTGTCGACTGCAGCGGATACTCGTCCTTCGCCGCGCAGACATCGCAGAGAAAATCGTTCCGCAGATACTCCCCCGCCGGAATCACGCGCAGACACGAGACGCACTTGTGCCGCCCCGTGCGCTCGCCGGGTTCGGGCAACGGCTGCTGCTGTTCGTTCGGCACACGACGGCGGGAGGTCATTGGGGGTGTTACTGTAACGTGCTTGAAGAGTAAGGCCGTTGGAAGAGTGGAGGCTGTAAGACCGTGCAGAGTAAGGCTGTAAGGCCGTAGAACATAGAAACAAACGGACCGCCGGTTCTACTCGTCCTACTCGTCCTACCCGTCTTACTGCCTTACAAACATGCTCCTCCTGCTTCGCTTTCTCCGCGTCGTACTCTTTGCCCTCATCGGGCGCAGGCGCGGCGTCCTCGACTCTTCCGTTCTGCACTTTCGGGTCTGGCCGAACGACATCGATTTGAATTTTCATCTCAATGACGGGCGCTACGTCAGCATCATGGGGCTCGGTCGCGCCGACCTTCTCACACGGACCGGCGTCCTGCGGAAAGCGCTGAAACAGAAATGGGCGCCTGTGGTCGGCGGTCTGATCATTCGGTACCGGCGCGAGATCAGGACCTTCGCGCGTTTCACGCTCCGCAGCCGGATCGCGGCGTGGGACCAGAAGTGGATCTACATCGAGCATGTGATCGAGAGCCGTGGCAAGACCTGCGCGATCGCGTATGCGCGAGGCGTCCTGCGCTCGAGAGAAGGAGCAGTACCCACGTCGGAATTGCTGAAGCTCGTGGGATGGGAGAAGCCCTCGCCTCCACTTCCCGAGGCCGTCGCGAACTGGCCGGCACTCGACGCATGAAGAAGAAAGAGCGCGCACAGAAGATCGGCGAGATCCTCGATCGCCTCTACCCGCGGCCGCCGATTCCCCTCGAGCATCACGATCCGTTTACGTTGCTCGTCGCCGTGGTGTTGTCCGCGCAGACGACGGACGCGCAAGTCAACAAGGTGACGCCCGCGCTGTTTCGCCGCGCGCCGAATGCCTCCGCGATGGCGCGGATGAGTGAATCCGAGATCCTGAAATTGATCCGAAGCTGTGGACTCTCGCCCACCAAAGCGCGGAACCTCAAACGCCTCGCGCAGATGCTGGTCGATGAGCACGGCGGCGAGGTCCCGCGCGACATGGAGGCGCTCGAGCGGCTCCCGGGAGTCGGCCATAAGACCGCGAGCGTGGTCATGTCACTGGCGTTCGGTCATCCGGCGTTCGCCGTCGACACGCACATTCATCGACTGGCAGCGCGCTGGCGCCTGTCGAATGGAAAGAATGTCGGGCAGACCGAGCTCGACCTGAAAAAGGTTTTCCCGAAGGACGAGTGGAGCCGCCGGCATCTACAGATGATCTATTTCGGCCGCGAGCATTGCCCTGCCCGTATGCATGACCCCGCCAGTTGCACCATCTGCAAGTGGGCCTCAAAAAGCCGCAGCTAAAAATGGAAATACGGCGCTAGTTATTGTGTTGACTTGTGCACCCCAACAAGTCCGCCCCAGGTAACAATCAACAAGGAGATTCACTAAGCATGCGCAGCAAGGGTGCAGTCAAATGGTTCAACGACGCAAAAGGCTACGGCTTCATCACCACTGAGAAAGGCGAGGACGTATTCGTCCACTTCTCGGCGATCCAGGCCCAGGGCTTCCGCTCGCTCGCGGAAGGCTCGGCGGTCGAGTTCGATCTGGTCCAGGGTCCGAAGGGCCTGCAGGCCGCGAACGTCACGATGGCCACCTACAGCCAGGTTAGGAA
Organism: Thermoanaerobaculia bacterium; assembly: GCA_038230775.1. Classification (GTDB taxonomy): domain Bacteria; phylum Acidobacteriota; class Thermoanaerobaculia; order Gp7-AA8; family Gp7-AA8; genus JBBRMQ01. Next base: position 4,974 of record JBBRMQ010000090.1, read on the forward strand.
GTTGGGATGTTGGGACGTTAGGAAGTCCCCGTCCCCTCCCAACTTCCTAACGCCTCACCCTTCCCAACGTCCCAACTTCCCAACTTCCCAACTCGCAAGCCGTATGATCATCCACCGATGATCGAAGTGGTCAACCTCACCAAACAATACGGTTCGCTGGTCGCTGTCGACTCCCTCTCCTTCACCGTCGACCGCGGCAAAATCCTCGGCCTGGTTGGACCCAACGGTGCCGGCAAGACCACCACTCTCCGCGCAATTGCCGGCATTCATCCGCCGACCGAGGGGCAGGTGAACATCGGTGGGGTGGATCTGCGCGTCGATCCGGTTGCCGCGAAGCAGCATCTCGCGTTCATGCCGGACGAGCCGCGCCTGTTCGATTACCTCACCGTCGAGGAGCATCTGCAGTTCTCCGCCCGGCTCTATCAGACGAAGGACTACCGCGCGCGCCTCGATGAGCTTCTGGAGGAGTTCGAGCTCACCGACAAACGCAAGGCGCTCCCCAGCGAGCTTTCGCGCGGCATGAAACAGAAGCTGATGATCGCGTGCGGATTCATTCACGCACCCGACGTCCTCATCTTCGACGAGCCCCTGACCGGCCTCGATCCCCTCGGCATCCGCCGCATGAAGGAATCGATCACCCGGCGCGCGCGCGATGGAGCAGCGGTCATCCTCAGCTCGCACCTCCTGCACCTCGTCGAGGAGACGTGCGACTTCGTGCTCGTGATCCAGAACGGGCGCCGCGTGGCCTACGGCACGATCGACGAGTTGAAGTGGAAGATCGCGCAGGGCCACGGCGATGTGTCGCTCGAAGAGGCCTTCCTGCGCATCACCGCCGCGGCGTCATGACCAGCGCCGCGTTTTTTCTCATCACCCGGAATCTGAAGAACCGCGTCATGAGGTCGGTTCTGCGACTGCGTCAGCCGCGCTACATCGTGGGCGCAGTACTTGCCGGCACGTACTTCTGGTCCGTGATCTTCCGCAAGCATGCGGTCACCGTGATGTCGATGCGGCAGGGGCCGGTGAACGAGTTCATGATGCTGATCGTCAGCTTCGTGGCGCTGCTCTTCATCGTCGGCTCGTGGGCGCTGCCGGGCGATTCGCCCGGGCTGGTTTTCTCTGAAGCGGAGATTCAGTTCTTCTTCGCCGGGCCGGTGAGCCGGCGACAGCTGCTGGCATACAAGGTCCTTCGATCGCAGGTGCAGAGCTTCTTCTCGGCAGTGATCTTCTCCGTGTTCGCGATGCGGGGCAGCCATTTCCTCGGCATGTGGGTCGCGCTCGCGGTTCTCGATGTCTACACGACGTTCGTGTCGTTCGCGCGCGCCCGCCTCAAACAGATGCACATCGGGTGGTGGTGGCGGCTGGCTGCTGTTGCCGTCGTGATCGCCCTCATCGGATGGATCGGCAACAGGCAGTTTCAAGACTCGTCGTTTAATATCCCGGAGGCGTACGGCACACCGCAGGCCAAGGCGTTCATGCACGCGATTGCCACGACCGCCGCGGTGCCTCCTCTCGGCACGATCCTCTATGCGCCCCGGCTTTTCGGCACGGCGGTGTACTCGTCGGCTCCGGCATTGCCGATCGTGATTCTGCTGGCATCCGCCTTCGTGTTCTTCTTTCTCACGGCGCAGCTGGACATCGCGTTCGAGGATGCGTCGATCGTTGCCTCGCAGCGATCACTGGCGCGGCGTTCCCGGATGCGCGGCATGCGATCGGGGCGCTCGACTGCGGCGATCAACCGCATCCGGCCGCCGTTTCAGTTAGGCGCAACCGGACGGCCCGAGGTGGCGATCATCTGGAAAAATCTGATCGGCACGCTGCGGATGACGCCGTTCCCGATCATCGGGATCGCGCTGCCGCTGGTCCTCGCCGCGGTCGCATCAATCTTCGGCAGCCACGTCGCCATCGCCGGAGCGATGGGAATGATGGGGCTCATGATCGCCTGCATGTTCGTCTTCTTCGGACCGCAGGCCTTGCGAGGCGATCTGCGCACCGACATGCTGCGGCTGGACGTGATCAAGACGTATCCGCTGTCGGCCGAGGCGCTGCTGGCGTCCGAGTTGATGGCGCCGCTGATCGTGATGTCGGTGTTCGAGATGGCGATGCTGCTGGTCAGCGTCTTCATTCTGCAGTTTGGCGGCGGTGGCGTGGCGTTCTTCACGACGCCGGAGTTCGTGGTGTCCGCATTTGTGTTCGTGGTGCCGGTCCTCGCGCTGCAACTCCTGATTCAGAACGGCGCCATCATTCTCTTTCCCGCCTGGAGCATGAGCACCGAGCCGAACCGCGGGTTCAGCGCAATGGGACAGCGATTTCTTTTCCTGATCGGCAATCTCCTCACCCTCGGGATCGCAGTTGTTCCGGCCGCGGCGCTCTTCATCCCGGCCTATCTGCTACTGCACCATTCGGCGATCGGCATCCTGACCGCGACGTTGCTGCCGGTCGCCGTGTTGATCGTAGAGATCGTCGTAGCGCACAAGCTCCTCGCCGCGCAGTTCGAGTCGCTGGACATCGCGAACGACATCGACGCCGCAGGGTAACGCCGGCGGCCCGCCGGCGGGACCGCCGCCGGCTCGGCGGCCGCACCGAGGTACAATCAGATCGCCACACGAAGCGCATCCCCTGCGCGTTGACTCGCTCCTTCCGCCCTATGCCCGGAAGGTTTTCCTACCAAAACATCACGGTACGTTCCCGCGGTTACCTGCCTCATTGGGAGACGGAAGGCGGCACCTACTTCATCACCTATCGCGAACGCGATTCCCTGCCGAAGCATGTGATTCTCCGCTTGCGCGAAGAACGACTCGCGATCCAACGCGGTATTTGCGGCGCACGCGAACCGAATGCGGTTGAGCGCTCCGAGATTCAATGTCGATTCGCTTTCCGTCTCGATGCGGAACTCGACATCGGCGTTGGGGAGTGTCGATTAGCAAACATCGCGAACATCGTCGCTGAGAACCTGCGATACCACGAGGGAAGCCGCTATGACCTGCATGCTTGGTGCGTCATGCCGAATCACGTTCACGTGGTGGCTACGCTGCGCGAAACACTTGCAAATGTCCTTCACAGCTGGAAGTCGTACGTCGCGCACGCCGTAGGAGAGCCGATTTTCGGGCGTGAATACTTTGATCGACTCATCCGCGATGAGCGAGAGCTGGAGCAGACCATCGCCTACGTCCGCGACAACCCGCGCAAGGCCGGTTTGACCAACTGGCCCTGGGTGGGCTAACGCCGCCGGGCCGACGGCGGTCCCGCCGGCGAGCCGCCGGCGCTACGAGCTATCATCTGCGGCCTATGACGCGAATCACGACCCTCCTGTTTGCTGTTCTGCTTCCCGCGATGACACACGCTGCCGACGTCCTCCCCTATCACGCCACCGAAAAGACGATGCCCAACGGGCTCAAGGTCATCGTCGTGCCCACCGGCTTCCCGAACATCGTCGCGATGTACATTCCGGTGCAAACAGGATCGCGCAACGAGATGGAGCCCGGAAAATCGGGCTTCGCTCACTTCTTCGAGCACATCATGTCCCGCGGCACGCCCGCCTATCCGCCCGAAAAGTACAACGAGGTCGTCACGCGCGCCGGCGCGCGCGAGAACGCCAACACCTCGGACGACCGCACGGTCTACCACATCGTCTTCGCCAAAGAGGATCTGCCGAAGATCATGGAGATCTACGCGGACCGTTTCATGAATCTCTCCTATCCCGAGGCGGCGTTCAAGACCGAGGCGCGGGCAGTGCTCGGGGAGTACAACAAGAATTCTGCGAACCCGGTGCGAAAGCTGATCGAGGTTCAGCACGACGCAGCGTATAGCACCCACACCTACAAGCACACCACGATGGGCTTCATCAAAGACATCGAGGACATGCCGAACCAGTACACCTACTCGAAAGAGTTCTTCAGCCGCTGGTACCGCCCGGAGTACACCACGATCATCGTCACCGGCGACGTGAAGGCCGACGAGATCGTCAAGCTGGTCGAGAAATACTGGGGCGACTGGAAGCGTGGCACCTACAAGGCGACGATCCCCGCCGAGGCCGCGCACACCGCGCCGGTGTACGCGCATGTGCCCTGGAGCTCGAACACGCTTCCCTACGTCACCGTCGCGTTCCGTGGCCCGGCATTCACCGAAATGAAGGACACGGCCGCGCTCGAGACGCTCTTCGATCTCGAGTTTGGCGAGACGTCCGACCTGCACAAGAAACTCGTCGACGACGAACAGAAAGTCGACGCCATGTTCTACGACAACGACCCGCACGTCGATCCGTATCCGTTCACCGTCTTCGCCCGCGTGAAGAAAATGGACGACACGCTCTTCGTGCGCGATCAGATCCTCGCCACGCTCTCGAAAATGCGCGAGAAACTGGAATCGAAGGATCGCGTCGACCAGGCGAAGTCCTACAACCGCTACTCGCTCATCCGCTCGCTCGACAACAGCGAGGCCGTCGCCGAGACTCTCTCCGAGTTCGTGAAGTTCCACCGCTCCTACGACACGCTCAACGAGTTCTATCGCGCGCAGGCTGCGCTGACCCCCACCGAACTGCGCTCCGCGGCAAAGAAATTCATCACCGACAACAACCTCATCGTGACCACGCTGTCGAAAGACGCGATGCCATCGGCGATGAGCGCATGGCCGAAGCTCGCGACATTCACGGCCCAACCCGTTGCCAGCGCCATGTCCAGCGCGATGTCGAGCTCGATGCAGGAGCCCGCATCCGCTACGAACACCCTGCGCGTCATCACGCAGAAGTCGATCGTGCCGCAGGTCGAGTTCAAGCTGCTCTTCAACAGCGGCTCGGCGTCCGATCCGCAGGGCAAAGAGGGGCTGGCGGCGCTTGCGGCCGAGATGGTCGTCGACGCCGGTTCGCAGGCTATGAAGATCGATGAGATTCGCAAGGCGCTCTACCCGATGGCCGGCGCGTTCTACAGCCGCGTCGACAAGGACATGACGACGCTCACCGGCACGATCCATCGCGACAACTGGAAGAAGTTCTTCGACATCGCAATGCCGCAGCTGCTGGCGCCTGCGTTCCGCGACGAGGACTTCACGCGCATCAAGGACGGCCAGCTCAACGCCCTCAGGGAAAACCTCCGCAACAACAACGAAGAGGAGCTCGGCAAGGAAGAGCTCATGAATCGCCTCTACCACGGCACCCCGTACGGCCACACTCCCCTTGGCACCGTCGCCGGCCTGCAGTCCATCACGCTCGATGATGTGAAGCGCTTCATCGGCGACAACTACACGCGATCGAACGTCGTCGTCGGAATCTCGGGCGACTATCCCGATTCCATGCTCACGCACCTCAAAAAGGACGTGGAGCAGCTCCCGCAAGGATCGAAACTGGCGACGGGAATGAAGGGCCTGGCACCGATCGCGGGCCGGAAGTCGGAAGGCCTCACGGTCGAGATCATCCAGAAAGAGACGCGCGCCACGGCGATCTCGATCGGCGCCCCGCTGCCGCTGACCCGCGCGGACGGCGTCGACTTCGCGGCGCTCAACGTCGCACGCGCGTGGCTGGGCGAACATCGCATGTCGTCCGGCCGGCTCTTCAACCGCCTGCGCGAGATCCGCGGCCTGAACTACGGCGACTACGCGTACATCGAATACTTCAACAATCCGGGCGGACAGTTTTTCCCCAGTGCCAACATCGCGCGGCGCGCGCAGGCATTCGAGTTGTGGATCCGCCCGGTGGTGCCGGCAAACGCGCATATGGCGCTGCGCCTCGCGCTCTACGAGCTGAACGGTCTCGTGCAGAATGGACTGACGAAAACCGATTTCGAGAACACGCGTCAGTACCTCATGAAGAACGTTTACGTCGCCACGTCGACGCAGGATCAGCAGCTCGGGTACGCGCTCGACTCCTGGTGGTACGGGATTCCGGAGTACACGCAGTACATGCGTGGTCAGTACGCCAGGCTCACGCTCGATGACGTCAATCGCGCAATCAGGAAGTACCTCTCGCCCGCCGATCTCAACGTGGTGATCGTAACGAAGGATGCGGAAGCGCTGCGCGATCTCCTGGTCAGCGATGCGGTCTCGGAGATCAAATACGACGCACCGAAGCCCACGGACATCATGGATGAGGACAAGGTAATCGGCGCCTACAAGCTGAACATCAGGCCCGAGCGCGTGACAATAACGCCGGTCGACAACATCTTCGCGAAGTGACTGAGAAACGGCTTCTGTGTGTGGGCAGGCTTTAGCCGGCCATTGACCGGCTGAAGCCGGTCCTCACACTGAAGCCGTCACTTCGCCGCGGGCTTTGCGGCCTTCGCCGCCGCTTCCGCCTTGCGCTGACGGTCCTTCTCACGCTGCTGCGCGTTGTGCCGTTTCTGCACCGCGGTGCGCGCCTTGTCTCCGTTGATCTTTGACATCGAGTTGTCTCCCTTCCTCACATCTTCGCACGAACTGTCCGTTAAGCTGTCGTCATGAACCAGAGCATGACCACTACAGCATTCACATTCGACGGCTATCGGATCACGCGCAACCTCGGCATCGTCCGCGGGATCACCGTGCGCTCGCGCTCCATCCTCGGCACGATCGGCGCCGGACTGCAGACCATCGTCGGCGGCAACATCACGATCCTCACGGAGCTCTGCGAGAAAACGCGCGGCGAGGCCTTCGCGATGATGCTCCAGCACGCGCAGGCGATGGGCGCAAACGCGGTGATCGGCGTCCGCGACGACGCGACGGAGGTGATGCAGGGCGTCACGGAAGTCCTCTGCTACGGCACGGCGGTGGTGGCGGAGGCTTCGGCCTAGCCCATGCGCCGATACTCGCTCCTCATCATTCTCTTCATGTCGCTCAGCGCCCAGGCGCAATGGCGTCCCTTCTTCGAGGGCGCGCTCTTCGTCACGCATGCCTCGCAGGCGGGACCGAAAAATGGCGAGAGCAAACTCTTCTCGACGAACTGGCTGTCCGCCGGCGCGGAACGGCAGATCGGCAGGGCGACGATCCTGGCCGGCGCGCGGATCAGTCTGGAGCCCCTCACGATTCCGCGTGAGGGTTACCCGCAACTGCTGCAGTACATTTCTCCCGGCAGCGGGGGACCGCTCGTCGATCGGATGCGTGCACACGATCTCGTGCAGGAGATCGCGGTCGGCGCCGAGTGGCACGCGCTGCGGGTCTACCTTGCCCCAGTCGGCGAGCCTCCGCTCGGCGCCGAGCCGTTCGCGCAGAGGAGCTCGTCTGTCGATATCGCCGAAGCACCGTTTGCGTACGACGTGCAGGAATCGTTTCACGTCGCGACACGGGTCATCAGCGTGGGCGCGTTCTGGCAGAGCTTCGCGATCGACGGCGGTGTTTTCCACGCTTCGAACACCACCAGCCGCCACACATCGATCGACGACGGCAAGATCGATTCGTGGAGCGCGCGGGTGGCAATCGCGCCGCAGTCGCGTCTCTCGGCGCAACTCTCCGCCGGTCGCCTGGGCGACGGGAACGAAGACGTGACGAGCGGATCGCTCACGTACAACGCGGGCGCCTCATCGACCTCTGCGTTGTGGACCAGGCGCGGCCAGAGCACGGCGTACGGCCTCGAAACCGCACTGCGCCCCGGACGCAGCACCGTTCTGGCACGCGCCGAGTGGATCGATCGTCCGGCCGGCGTCTTTACCGTCGATCAACGGCGGATGGCACACGTGACGCTTGGCTACATCCTCGACGTCGTACGCAACAACGCGTACCGCGCCGGCCTCGGCATCAACGTCGACTATCACAGCAGCACGAAGAGCCTGATCCGAAGCTACGGCCACAAGCCGCAGGGGATCTATGCGTTCGTGCGCGTCCGGACCGTCAGCCGCCACGCAGCAATGTGATGTGTGGCGCTAGCCCACACTCAGCCCCCGAGCTTCTCTTTGAGGTCTTTCAACTCGTTCGTGAGCTGCGAGACCTGCTCTTCGAGTTTCTGGACTCGCGCAGACAACGGCTCACTTCGAGATTCTTCCATCGGAGCCGCGGCGGAGACTGTCTCGATGTGTTTACCGCCCAGCGTCTGCATCCATCGCGATTCTTTCTGCCCCGGCCGCCGCGGCAGCTCGGCGACCAGCGAGTCGAGATGGCCCAACGTGTCCTCGACTTCCTCGATGGATTCGAAGGAGTGCAACCGGTCGCTGCGTCCGCGCAACTCGCCCGGCGTCTGCGGCCCTCGCAGGAACAGCAGCGTCATGACCGCCTTCGACGGGCGATCGAGCTGCAGCGCCGTATCGAGGTTGTGCTCCCAGCGCGTCGCCCGGCCGCCTAACACCTTCCAAACGAGCTTCTCGTCCTGGAGCCGGTCGAGTGCGCGCTGGATCTCGCTCGCGCCCAGCTCCATCACCGGCTCGCGATTCGATTTCTGACTGCACGCCGCGACCAGCGCGTTGAGAGTCAGCGGGTAGTATTCGGGCGTCGACATCTGCTTCTCGGCGAGCGCTCCGAGGATGCGGGTTTCGACGGGGTCGAGGTCGCGGGCGGGAAGCGTGCGCGGCTTTTTCTCTCCGGAGAGATCGGTGACGTAATGGCTCATGACTCGAACACGGGCTCTTTGGCCTCCCGCGGTTGTCCGAAGTAATTATCCACGCGCGTGCCGACATTCCGCGCCAGAGACATGAACGTCGTCATCTTCCCGCCGAACACATTGATCAGGTTTCCTTTGCGCTCGATTCGGTACTCGCGGCCGATGGCGCTCGGATTCGACGAGCGCCCCACCAGCGGCCGCACGCCCGCAAAGGTCGAGGCGACGTCGGCGTTCGTGATCGGCTGGCGGATGTAACGATTGAACCGAGCGACGAGATACTCGATCTCCTCCGGCGACGCCGCAACATCCTCCAGCGGCTGCGTATGCACAACCTCCGTCGTTCCCACCAGGGTTGTGTTCTTCCACGGCAGGACGAAGAAGATGCGGCGGTCGTCCGATGACTGCAGGAGCATTCCGGCGTCGCTGACGCGATGCTTCAGCACGAGATGCGAGCCCCGCACGAGCGACAGACGATAGCGTGATTTCATTCTGTTGGACGCCAGCAGCTCGTTCATCCACGGACCGGCGGCGTTGATCACGACGCGGAAGCGCTCCTCGTCCGCGCCGGTGTGAAGCATCCAGTCGGCGCCGTCCTTGCGGATTGCCGCGACACGGGTGTTCTCCCGCACGATGACGCCGTCGCGTCTGGCAGAAGCGACGACCGCGCTTACGAGCTCCCGATCGTCGGTCTGCGCATCCCAGAACGTGAAGCCGCCGCGCAGATCGCGCTCGACGAGCGGCGCGCGCTCGATGAGCTGGGCCGGCGAGAGCTTTCGGTGACGATCGATGCTGCCCCGCGCCGCCAGCGCGTCGTAGAGCGCGAGACCGATGCGAATCATCGCGCGACTGCGCGGGCTGTCTCGATAAATCGGCAACAGCATCTCGATCGGGTGCACGAGCTGCGGCACATGCTCCAGCAGCCAGGCCCGCTCGCGGAGGGACTCGCGGACCAGCGCGACATGCAGGCCTTCGAGATAGCGGATGCCGCCATGAATCATCTTCGTCGTCGCGGAAGAGGTCTGTTCGCCGCAGCGCCGCTTCTCGAAGAGCGTGACTTCGTAGTCCTTGCGCGCCAGCTCCCACGCGATTCCCGCCCCGTTGATGCCTCCGCCCACGACGGCCACTCGCACGAGAGCATCTTAAAGCGGTTGACGGTGGACGGTTGACAGAGGACGCGAAGAAGACCGTCGTCTCTTACCGTCAACTGTCAACCGTCAACCGTCAACCGTTTTCTTGGCGTGGCGCTTGAAAACGGATGAGCCGGTGGCGTTGCACGATCTGCAAATCGTCCCGAAACCGGAGCCGGAAGGCGACCTCGCCGTCATGCTCACCGGCGGCGGCGCCCGAGCCGCCTATCAGGTCGGTCTGCTTCGCGGCCTCGCACGACACTTCCCGAACCTGCACTTTCAGATCATCACCGGAGTGTCGGCCGGAGCCATCAACGCGATCTTCCTCGCATCGCACGAAGGC
>JBBRMQ010000091.1:0-14869 GCA_038230775.1 Thermoanaerobaculia bacterium
GAGCGAGAGCGCGCCGGCTGCGTTGTACTTGTTCACGTCGGTCGCGCGTGCTTCCCATGCGGTCGCGATCGTGCGGATATCGGCCATGGTTCTCTTCTGCTTCGACCGCTGCATTGCGGTGAGCAGGTTCGGGATGGCGATGGCCGCCAGGATGCCGATGATCGCGACGACGATCAGCAGCTCGATGAGAGTAAAACCCTTCTGGTTCTTCTTCACAGTGTCTCCTCATTGTTGGACAACTGACCCGCTGGATCGCAATCGGGATACCACGATGAGTATGCTTCTAAGTCGCTTCGTTTGATAGATATGAGAATCTAGGCGCTCGCGTTGCCGTCACTTTCTGGCAGTGGACCAGGGGGTTTTACGCCAAAAAGTGTCCAAAACAGAACAGGGCACCCGTAAAGGGTGCCCTGAGTGAAGAGCGAAATTGCTTGGTTACTGCTGCTGGACGCCTTCCGGATACTGCAGGAAGGTGCCGTTGCCGTAGACGATGTCGCAATCGAAGTTCGTCGAAGCGCCGCCAACCAGCGCGCTCTGCGATGAGCCGTCCTTGCCCTTCGAGACGATGACGTACTGCTGGGCTGCAATCGCGCTACCGAAATTCTGGTCCGCGTAGAATGCCCAACCATTACCCCAACCATCGCGCACCGGGAACGTCTTGACGTACGTCGGGGCGAGGTAGGTGTTGAGGTCGGAAACCGCAACGCTGGCAGTCGGGAGCGAGAGCGCGCCGGCTGCGTTGTACTTGTTCACGTCGGTCGCGCGTGCTTCCCATGCGGTCGCGATCGTGCGGATGTCGGCCATGGTTCTCTTCTGCTTCGACCGCTGCATTGCGGTGAGCAGGTTCGGGATGGCGATGGCCGCCAGGATGCCGATGATCGCGACGACGATCAGCAGCTCGATCAGTGTGAAACCCTTCTGGTTCTTCTTCATTCAAATCCTCCTAATGTTGTGAATCGGACGATCTCCACTAGGGCAATCGATATTCCATGTGCGCCAATCTAAAAAACCATTTAGATTCTATGATTTACACGCGGTCGACTTTACAGGTTCTGCCGATTTTTGACGGAATGTCTCAGGTATCGTGACAAAGAGTGTCAATTCGCTGAAGAATCGAACGCGTAGCTTTGAATAACATTTTTCATCAGAGTCACGCCGCTCATGTACCAGTCCAGACGCACGCGCTCGTCGGCCCCATGAATGCCCTGCGACTGGAAATAGTCGACCGGGAACGGCCACAGGCCATAGCAGTTGATTCCAAGCGGCCGGAGATACTTCGAGTCATTCGATGACGCCGCCAGAACCTCGGTACCGATGCTCACGTTGCCGTACGTGCGATGAATCTCGCGCGTGAGCAGTTCGAAGAGCGGCGTGTTGTGGGAACTGAGAGGACATGGACCGTTCTTCTTGACGATCGTCGCGATCCGGGCGCCGAATGGCTTCATGAACTCCTGCAGCCACTCGATCCGCCTTTCGGGAAGCTCATCGGGAAGGCTGTACATGAGGACATCGAGCGAGAAACCGGAATCGGTTCGGTTGACGCCGCGGGCCCAGACGACGTTCTGCGTCAGCTCCTTGTAGGGCCGCTGAAGAAGCCAGAATTTTCCCGTAGCGATCGTACGGTCGATGTCGGTCAGGAGCTGCCCTTGCTCGACGCGCTTCGGCGCCAGCGCATGGAAGAAATCGCGCACCTCGGGCAGGACGCGATCGGGATCGCGCGGCGTCATGTACGGCTCGAGGGCCAGGCGGAGGCGCTGCAACTGCTCGCGCGACGGAGCCTCGAGCCTCGCGTGGACCATCATCTTCGTGCCCACTTCGATGCCGAAGTAGGTGAGCTCCTCCCGCTGCGTCTCGGTGATGCCGCCTTCATTCAATGCGTAGCGCACGCCGGCGATGACGTCGGGGCGATTCTTGACGATCCAGCGAAGTCCGAGTGCGCCCCCTTCCTCTTCATCCGCTTCGGCAAGAAAGACGATGTCCCGCTCCGGGCTGCGCCCGCTGCGCGCGACCGCGAGGAACGCCTCCAGCTCACACATCCCGACGCCCTTCATGTCGAGCGTGCCGCGACCGTACATCATGTTGAACGCGATCGACGCTGCAAATGGCGGATGCGTCCATGTCTTCGGGTCTGCCGGCACCACGTCGATGTGATTGAGGAGCAGGAGCCCTTCATTGGGGCGGCGGCCTTTGAGGCGGGCGTACAGACTGGCGCGGCCCGGTGCGGACTCGATGATCTCGGAGGGCACGCCGTCTTTCTGCAGAAGGCCGGCGAGAAAGCGTGCACCGGCCAGCTCTTTTCCCGGAGGATTCGACGTATCGATGCGGACGTACGCCTGCAGCCGTTCGATTTCGGGAGTCATGTGCGCGGGCTTCGGAATGAACGTCTCACCGCCGTCGGCCGCTTCGCGATTGTGCATCCAGAACAACACCGCCGCGGCGGTTGTGAGGACCAGCGCAGCAATCAGAATCGTTCGCATCACGGCGTCGCGGGTTCCACATGCCGGCCCGTCGCGTCGGAGACGACGTGCACCGTTTCTTCATACGCGTCGAGGCCGCGGTAGTCGCGTGGCCCGGCAAAGATCGCGATCATCAGCATGAGCAGCGTGACGCAGGTCGAGATCGCCAGTCCCACGAGCACGAGCTCATTGCGGTATCGCATCACGATGTGGTGCCGCCCCGGGGTGACAACAATACCCTGATACCCGATGTTGGTGACGACCGCGGGGACGCGGACATCATCCATGAAGATGCGCCAATACTTGTGCGGCGTCACGCTCATGACCAGGAAGTTCTGGCCGAAGCTCTCCACGTCCAGCGAGGCGACGTTCGCCGTCTCCACGACGCGACTGATGACGCCGCTTCCCGGCACGAATCCCGGCTGCGCGATGAACGCCACCTTGCTGCTGAATTTTTCTCCAATGAGCTTTTTCAGGAAGTCCTGCCGGTCGCGGATCGTCACCACCTGATCGGCAAGGTAATAGCGCGGGTAGTGCTCGGTCTCGATGAAGCGCATCGGCATCGCTTCCTTGAAGTTCCCCTTGATGCGCGCTTTTTCCGGCGCAACCGGGCGGTACTCGGCGCGGTACCACGCGTTCGACATCGCCATGAACGGCTGCCACCAGTCCGCGCGTCCGGAGCGTTTCACGTCCCAGACCGAGTCCGTGAAATCGATCGTCGGAATGAGCGCCGTCTTGTCGTAGTCGCGCTCCAGCACCGTATGGATCTTCGACCCCGCGGGGGTCATGGGAAAAAGACCATTCCGCACGATCCAGTACACCGCATCGGCGGTGGAGAAATACTGTCGCGCGATCTCTTCCTGTCCGTACCAGTCCGCCTCGTGGAAGAGCCGGAAGTCAGCGCGGTTCGGCGGGAAGACTCTCGATGCCGGAGGCGAATCGAAGAACCGGCGCGGCATTCTCGGATTCAACTCGTAAGTGCAAAGGGTGAGATCGGCGATGACGAAGATCGCTCCGGCGAGGAGCCACGCGCGCCGATACCGGATGCGTGCCGTGAGCAGCAACGCGACGAGCAGCGCGCCGCGGACGGCCGCGATGATCCAGTCGTATTGCGACAGCTTGACCTCGTAGTTCGTGCCGGCGTTGGCGGTCATCGCCCAGATGTGCATCAAGGTCCGCCGGTAGAGCGGCGTGAAGGCGAGCACGGAGAGCGTCGCGGCCACCAGGGTCACGGCGACCGCGAATCCGAGGGTGGCGTCGCGGACGCCTTCATCGCCGCTCAGCAGGCGATCGAGCATCTGCGATGCGAAGAGGATCAGCGCGAAGACGCCGATCAGTGCGAATTTCTCCGGATAGCGGATCGACGTCGCGATCCCGCGGTCGTACAGGAATTTCAGAAGAGGCGTGTGACCGCCTAACGCCATCAGCGACGACAACACGCACAGCAGCAGAACGAACCGCCCGCCGCGTGGACGCGTGAGTGCGCCGCCGATCGCCAGCGCCATCACCGCCAGACCGGAGTAGACGCTGAACAGAAACGGCGAACCCATTCCCGGATAGAGCCCGCCGCCCCAGTACCACATCACCTGCTTGATCGAGATGTGGCCCAGGATGTTGGGGAAGATCATCTCGGCGAACTTCGCCCAGGGCATGCTCCAGGCGCTGACGAGATCGAACTCGAAGACGCGCGAACGCGCCGAATCGCGGACGTGATCGATGGCCGGGATGATCTGGGCCGCCCCGATCGCGAACGCCGTGATCGAGATGATCGCAATCCAGAGCACGGACGACGCGGACTTCGTGATCCGGCGCGGCGAATACCAGCCGCGATAGAGCGCATACATCCCCAGAAGCAGGCCGGTCTGCGCCACGCTCGTCGGCTCCGCCACGAGAAACTGCAGACCGAGAAACAAAGAGCTGAGCGCGAAGTCGCGCGCGGAATGCTGGAGCAGAAAACGCCGGACGTAGAGACAGGTGAGAGGCAGCCAGGCGGTGCAAAAGAGGATCGGCAGCAGATTCACGTACGACAGAAAGAGCCCGCCCATGCCGAACGACAGCGCGCCGAACCACGCGGCCTCGACGCGGATCTCCATCGATCGCAGCAGCGCGTACATGCCGAGGACGCCGATGTAGAGGTGGATGAGAATGTGGAGCCGGTATCCGAAGTCGTAGCTCGGCAGAAGGATGAGCCAGGTGAACGGATAGAGAACCTCGTGCTCCGGGTTGGCGGCGATCGGCTGGCCCGCGGAAAAGTAACGGTTCCAGAAAGGAAACTCGCCACCCAGCGCGATCTCGCGAAGGATCTGCTTGGTCGGGTAGTAGTAGCGCGTCATGTCGCGCATGTAGAAGTTGTTGATGCCGATCAGGACGTCGGCAAAACTCAGGGTCACGATGAGGGCCAGGGAGGCGACCGCCAGCACGTCCGCGCGGCGGCTCATCCTGGGAAGTTCCTGGATCAAAGGGAGGGATGCTGGCGCATCACCCGTCGCGAGGGCGTCAGTCAAGCGGCGTGGATTCTATCGTGTTACCCTCCCTCGCTGCCCATGCCTCTGCATGAGAAGAAGGTGGTCGCTGTGCTCCCGGCGTACAACGCCGAGAAGACGCTGAAGGCGACATTCGAGGACATCCCGCAGGACTGGGTCGACGAGATTCTGCTGGTCGACGACTGCTCGCGCGACCGCACCGTCGAGCTGGCGCGCGGCCTGCCGATGCGGGTGGTCGTCCACGCGAAGAACCGCGGCTACGGCGGCAACCAGAAGACGTGCTACCGGACCGCGCTCGATGAGATGGGAGCCGACGTCGCCGTCATGGTCCACCCCGATCATCAATACGATCCGAAGATCATCCCCGAGCTCGTCAAGCCGCTCCTGCGCGGCGAAAGCGACGCGGTGTTCGGGTCGCGAATGTTAGGCGGAAGGCCGATCGAAGGCGGCATGCCGAAGTGGAAGTACTGGGCGAACCTCTTCCTCACGATGGTGGAGAACGCGACGTTCTACGTCTTCCTCTCGGAGTATCACTCCGGCTTTCGCGCCTACTCGCGCCGGTATCTCGAAAGCGTGAACTTCGAGGCGAACTCGGACAACTTCGTGTTCGACACTGAGATCATCGCGCAAGGGGTGGCGAAAGGGATGCGCATCCGCGAGGTGCCGATCTCCACGCGCTACTTCGATGAGGCCTCACAGATCGGGTTCGGCCGCTCCGTGCGTTACGGGCTCGAGATCCTGAAGACGATGTTCTTCTACAAGCTGCACAAGAAGGGCATCTACCACCATCGTATTTTTCGCGATCGCGTTCCGGCTGGAAAGCTGGGCAGCTCCGAAGTGAAGGTGTCATCCCGAGCGTAGCGAGTGGCGCGCAACACGAGCATCGTGCCTCCCACCCACACCGTCCCTCGCTACGCTCGGGACGACAATCCATTCAACATCATTACTTCCGAGCTTCAGAACGGCCAGGATGTCGGCGGCAGCGTTCGCGCGGCCTCCGCGCGACGGTAGAACCCCGGA
This sequence comes from Thermoanaerobaculia bacterium, assembly GCA_038230775.1. Classification (GTDB taxonomy): domain Bacteria; phylum Acidobacteriota; class Thermoanaerobaculia; order Gp7-AA8; family Gp7-AA8; genus JBBRMQ01. Next base: position 5,960 of record JBBRMQ010000091.1, read on the forward strand.
TTGATCGTCATTCCCGGCGGCGTCGCGCGGGCCAGCGCGCCTGCCTGTTCGAAGCTGACCTGCTCGATGTACGCGCGGCCCACGGTCACGATCGGCTTGACCTGCACCGCGGCGCCGAGTGCGATGCACACCGCCGCGCCGGCGATGGCGATCGCGCGCTTGTCGACGATGATCATCAGCGCGGCGAAGACGACAGCGAACGGAACGGCGATGGCCAGAGGCCTCGCGATCAGGTGAAAGAGGTTCGGTGCTACGAGGCCATGGCGCAGCAACGGCAGCGCGTACGTACTCCACGGCGCCGGCACGCTCGGGGGGACGAACGGCCACACCAGCGACGTCAACGAGACCGCGGCGACGGAGGCGCCGAGGAGGAACGATTCGGCCCAGGTGGCGGTCGCGAAGGCCACGAGCAGTGCGAGGAATGGAAGCGCCGGAACGAGATAGCGCGCGCCGACGGTCCAGCCGCCGTGCCAGTTCGGATATCCCGCGTAGGTCAGAAAGATCGCGAGCGGTGTGAGCGTCAGGGACCAGAACTGCCGCCGCGTGAGCGCCGAGCGCACGCGAGGAATGGCGATGAGCCCTGCGAGCAGAATCGGCGAGAAGACGAACAGGCCCTTGCTCGGATCGAAGAGCAGATGCGCCATGTTGATCGGATCCGGTAGTCCGATGCCGAACAGGCCACGTTTCGCGAGCTGGCGGAACGCGGGGTCGCGCTCGAACGCCGATGACAGAGTGAAGACGCTCCCGAAGACCATGCGGTTGTAGATCGCGAGCGCGATGGCGAACGGCAAGCCACCCACGCCGATGCGAAGCAGGCTTCGGATGCCGGGAACGAACGCGATCAGCACGGCGCCGGCGATGAGCGCCGGATACTCCGAAACCACCGCGACGCCGATGAGCGCACCCGCGAGAACGTCGCCGCGCGCCGACGAATCGACGAAGAGCAGCGCCCACGCGGCAAAGAGCGCGAACGCCGCCAAGGCATGCGAGAAGTCGAGGAGCCCGTACGCGAAGAGCGGCGTTGCGAACAGAAGGACGAATAGCGCGGTCGTGGTCTGGCTGGCGCCCAGGCGGTTGGCGATGCGCACGAAGAGGAGGGCGAGCAGGATTACCGGCAACGTCGCGCTCAAGAGGCGCATCGCGGTGAGGGTCGTCCGCACGTTTGACGCGGAAGGCGGGCCGACGAAGAGCCGGGCCAGCGCATAGGCCGGCAACCCGGCGATCGCGCCGCCCGGTGCTTTGTTCGAGTAGTAGTGGCCGTTCACGAGCGAGAGGTCTTCGACGTCGGGGCCCAGGAGCGCGAGCAGCGGAGTGACCTCGAAGGTGTGCCCCTCGACGATCGCGACCGCCGTGGCCCATCGCGTGAACTCGTTCGGCGAAACGAAATGCGGAAAGACGGGAACAACGATGACAGCAAGAAACGCATACGCGGCGACGACCCACGCCGCCTTGCGCGTCATCGCAACTCGTCGGCGATGCGATCGCTCACCGCCACGCCCGCCTCGTCGCATGCGCTGGCGATCGTCTGAAATGCCAGCCGGCGATCGCCCTCGCGCAGCATGCCAAGGACCCCGCGCGCGAGGATGCCGTCGAAGAATCGCTTGCGATCGACGTCGGTCGGCAGGATCTTCTTCGCCGACTTCCGCAGCGAGCCCAGAGCGTCGTTGAGCTCCGCGTACTCGGGGCCGACGAAGTCGTGCAGGTCTTCCTTGAGCGTCCGCGCCAGCGCGGGCGACTTCCCGCCCGTTGAAACGGCCACCTGGATCGAGCCCTGCTCGACGATCGCGGGCACGATGAACTCGCAGAGATGAGTCACGTCGACGACGTTGACGGGGATCTTCCGCCGCCGGCAGTCGCGCGCGATGCGGCCGTTGATGCACGCGTCGTCCGTCGAGGCGATGACGACCGAGGCACCGTCGAGGTCGCGCTCCTCGTACGTCTTCCGGCGCACGGTCAGCTTCTCTTCGCGCGCGTAGCGATCGATGTCCTCGTGAAATTCAGGTGCGATGACCGTGACGCGCGCACCGTACTTCAGCATCGTCTCGGCCTTCCGCGCGCAGACGTTGCCGCCGCCGATGATCACCACGTTGCGATCTTCGATGTCGAGGAAGATCGGATAGTAGGGAAAGCGCTTTTTCATAGGACTGGGACGAGGACTGAGGTCTGAGGACTGAGGACTGAGCTCGACACGGCCGAATGGTGGCTCAGCCCTCAGTCCTCAGTCCTCAGTCCTCAGTCCTTGTATCTTTCTCAGTAGATCGGAAACCGGTCACAAACCGTCTTGACGTCTTTCTTGACTTGCGCAATCACGCCGGCGTCTCCCTTGCTGTCGAGAACGCGCGCGATGAGCTGCGCGATCGTCTTCATCTCCGGCTCGCGCAGGCCGCGTGTGGTCACCGCAGGCGTACCGATGCGGATGCCCGATGCGACCATCGGCTTCTGCGTATCGAACGGGATGGTGTTCTTGTTGACCGTGATGTTCGCCGCCTCCAGGAAATTCTGTCCGTCCTTGCCGGTGATGCCCTTCGAGTAGATGTCGGTCATGAAGAGATGATTGTCCGTGCCGCCGGAGATGATGCGGAAGCCGGTCTCCGCAACATCCGCGGCGAGCGCCTTGGCGTTGCGCACGATCTGCGTCTGATATTCCTTGAACTCCGGGGTGAGCGCCTCGTTGAAGGCCACCGCCTTCGCGGCGATGATGTGGACGAGCGGCCCACCCTGCACGCCCGGGAAGACCGAGCGATCGAGATCCTTCGCGTATTTTTCCCTGCACAGCACGAGTCCGGCGCGCGGTCCGCGCAGCGTCTTGTGCGTGGTCGTGGTGACGAAGTCGGCGTAGGGAACGGGCGAAGGATGGTTGCCCGTCACCACCAGTCCGGCGATGTGCGCGATGTCCGCCATCATGAGAGCACCAACCGAGTCGGCCACTTCGCGGATGCGCTTGAAGTCGATGATGCGGGAGTACGCCGACGCTCCGCAGATGATCAGCCGTGGCTTATGCTCCTCGGCCAGGCGCGCCATCTCGTCGTAGTCGATGAGCTCATCGTCCTTGCGCACGTGATAGGCGACGACCTTGAAGTCGCGGCCGCTGTACGAGAGCGGGTGGCCGTGTGTGAGGTGCCCGCCGTGCGACAGGTCCATGCCCATGATCGTGTCGCCTGGTTTGAGCACGGCGAAATACACGGACATGTTCGCCTGCGAGCCGGAGTGCGGCTGCACGTTGGCGTGCTCGGCGCTGAAGAGTCTCTTCGCGCGCTCGATGGCGATGGTCTCGACGATGTCGGTCGGTCCGCATCCGCCGTAATAGCGTTTTCCCGGATAGCCTTCCGCGTACTTGTTGGTGAACACGGATCCCATCGCGGTGAGCACCGCCCGCGACACGTGATTCTCCGAAGCGATGAGCTCGAGCGTGTCGTTCTGGCGGTCGGTTTCGAGCTGAATCGCGCTGGCGATCTCCGGATCGACCTGCTGGAGCGTCCGCTCGAGAAAATCGTGACCCGTGGCGGCATGCCGCTCTTCGTGAATCGTCGTCATGATGGGCGATCTTACTCGATAATAAGAGCGGGTCGGAGGTCGCGGGTCGCTGGTCGGAAACGCCTGCCGACCTCCGACTCGCGACTCGCGACTCGCCTGACAAAATGTCGAAGCGTATGCGGCTGACGGCCGCGTTAACCGGCCTGATCGCTGCGCTCGCCATTGCGTACTTCGGGTTCTTTTTTTATCGCGACAACTTCTCCACGCACTATCCCGTGAAGGTCGTTTCGTCGCGCGTTTTTCGCGCTGGCGAGATTCCGTACTGGAACTTTCATGACGGCGGCGGGCAGCCGCTGGCTGGCAATCCGAACACCCTGACGTTCTATCCCGACAACTTCCTGTATCTCCTGCTGCCGCCGCACGTCGCGTTCAATCTGCACTTCATCATTCATCTGGTGGCCGCGTGGTTCGCGATGCGCGCGCTGTCGCGATCGCCGTATGCGGCATGGCTGTACGTGTTGAGCGGCGTCGCCATCTCGGCCACAGGTTTCTACAACCTCATCGTGGCCATCGCGGTGATTCCGTTCGCGTTCCTCGCCGCCGAGCGGCGCCACATCTTCTTTCTGGGTACGGCGTTCGGGCTGCTCGCGCTCGGGAGTGAGCCGGTCACGATCGTCGCCGCCGCCATCGGCGTGGCGATCCTGTGGCCCTCATGGAAGCTGCTCCCTGCCGCCGCGGTCACGTTCGTCATCGCGCTGCCGCAGCTCATCGCCTACTCCGAGATTGCGTCTGAGGTGGAGAGGGCGAGGGGGTATTCGGCGCAGACGGTGCTCAATGCCTCGCTCTCGCCGATCCGGATTCTCGAGATGCTGATCGGCCCCTGGTTCACGATCACGTCGCCGCATCTTTTTCTGTCGCTCTTCATCGGCATCGTGGCCATTCCCGCGCTGTGGCAGCGGTCGCGGTACGCGATCATCAGCGCCGTCTCGCTCTTCTTCGCTCTCGGCAGTTTCAATCCGATCGTTGCCGCGGTGGTGAACGCGGCGCCCCGATTGCGCTTTGCGCGCTATCCGGAAAAGTTCGCCATTCCGCTGACGGTGGCGATCGTCGTCCTCGCCGCGAAGCCGTTGTCGAGGCGCGCCTGGCAACTGGTGACGCTGGTGCCGGTCGCCATCGCCGCCGTGCTCACGATTCCCATCGACTTCTTCGCGCCTTACGATGTCCCTGCGTTGCAGCCGCTGCGCATGTTCGTAGCGCCGTCGGAGGGAGGGCAGGTGCCGTCCCGCGCGGACTATCACCGCCGCGCGAAACGGCTGGAGCCGATGTTCGGCGCCGCGGGCGGGATCCGCTACGCGATCGACCGTTCGCCCGACGGCATGTTCTCGGTCATGAGCCGGATCATCGCCGAACGTGTGCAGAGCGACGGAAACGTCCGATGGCTGAGCATCGCCGGATGCAGCAATGCGCCGCAGCCGTTGCCGCGCGCGATGTTCGTGCGCAGGATCGAGGCGCCGGCGCTTCTCGCGGATGCGATTCGCATCGTCGAGTCGCCGTCCTTCGATCCTCTGACGTCCGCGGTCGGGCCGATGAGGTTCGCGTCGGTGCAGTCGCCATCGCAGGCCACGATCCTGAGTGCCGTCGAGCGTGTGCAGACGCTGGAGTTCCGCGTGTCGACTCCCGCACCGGCGATTCTGCTGGTGAATGAGACGTACTTTCGCGCCTGGGACGCCGGCGACCTCCAGACCTTTCCTCTCGATCTCGACCGCCTTGGCATCCTCGTTCCGGCGGGCGAGCGGACGATCACGCTCCGATTCGGACGGCATCGCACCGCCGTTGCGGCGGCGTGGACGGTGTCGCTACTCGCGCTCGTGATCGCCGCGGCGGCGCTTCGCGTCGAAGTAGTCAATCGCCGCGCCGGCCAGGTAGAGCGAGCCGCCAATGAAGATCGAGCGGTCGCTCGATCGTAAGGCGCGATCGAACGCGCGCTTCGGATCGGGTACCGCAACGGCATCACTACCGGCGAGCTTCAGAAGATCTCCGGCATCGGCGGACCGGGGCGGATACGGCTCGGTCGTGATGATCGAGTCGAAAAGCGGGAACAACGTCTCGGCAACGCCTTCGACGTCCTTGTCCCGCATGATGCCGAAGACGAGCTGACGCGGACGCGCCACGCGAGCGTCGATGAAGGGTGCGATCGCGCGCGCGGCGTGAAGGTTGTGCGCGCCGTCGATCCAGATCTGCTTGCCGCCGAAGCGGATGTGCTCGAGCCGTCCTCGCCACCGCGTGTTCGTCACGCCGCGTTCAATCGATGTCGTTGTGATCCGCGGCAGGATCCGTCGCAGCTTCTCAGCGGCGCGAACAGCCAGCGCCACATTGTGCCGCTGAAATTCTCCTTCCAGCGGCGCGTCATGCTCGGTGCGCACGACGGAAACGGCGGCATCGAACTTCGCGGCGCGGCGTCGGATGACGTCGACGATCGCCGGATCGGTGTTCGTCGTCAGCACGTTCGCGCCGCGATGAATCACTCCCGCTTTCTCGCGCGCGACTTTGCGCAGCGTATTGCCGAGGTATTCGGTGTGATCGAGGCCGATGGGGGTGATGAGGGCCGCCAGAGGCCGCACGACATTCGTCGCGTCCAGCCGCCCGCCCATGCCCACCTCCAGCACCGCGATCTCGCACTTCGCATCGGCGAACGCGATGAAGGCGATGAGCGTCAGCGCTTCAAAGTACGTGGGGACGATGCCGGTGTCGTCCGCCGCGCGCTGCAGGCGGCGGATCGCCGCGTCGAGATCCGCCGGGTCGATCCACTGCCCGTCGATGATCCATCGCTCGCGGATGTCGACGAGATGCGGCGAGGTGTACAGCGCGGTCCGGTACCCCGATTCGCGGAGAATCGATTCCAGCGTCGCGCAGGTCGAGCCTTTGCCATTCGTGCCAGCGACGATGATCGACGCGTATCGCTTTTCGGGACGGCCGAGGGAGCGAAGAAGCTCGCGCATGCGGGTGAGGCCGGGACGGATGCCGGAATTCTGGAGAGCGTCGAGCCAGGACTGGGGGCTGAGGACTGAGGACTGAGGATCCGATGGCGAAGGGCGGGACTCAGTCCTCAGCACGCAATCCTCAGTCCTGAGCAGTGCATCTGAAGAATCGGAGAGTTTGACCGAAAAGGCGAGGGGCGGGACTCAGTCCTCAGCACGCAGTCCTCAGTCCCCGCTTCTACGCCGCTCGCGTGAAGAATCGCAGGAATCGCGCGACGGCGGGCTTCATCTCGGCGCGCGGCGTGATGAGGTCAACCATCCCGTGCTCCACCAGAAACTCCGCGCGCTGAAATCCCTCGGGCAGCGTCTGACGGATCGTCTGCTCGATCACGCGCGGGCCGGCAAAGCCGATGAGCGCTTTTGGCTCCGCGATGTTGAGGTCTCCCAGCATGGCGTAGGAGGCGGTGACGCCGCCCGTCGTCGGATCGGTGAGGATCGAGATGTAGGGGAGGCCCGCTTCGGCGAGACGGGCGAGCGCGGCGGAGATCTTCGCCATCTGCATGAGAGAGAGGATGCCTTCCTGCATGCGCGCGCCGCCGGAGGTGGAGACGATGATGAGCGGCTCCTTCTTGTCGAGCGCGCGCTCAGCGGCGAGCGTAATCTTCTCGCCCACGACGGAGCCCATTGAGCCGCCCATGAAGTTGTACTCCATGGCGCAGATGACGACGTTCAGCCCGTCGAGCTTTCCTTCGGCGCAGAGGACGGCGTCCCCTTTGCCGACGCGCTGCTCGTAGACCTTGAGGCGGTCGCGATAGCGCTTGGTGTCGCGAAACTCAAGCGGATCGCCGGATCGGATGTTCGTCGCGAACTCTTTGTAGTTGTTGTCGTCGAAGAGGATCTCGAAGCGCTCACGCGCGTTGAGGCGGAAGTGGTAGCCGCACTTGGGGCAGACGTTGAGGTTCTGCTCGACCTCTTTGCGATAGATGATCTCCTTGCATCCATCGCACTTGATCCACATCCCCTCGGGGACGGCCACCTGTTTGCCGGTCGTCTCCCGCGGCTTCTTTTCCTTGCGGAACCAGGCCATCGCGCGGACTGTACTAGATCTCGCGGAAAATGTAGCGGCGCAGAACGTCGATCCGCTCTTCGAGCTTGGTGACGTCGAGATAACGCAGCGTAGCGGCGACGGAAGAGAGAAGCGAGTTGCCGTCCTGAGGCGTGTAGCAGAAGCCCACGATCTTGTGCGGGTTGGGAACGGCGACGGTGGCCAGCGGCACGACCGTCTGCGAGAAGATGCGGCCGAAGTAGCCGTGGTCGCGGCCGAATGAGAAGATCTGGTTGACTGAGCGGCGGCCGGTGACGGCGACACGCGGGTTGCTGCGGAAAGCCGCCTTCACTTCCTCGGCGGTGGTCTTGAAGCCGAGCTCGAGATCGAACCACAGCGTGTGCATGTACTGCGTGTTGATCTTGATCGCGGACGAGTAGAGGTTGAGCTTCTCATCCAGCGTCTGGAAGAGGTGATAGGCGTCGCGCGCGTGATGCGTTCCGAATTCGGGATCGTCGTGCTTGCCCGCTTCCGGCGAGGCGATGAAGTCCTTCGAGTCGGAGACGTCGTTCGCCCGTCGCATGCAGACAAAGCGGCCGGCCTTGAGATCGATCTTGCCGTCGTTCGAGGCGAGCGTTTTGAGGAGCACGGAAATGTTGTGCGTGTTGCAGGAGACGATCTGCACGTAGCGTTCGTCGGGCGACTGCACTTCATCGTTGATCCCGCGCGCATACGGCTTGCCGAAACCGAATTCAGAGCCCTGGGCCAGAAATCCCTTCGGACCTTTCGCGCGGTCGTAGTACTTGCCCTTGTTCTCATTGCCTGCCGGCGTGCAGTCGATGACGACCGTCGCGCGCTCGATCGCTTCCTCCGCGCTGTACGAGACGCGGTGCCCGAGCTTGGCGAAGTCGTCACGGGCGTCGTCGTCGGTGGCCAGGCGCGCGCCGTGATCGATCATCTGATTGAGCTTGGCGCGATCGAATGCACTCGGCGTGCGCTTGTGGAACGTGACTTCGTCGACACCCCAGACGTCCTTGAACTCGTTGAACAAACCGATGAGGGGCTCGCCGATCGTGCCCGTACCGACAACGTGGACGATTTTTTTCTTCGCCATGGCGGCGCGGATTGTAACGGATAGAATCGAGCCATGGAGCGACGCGGCTGGATCGCCTTCGGCGTCGCTCTGATCGCGATCACGATCGTTCGCGTCCTGGCGGTCGATTCGATCGCCGACCGGTCGTTTTTCATCAAGTACCTGGAGTTCGCTGATGCCCTGCGCGCCGGGCAGATCGTTCGCGATCGCATCCCCGATCTGAGTCCCGGCTATCTGTGGACGGTCGCTCTTCTGCGAGCGATCGGCCTCGGCGTGCACGGCATCCGGACGCTACAGATCATCCTGCTGAGCGGCGTTGC
>JBBRMQ010000092.1:0-14734 GCA_038230775.1 Thermoanaerobaculia bacterium
ACGCCGAAGCTGTACGCGTGGAAGGGCACGAAGTGGATTCGCAAGATCGAGTTCCTGGACCGCAACCGCAAGGGCTTCTGGGAACGGCGCGGCTACTCCGACACCGCGGAACCATGGTTCAACGATCGCTACTCGACCTGACGTGTGACGCACGCCTCCCGAACGCCGTTCCCGCGCCGCCACATCCTCAAGTCGAGCGATCCGCTCGTTCGCGCGATCGTGGTCGAGGACACCGCGGCGCTCATCGGAATCGTCATCGCTGCCGGCGGCCTGTTGATGCGCCATGTGATGGGATCGAACACGCCAGACGCGATCGCGTCACTGCTGATCGGTCTACTCCCGGCGGTCACGGCGTTCGGACGGGCGTGGCCGCTGGCGGATTTCCTGGTCGGACGATCGCTCCCGACGGAGATGCTCGAAGAGCTGCGCACGATTCTGCAGGCGCCAACTGCGCGAGGCCTCGGAGTTCGTCGCGGACGTCTATCTCGATGGGACGAAGCACGGGCGCGCCGAGGTTGTCCAATCGTCCTAGACGCGGCGTCGTCGGAACGCCACCATGGCTCACATGAGACACACCGCACTGCTGGTATTTGTTTTTCTCACGTTCTGCGCGTCCACGGGACCGTCTCGCAACGACGCGCTGGCGACCATCCAACGTCTGGGCGGCACGACGTCAAGCGCCGACGGAGTGTTCAAGATCGATCTGCACAAGACGGCCATCACCGACGCCGACCTTGCGGAGATCGGCACTCTCGAAGATGTAGTCGACCTCGATCTCCGGTTGACCACGGTCGGTGACGCTGGAGTGGAGCATCTCTCCAGACTCACGCGCCTGCGCCGATTGAATCTGTTCCGCACGAATGTCAGCGACCGCGGACTGCGTACCGTAGCGAATATGAGAGACCTCGATACGTTGCTGTTAGGCGGAACGAAGATCACGGATGACGGGCTGGCAAATCTTCGCGAGCTGCGTCATCTGAAGAAAATCAGCCTCTTCGACACGGCGATCACCGATGCCGGCCTCGAACATCTGAAAGGCTTGCCGGAGCTGAAGACGCTGCTCGTCGGAAAATCGAAGGTGACGGAAGCGGGGATGGCGGAGTTGAAGAAGACACTGCCGGCGATCGAGTTCGGCGAGCCGGCTGCGCGCTAAGGAGTTTCAGTGCGTGGATTTCAGTGTGTGGACCGGCTTCAGCCGGTCGCCGAGGATGACCGGCTGAAGCCGGTCCTCACACTGAATCTCTTCATCGCCCGATCGCATACGACAATTTCACGTACGCCTTTCTCGCATCCGGCGCGCCGATCGGGTCGTCGGCAATCAGTCGCCGATCGTCGTAACCGCAATAGACGGCCGTCTGCCAGTTCAAGCGGTACGAAAAGAGAATCGCGCTTCGGATCAATCCGGGCGACGGCGGTGCGCCTCACGACTACGCCTGGCTGCTCATTGCGCGGGGCAGGACGGGGGAAGGCATCGAGCAGAACCGCCGCGCGCAGGAGCTCGATCCGCTTTCGCCGCGGGCGACGATCGACATCGCCTGGGCGTACATCTACGCCGGCCGCTACGACGAGGCGATCGCGGAGGCGAAGCGATCGCTGCGACAGGATCCGGAGTTCGAGGAAGCGCACCGCTGTCTGCAGCATGCGTACGAGATGAAGGGTGATGCCGTCAGCGCCGCGGCCGAGGTGCGCCTTCGCGACCGGGCGGAAACGGGCGAGCCGCGAGCGCTTCTCGCACATCTTCATGAGCAGCAGCTGGCGTCACTGCTGTCGTCGCCGGCGAGTGATCCCTATGTCGTGGCGCAGGAGCTGGCGTGGCTTGGTCGCAGCGATGAAGCACTTCACTGGCTTGGTGTGGCGTTCGAGCAGCACAGTGACTCAATGCCCTTGATGGGCGCGGACCCGATGCTGGCATCGCTCCGGAAATCGCCTCGCTTTGCCGATCTGCTGCACCGCGTTGGCCTGATTCACTGAGGGGGCTGAAGCCCGCCGCCACGTGCAGGTGCAGTGCTTCTGTGTGTGGACCGGCTTCAGCCGGTCGGCCCAGTGACCGGCTGAAGCCGGTCCACACACAGAACCAGCCAGCCCGGCGTGTGGGCCACGCCACGCGGCACTGCTATTGTTCGGCGCGCGTGCGAACGGTCGGCTTCGTCATTTTCATGAAGGTGTTCCTTCTCGCCTTCGTGGTCGTCGTCTTCACGGCGCTGAGCGACGCGCCGGTCGGTTTTCCCCATGGCTGGCTCGAGCGATGGAACCATTGGGACGCGCCGCACTACATCGATATCGCCCGCTACGGCTACGTCACGGAGGACATCCACACGCAGTTCGAGAAGCACTCGATCGTGCTGTTTCCGTTTTATCCGTGGACGATTCGCGCCCTCAGCGCGGTCTTGCGGGATGAGCTCGTGAGCGCGCATCTCATTTCGCTCCTGGCGGCGATCGCGACGGCGCTCCTCTTTCAGTGCGTCGTCGAGCTCGATGACGATCGCGAGCTCGCGCAGTCCGCCGTTGTTTTCATGTTCATTTTTCCGACCGCCTATTTCTTCCATGCTCCATACAGCGAGAGTCTCTTCATGGCGCTCGCACTGGCCTCGGTGCTCGCTGCGCGAAAGCGGCAATGGGGACGCGCTTCGATTGCCGGAGCGTTCGCGTCGTTGACGCGCATCAACGGGATGTTGCTGATCCCGGTCCTGCTCGTCGAGGCCGCGATGCAATATCGCGAGGATCGGCGCTTCGATCGGAGATGGCTGTGGATCCCGTTCGCGGCGCTCGGTTTCGTCGTTTACCTGGCGATCAATCAACGCGTGTGGCATGACCCGTTTTATTTTCAGCACGTGCAGGAGCAGTACTGGGGTAAGAAGCTGACCTGGCCGTGGATTGGAATCCAGCGGGCGCTCCTGATCGTGGCGAAGGCCGGACCAGCACGCGCTCAACTTTTCGGAACGCAGGAGCTCCTCTTCGTGACGCTGGGCCTCGTCTGCACCGTTTGGTCGTGGCGCACCCTGCGTCCGTCGTACTCGGTGTGGATGACCCTCAACCTGCTGCTGATCACCAGCACGTCGGTCCTCATGAGCTCCCCGCGCTATCTTGCTGACGTTCTTCCCGATCTTCATTCTGTTCGCGCGTCTCGCGGCGCAGCGGCCATTCGCCGGGCGGCTCATCACCATCTGGTCCATCAGCTTCCTGGCGCTCTTCGCCGGTCTTTTCGCCGGCGGCGAGTGGGCGTTCTAACATCAGCCATGGACGAACGGCGGCGCAACGCATGGATCTACGCCGCGGCGTGGGTGGCGTTTCTGCTGATGTACTCCGCCGCGTTCGTGGCGAACGGAGTGCCGGCCGCGCTCGCCCTGCGCAATGGAGTGGCGAACGTTCTCCCCGACGCTCTCCTCGGACTCCTCGCCCTTCGACTGCCGTTGCTGCGGCCCTGGCCTCACGAGCGCAAGGAACGGTTCTTCGCGGTTCATGCCGCATGGCTCCTCGCGTTTCTCGTCGCCTCGGCTGCCGGATGGGTCGCGCTCATCGCCCTCGACTCGCTCGTTTTCACCGGTCATCCCGAGGTCAAGATCAGTTTTCGCGTGGTGCCGTTCCGCGTGATCAACGACGTTCTGATCTACTGCACGCTGGCCGGCGTCGCGTACGCGTGGCGCAATGCGAAAGACGTCCGCGAGCAGGCGGAGCGCGCCGCCAGAGCTGAGGCGCTGCGCGCCAGCGCGGCCCTCGAGGCGATGCGCAGCCAGCTCAACCCGCACTTCATTCTCAACACGTTTCATGCGCTGGTCGGTCTCGTGAGGCGCGATCCGGCATTGGCCGAGACCGCGCTCGAACGCCTCGGCGATCTGCTGCGCTACGGCCTTCGCATCCAACGCGATGGAATCGACGAAGTGCCGCTTCGCGAGGAACGTGCATTCGTCGACAGCTACCTCTCTCTCGAACGCCTGCGCCTCGGCGAAAGGCTGCGCGTCTCGGTCGACCTGCCAGCGGAAACGCTCGACGATCTCGTGCCGGCATTTTCGATTCAGATCCTGGTGGAGAATGCGATCCGCCACGCGATCGCGCCGCGCGCGGCGGGCGGGACGATCGAGATTCGTGCCCGGGATGCCGGCGGCCGGCTTCGCGTGTCCGTCAGAGATGCGGGCGCCGGTGAGTCTGTCGATTTTCCAAACGGCGGCTCCGGCATCGGCCTTCGCCTTCTTCAGGAACGTCTCGACGCGCTCTACGGAAGCGATGCGAAGCTGACGCTGCAAAGCACCGACGGTGGCACGTGTGCCGATCTCGAGATCCCCGCGAGACGCGCGGCCGAGGACGAGCGGTGAACGGGGGGACGGTGAGAGCGGTGATCGTCGAAGACGAACCGCACGCGCGATCGAACCTTCGCGAATACGCGAGCGCGGTCGAGTGGCTCACGATTGTCGGTGAGGCGGGCGACGGCCGGGAGGCGGTACGTCTCGTCGATTCGTTGAAGCCGGATCTTCTGTTTCTCGACATTGGTCTGCCGGAGTCGTCGGGTCTCGAGGTATTGCAGCGCATCCGCCACAAACCGGAAGTGGTGTTCACGACGGCGCACGATCAGTACGCGCTGGCCGCATTCGAGCTCGGCGCGCTCGACTATCTGTTGAAGCCGTTCGGCCGCCAGCGGTTTCAGACGACGCTCGATCGCGTGCGCCACCGGCTGCAGGGAGACGTTCCCGCTCCCGACCGCGCGGTCGCCGCGTTCGGCACGCCGCTGCGGCGGCTGTTCGCGCGATTGCGTGACGAGATCGTGCCGATTGACGTCCGCACGATCCAGCACATCTCCGCCGGCGGCGATTACGTCGAGGTCCACAGCGACCGCGGCGTGCATCTTCTCCACACCAGCCTCGCCGAGCTCGCCGGCCGGCTCGATCCGGAGACCTTCCGGCAGGTCCACCGGTCGCACATCGTGAACCTCGACGCGGTGGTGAAGCTTGTGCCGTATGACGCACGGCGTCTCCTGATTCGATTGCGCGACGGCACCGAGATCATCGCCAGCCGTTCCGCCTCGGAAACGCTGCGCAGTCTGGTGCGGTAAGGCGCGAGTCGCAGCGACACGGTTCAGTGTGTGGGCCGGCTCTAGCCGGCCATGACCGGCTGAAGCCGGTCCACACACACAGTGCAGCCGTTGTCCCGCGGTTCGGCGGGATTTTGGGCTCGTTCGCTGCTGCCGGTGGCTGTTCGGCGAATGACCGTTTCGCGACGGGCTTCGCCGTGAGACAACGTCGCCATGAAAATCTCGCTGGCAATCATCGTTCTCCTGTTTCTCGAAAGCTGCGCCACGACGAGGGCCATCGCGCCCGCGGCGCCCACTCCGCTCGCCGGTCTGAAGGCGCAGATCATGTCGGCGGACTACCGCGCCGACATCGATGCGCTCGCGCGATTGCGCGACGAGACGGCCAAGTACGGCGACGACCCTTCGAACGGTTATCTCGCGCACTACTGGAGCGGATTCGCGAGCTGGCGGATGGCGATCAATGGCGCCAATCACCAGATGAAAGCTGAAGACTTGAAAGCGAATCTGCAGAATGCCGCGGCGGAGTTCTACCAGACGATGCGGATGCGGAACGATTTCGCGGATGCCTACGCGGCGGCGGACATGGTCAACGGATGGCTGGCCACGTTCTCGCTCGGTGCGCATCCCGACATGCCCGCCGTACGCGAGCGCGTCGCGCTATCGCGCGCGCTCTACGCACGTGCGGAAGCGATCGATCCTCGCAGCCCCCGCGTGTTGTGGGCAAAGGGATCAGCGCTTCTGTTCCTGCCGCAGTCGCACGGCGGGGACATCGCGAAGGCGATCGACGTCTATAAGAACATGCTCGAAGAATCCGATCGGCGTGGCGTCAATCCCGCGTCGCCTCTTCCTGACTGGGGGAAGGCCGAAGCGCTGATGTCGCTCGCGTACGCGCATTCGAAGACGTCGCCTCCCGACTTGCCGACCGCGCTCGCGGAGGCCAATTCCGCCCTGAAGGTGCAACCCGACTGGTCGTACGTGCGTGACAACCTCATCCCGCAGATCGAGGCAACGATGCGGTCAAGCGCTTCGTCGAGATAGCCGCCGGACGGTCGCCGTGAGCTCGCCGGGGTCGATCGGTTTCTTCAGATAGGCATCGAAACCGGCGGCCAGAGCGTTCTTGCGATCGTCGGGATGTCCGAAGGCCGTCAGGGCAATGACGGGAGTGGTGTTCGATCGCGTCGGCAGCGCGCGCACCGCGCGAACGAAGGTGAATCCGTCCTCTTCCGGCATCGCCAGGTCGCACACCACGACGTCCGGCAACGCTTTGGCGAGGCTGGCCAGCCCTTCCCGGACCGACTTCGCAGCCTGAACGCGCGCGCCGGCGCGACGAAAGATCGCGGCGACGAGGTCGCGGGTGAAGTCCTGATCATCGATCACCAGCACATCGAGGTCGTTCAACGATGCGAGGGTGAGCTCGGTCTCGGACGCGACCGAGATCGCCGGCGCCGACGCAGTCTCTGTCACCGGCGCAGCCTCGATGGCGGGCAGCTCGACGATGAACGTCGCTCCCTTTCCCGATCCCTCACTCGATACGCGGATGCGGCCGCCGTGCAGTTCGACGAGCGCACGAGCGATCGACAAACCGAGACCGATCCCTTCGTGGGAGCGCGTGGTGCTGCTGTCCTCCTGGCTGAACGCCTCGAAGACGTGCGGCAGGTACGCCGGATCGATGCCCTTGCCGGTGTCCTGCACCGCGATGCGAATGACGGAATCCTGGTTCACGACGCGGATGGTGATTGTTCCGCCACGCGCTGTGAACTTCACCGCGTTGGCGAGCAGATTCCAGATCACCTGCTGCAGACGCCCTTCATCGCCGAGGATGTGCGGCAGCTGCGGCGGAACGCTGGCGAGGATCTCGATGCCTTTCGCCGCCGCCGCCGGGTGGACGGTCGTCATCGCCGCATGGACCACCGATCCGACGTCCACCGGTCCGGGGTGGAACGTCAACTTGCCCGCGGAGATGCGCGATACATCGAGGACGTCATCGATCAGCTGCGCCTGGATCTCGGCGCTCTTCTCGATGGCGTCGATGGCCTCGCGCGTCTCCTCCTCCGACAGGCCGAGCTTCAGCATCCGCGACCAGCCGAGGACGGCGGTCATGGGTGTGCGGAGCTCGTGGGAGAGTGTGGCGAGGAATTGATCCTTCCGGCGATTCGCGTCTTCGAGGGATTTCTGCGCCGCCTGTTCGTCGGAGATGTCGCGGAACTCGACGACCGCGCCGGCGGGGCGGCCGTCGCGTTGGAGAGGGGAGAGCGAGCAGGAAACGGGGAAGGTGGATCCGTCCTTGCGAACGAACAGGTCGAGATGTCTCTTGAGCGCGACCATTTCCTGGCGCGCGCTCCGGATCGGGCAGGCGTCGATGGGGTGACCGCCTCGCTCCGGCGGCGCGTGCAGCACATCGTGGAACGGCGCTCGCGCGAACTCTTCCAGCGTGTAGCCGGTCTCCTCGATCGCTGCTGGATTCATGTAGGTCGCGATGCCGCGCTCGTCGAGCATGAGGAGCGACGAGGCAGCGTTCTCGGCGATCGTCAGGATGAGGTCATTGGCGCGCTCCAGCTCCGCCGTGCGCGCGACGAGCTCCTGCTCCGCGCGCTGCCGGGCCAGCAGAATGCTCTGGGCGTTCTGAATCGCAACGGAGCGAAGCAGCTCCTCCTCGTCCTTGTGCTGGGCCACCACGCGTCAACTCCCCTGGAGCTTCTCCTCCGCAAGAGCGGTGCCCAGGACCCGCGCGCGGATTTTCGCGAATGCCGTGTCCCTCGACGTCGAGGTATCGTCGCTGAACGGAGAGAAGCCGCAATCGTCCGTCGTTCCCAACTGTTCGACGGGGATGTACTCCGCGGCTTCCAGCGTTCGATCGCACACTTCCGCTGGCGTCTCCACATGCGGATCGATGGGCGCGACGACGCCGACAAAGACGCGATGCTCGGGCCTGAGATACTTCCGGATGATCTTCAGCACGTGGGTGCGGTCCTTTTCTCCGGCCAGAGCGATATAGAAGTTGCCGACCTTCAACTGGAAGAGGCTCGGCAGCAGCTCGGCGTAGTCGACTTCGGCGCTGTGGGTGGAGTCGCGATCGCCGCCCGGGCAGGTATGCACGCCGATCTTCGACCGCTCCTCTGGCTTGAACCGTGAGAGGGCCAGGTTGTTCAGGTCGATGAAACTGTGGAGCAGCTCGCCGGTCGGATCGATCTTGACCGCGAGTCTTCCTTCGGTGAAATCGATCTGCACTTTGTACGCGCCTTTCGCCAGACAACGGCGAATCTCGGTCTCGTGCTGCTGCAGAAGGTCCTGAATGAATTGATCGCGCGAGTAGCCTTCGATTCCGTCCGCGGGATACATGAGACTGAGTGCGGAGGGAGAGATGATCGCCTGCTTGACCGGTTTGTGTGCGTAGCGATGTGCGACGTCGAGATAGTCGTCCGCGAGCCGCCGGTAGCGGAACGGTCCCGCGGTCAGGCGCGGCATTCTTCTCGTGTGGCCCGCAGAGAACGGGATCTTGAATCCGTCCGGCGCGGTGTTCGGCAGGCCGTGAACCGAGTACGTCCAGAAGTTGTGGTACTTGCGCTGCTCGCCGTCGGTGATGACGGGGGAGCCGGTCTCTTCGAACCGCGCGATCGTGTCGCGGATGGCGGCGTCGTATAGCGGGTCCAGTTTCGGATCGTTGGCGTCGCCCTTCGAAACGGCGTCGATGAGCTCGAGCGGTCGAGGAATGCTGCCGATCGGTTCAGTGGGAATCGTCATCATTCGGGGGGCCTCCGGGCAAAATACGGCGTTTTGCCAGGAGCGCGGACCCGGTCTACTGCAAGACCGGTTCCGCCGCGCGCTTTTTTGACCAACCGGGTGGAGCGCCGGCGTCCTCGCCGGCGCCGCCTGATTGACCGAAACGAACGGTTGGGCATACTCGATCGCTTCCTGCACCACGACCAGATTGGCCGTGCCGACGATGTCGCCGCCGGTGTCGTAGCGTCCGAACACCGTCTACTTCTGCAGCGATGAGATCTACAAATCCACGGACGGCGGCGCGAGGTGGACGCTGGTATCGCAGATGGCGATGGCCGCATTGACAATCGATCACTTCAATCCGTCGCTGGTCTACGGAGCTCCCTATAGTGGAGGCTTGCTCAGAAGCGAGGATGGCGGCGCCACCTGGCTGGACGCGCCGCTGGTGGGCGAGGTGCGAACGCTCGCAACGGATCCCGCTCATGCGTCGATCGTTTATGCAGGGACAACGGATGGTCTCGTGTACCGGAGTACCGATGGCGGACGTCGTTGGAAGACGATGGAAGCCGGTCTCCAGGGCCCTCCGATCACGAGCCTCGGAGTCGATGCGACCGGCAATCGCGTGTATGCAGGAACGGGCGCCGGTGTTTTCGAATACGAATTCAGTACCGCCTACTTGGCCGCGGCGACGCGTCACACACTGTCGCTCCGCACGTATTACTCGAACTTCGTCTCCGCCGAGGGGTGCGGCGACGCGCGCGTGACCGCCAACAGCACCTCGGCGGGACCGTGCGAGACGTTCACTCTCTACGACGTGAACGGCGGTGCGCTCATGGATGGTGATCGCGTATTTCTCCAGGCCGCGGACGGGAACTTCGTCTCGGCAGAAAGTGGCGGTGCCAGCGCGTGCGATGACCATTGCCAGAGCCCCGTGACCGCCGACCGCATGCAAGCCGCGGCGTGGGAGACCTTCACGATTCACAAGCTCGCTTCGTCATCGTCGCCGATCATCAATGGGGACAGCATCGCCCTTCAGGCCATCGCTGGCGACTATGTCTCCGCAGAAAACGGCGGCAACAACGGCTGCAAGTGCGACAGTGTGCTTCACGCAAACCGTGCAGTTGCGCAGCAGTGGGAAACCTTCACTGTTGTCTTTCCGTGAGCTACACCACCATGAATGTGGGGACGGGCTTCAGCCCGTCCCTACTCGGGCCGCTGCGAGGAGTACCTGAGTCGTAGTCATCACCGGCGGAGCCGGCAGTGTGGCGCCAGCCCTCCGGCTGGCCGGCCAGTCAGAGGACTGGCCCCACACATGCCGCTGTCGCGGCCCCCAGCTTGATCGGCTCAGCGATCAGGGGCGGTCGGCGATCACTTCGTCGATCGCCCGTGACAGGTCCGCTTCCGAGAGCCTCGTTGGCGCGTACAGGCGCACGATGCCCTTGCGATCGACGAGCGCGAACGTCGGCGTCGCGGACACGCCGTAGCGCACCAACGTCTCGGTGCTGATCACGGTCGGAACGTCCGCCATCGTCGGGAACGTCTCCTTCCAGAAGGTGGCGATCTCGGCGCGCTCGTCGTCCGGCGACATCGGCTTGTCGTGCGGTCCGCCGTAGAGCCGCGTCGCCGTGATCATCTGCAGGTCGCGCGTCTTGTATTTCTGCCACACGCGCTGCAGCGACGTCGATTGTCCTTTGCAGTCTCCGCAGCCCGCGGCCCAGAAGAAAAGCAGCACCGGCTTTCCGCGTAGCGACCCGAGCGTCGGGCCGCCATCAAGTGACGGCGCCGGTTGCCCTTCGAGCGAGAGAAGGTTGATGTTCTTGCGGATGCGCGATTGCAGCGACGTCGCGTTCGCGTGCGACAGCTCGTTCTCGAAATACCGGATCGCCGCTCCGCGCCCCTCGGTCGACGCGAGCAGCCGCCCTTCGACTTCCATCGCCGCGCCGTACGGCACAACAAGCGCCGCTGTTTCGGCCGGGATCTCGCGATGCAGCTCGGCGACGAAGCGCCGCGCGACGTCGTTGCGATGCAGCAGCTCGGCGCCGCGCGCCAGCCAGCCGATCGCGTCGAGGTATTCGGGGTCGACTCCGGTCGCCAGCCTGAAGTCTTCGACGGCCGAGATTCCGCTGGCCAGATCACCGGCCGAGATCTTGAACCGCACGAGCCTCACGAGATCGCCGGCATACGCACCGCGAGCCAGGGTCAACGACACAATCGTGGCCACCAACAGTCTCTTCATCGACCTCTCCTCGTTTTGTGTTGGGACGCAGGAAGGTCTCGCCGAGTTCCGGTCCATCGATGAAAATCCGTCATGGGAATCCGTACACATCTTCATCGCTCCGCCGCGAGGGGCGATATGCTCGCGGCCATGCCGCTATCCAACGACGAGCTTCGCCTCATGAATGCGTGGTGGCGCGCCGCGAACTATCTGTCCGTCGGCCAGATCTACCTGCTGGACAATCCGCTGCTGCGCGAGCCCCTCAAACTCGAGCACACCAAGCCCCGTCTCCTCGGTCACTGGGGCACGACGCCCGGACTCAACTTCATTTATGTGCACCTCAATCGCGCGATCAAGGCGCGCGATCTCAACATGATCTACATCGCGGGCCCGGGTCATGGCGGTCCAGGCATGGTCGCGAACACGTACCTCGAAGGCACGTACAGCGAGTTCTATCCCGCGATCTCGCGCGATGCCGAGGGGTTGAGGAAGCTGTTCAAGCAGTTTTCGTTTCCGGGCGGCATTCCCAGTCACGTCGCGCCGGAGACCCCCGGATCGATCCACGAAGGCGGCGAGCTCGGTTACGCGCTCGTGCACGCGTACGGCGCGGTGTTCGACAATCCCGAACTGATCGCCGCATGCGTCGTCGGCGACGGCGAGGCGGAGACCGGACCGCTTGCCGCGAGCTGGCACTCGAACAAGTTTCTCAATCCCGCGTGCGACGGTGCGGTGCTTCCCATCCTGCATCTCAATGGATACAAGATCGCGAATCCGACGGTGCTTGCGCGGTTGCCGAGCGCCGAGCTGGAGGCACTGTTTCGCGGATACGGCTACACGCCGTACTTCGTCGAGGGGGATGATCCGGCGCTCGTCCATCAGGCAATGGCGACGGCGCTCGACGCCGCATTCGACGAGATCGGCAAAATTCAGAAGTCCGCCCGAGCGGCCGATGGCCCCAGAACCGGTTTTCAACGTCCCGCCTGGCCGATGATCGTTCTCCGCACGCCGAAGGGCTGGACGGGACCGAAGGAAGTGGACGGCCTGCAGACCGAGAATTCGTGGCGATCGCATCAGGTGCCCTTCGCCGACTTGGCGAAGAAACCGGCGCACGTGAAGCTTCTCGCGGACTGGATGAAGAGCTACAAGCCGGAAGAGCTCTTCGATGACAACGGAACGTTTCGTGAGGAATACGCACAACTTGCACCCGCGGGAGCGCGGCGCATGGGCGCGAATCCGCATGCGAACGGCGGCCTTCTGCTGCGCGACCTGCGCATGCCCGACTTCCGCGACTACGCGGTCGAGGTGAAGAAACCAGCGACGGAGCTGGCGGAGGCGACGAAGATCGCCGGCACTCTGCTGCGCGACATCATCAAAGACAATCCGGACAACTTCCGCGTCGTCGGTCCCGATGAGACGGCGTCGAACCGGTTAGGCGCCGTCTTCGAGGTGACGGATCGCGTCTTCACCGGCACGATTCTTCCGACCGACGACCACATCGCGAACGACGGGCGCGTCATGGAAGTGCTGAGCGAGCACCTCTGCCAGGGCTGGCTGGAAGGCTATCTGCTGACCGGCCGTCATGGGTTTTTCTCTTGCTACGAAGCGTTCATCCACATCATCGACTCGATGTTCAACCAGCATGCGAAGTGGCTGAAGACGACGCGGCGCATCAAGTGGCGACGGCCGATCGCATCGCTCAACTATCTGCTGACGTCGCACGTCTGGCGGCAGGATCACAACGGCTTCAGCCACCAGGATCCCGGCTTCATCGATCACGTGGTGAACAAGAAAGCGGAAGTCGTCCGCATCTATCTTCCGCCCGACGCGAACACGCTGCTCTCCGTCGTCGATCACTGCCTGCGGAGCCGCAACTACGTGAACGTGATCGTGGCCGGCAAGCAGCCCGCACTGCAATATCTTGACATGGACGCCGCCATCAAGCATTGCTCGGCCGGCATCGGCATCTGGGAATGGGCGAGCAACGACAAGGACGCCGAGCCCGACGTGGTGATGGCGTGCGCCGGTGACGTGCCGACGCTCGAGACGCTGGCGGCGGTCGACATCCTGCGGCAGCGCATTCCCGACTTGAAGGTGCGCGTCGTGAACGTCGTCGATCTCATGACGCTGCAGCCGCCCGGCGAGCATCCGCACGGCCTTACCGATCGCGACTTCGACTCGATCTTCACCACGGACAAGCCGGTCATCTTCGCCTTCCATGGTTATCCGTGGCTCATTCACCGTCTCGCGTATCGCCGGACCAATCACGTCAACCTTCATGTGCGCGGCTACAAGGAAGAGGGGACGACGACGACGCCGTTCGACATGACCGTGCTGAACGATCTCGATCGCTTCCACCTCGTCATGGACGTCGTCGACCGCGTTCCCAACCTCGGCGTCCGCTACGCGCATCTCAAGCAGGAGATGCGCGACATGCTCGTCGAGCACCATCAGTACGTCTGCGAGCGTGGCGACGATCTGCCGTCGGTGCGCGACTGGACCTGGCCGTACAAGCCGGCGTGAAGATCTTCGTTCTGAATCCGGGGGAGCTCGTCGCTGAAGTTCGCGCTGTTCCGCGCGGACGGGGAGCTGGAGCCGTCGATGTCCGGCAACGTCGATGTGACGCCGGGCGGGACCGCGAAAGCAACGCGCGATGCGATGGCGCGCGTCGAGGGAAAGATCGACGCCATCGGTTGCCGCGTGGTGCATGGCGGGAAGACGTTTTCAGAGCCGGTGGTCGTGGATGACAAAGTGCTCGAGCAGATTCAAGCGCTGTCCGACCTGGCGCCGCTGCACAATCCGCTGGCGGTCGCCGTCATCCGCGAGGCGCAGCGCGTGGCGCCGGTCGTGGCAGCGTTCGACACCGCGTTTCATCGCACCCTTCCTCCACACGCGGCGCAATACGCGGTGCCGTCGTATCTCGGCGTGCGGCGTTACGGTTTTCACGGCATTTCGTACGCCTACGTATCGCGACGCCTGGAGAGTCTCGCCGGCGCGGGCAAACGGACGATCATCTGTCACCTCGGCAATGGAGCGAGCGTCTGCGCGATCCGCGACGGTGTCAGCGTCGATACGAGCATGGGTCTCACTCCGATGGAAGGCCTGGTGATGGGAACGCGAAGCGGCGACATCGATCCGGGCGCGATCCTCTATCTGATGCGCAGCGGCAAGAGTGAGAAGGACATCGACGACATCCTGAATCACCGCTCCGGATTGCTTGCACTCTCGGGCACCAGCGGCGACGTGCGCGAGCTCGAGAAGCGTGCGGCGGGCGGCGATGCGCGCGCCGAAGCCTCGCTGGACGCCTTCGCCTATCGCGTGACGAAGTACATCGGCGCGTACGCCGCAGCGTTAGGCGGGGTCGACGTGCTCGCGTTCACCGCGGGAATCGGCGAGCGCTCGGCCGCGGTGCGCGCAAAGATCTGCTCGCCACTCGGGTTTCTCGGCATCACGCTCGACGATGCCGCAAACCGCGCTCAGAGCACCGATGAGCGTCGCGTCGGCACGGGGAGCGTCGACGTCTGGGTCGTGCCGACGAACGAGGAGCTGGAGATCGCGCGATCGGCCGCGAAGTTGTTACCGCAGCGCTGTATCTCACGCCCTTGTTTACATCCCAGGCAGGAATCACACCCGCCCGCCTTGGCTTTCCGAGCGTAGCGAGGAACCGGTGTGGGCGGGCGGCGCGCTCATCGTCCCGCCCGCCCACACCGCTCCGTCGCTACGCTCGGGATGACATCGGTGCACTGCCGCCCGAGTGATCTTGCGACGCCTCCTCCTCG
>JBBRMQ010000093.1:0-14352 GCA_038230775.1 Thermoanaerobaculia bacterium
AGCATCACGATCAATGGCGAAGGTACCCTTGCTGGTGTCCTCACGAATGCGGGCAGCGCAATCATCATCAATGGCGCGGGGATCCACGTCACCCTGATCGATCTGAAGATCAACGGCTCGGGCACCGCCCTGTTCGGCGTCCGCATCATCAACGCGGCGGCGGTGAATATCGAAGACTGTCAGATCTATGGCTTCGGACTCGCGGGCAGTTCGCGTGGCGTGAACATCGAATCGAACACGGGCAACGTGAAGGTCCACATCGGCAATACGAAGATCTACAACAACGCGCAGTTCGGCGTCGCGTCCCAGCCAGTCAGCGGCTCGACGGTGCAGCTCGCTCTCAATCATGTCTCGATCTTCGACACGAACGGAAGTGCGGTGGACATCAAGAACGACACGAAGGCTACGATCGCCGAGTCGAACCTGACCAACAATGCCGGCGCCGGCGTCTTCGCTGAGCTCAGCACTGCGGACGTGAACGTCTATAACTCGGTGCTCTCGAACAATGTGTTCGGCGTGACGGTCGGCAACGGCGGCAATCCGGTCGTACGGCTCTCCGGCTCGCAGATCACCGACAACACCACGGACGGCATCCACATCAACTCCGGCAGCGTCTTGACGCACAACAACAACGCCATCGCGAACAACGCGGGCGCCCAGGCGACTTCCGGCAGCTTGAACACGCAGTAGGCGCCTTCCTGTGCTTCTGCAATTGTCGGTGTAGAGAAGAGGTGTCCCATGAATCGGATTTCGCACAGGGTTCTGCTCTGTTGTCTGTTCACTGTTCTCGTCGATCATGGAGTCGTGTTCGCGCGCGTCTCCTCCGCCCCGCCTGCCGGCTCTGAGCCGGCAGGCGACTTCGAGGTTCGCAGCGATGGATCGCTCTCCTTGAGCGGCGGCGGAGCGGTGCGCGTCTTCGACACGGCAGAAAGCCTTCGCACGGCGTTCTATCGCGTGAGAAGTGCATCCGCGATCACCGAATGCCTCTCCCAGTTCGGTGGCGTTCGTCTTCTGGTCGAAGGACATGGCAGGGACCTCGTTCTGCAGGCACCTTTCGTCGTCGATCGCGATGGGCGTCCCGCGGCGGCCACATGGATCGCGGAACGGCAGCAGGGTGAGGTTGTCCTTCGCCTTCGCCTGACGGATCACGGTCTTCACTATCCGGTGAGCATGGCTGTGGCGTCGGTGTCCGCGGCTGCGCGTCTGCTTCGCCCCAGCCCGACGGCGGGAGGTGGATCGATCAGCGGCACCGTTCGCAATACCAACGGCAACGGCATCGCCGATGCGTCGGTCCTGGTCCTCACGGCGGGCGGCGAGCTCATCGGCTTCGACTCGACCGGACCGACGGGCGCGTATTCCGTTTCGGGTCTAATCGCCGGTTCGTATCGAATCGTCGTGTTCGCGGGGTCGTATATTCCGCAGCTCTACAACGGAATCTCTTGCCCCGACTTCGATTGCGACGTCGCTTCAGGCTCTGCGATCAACGTCATCGACGGCGCGAACACGCCGAGCATCGACTTGACGATGGCGAGCAATGCGGCGCAGATCGCGGGACACGTCTTCGGACCGGGAGCGACGCCTCTCGGCGGCGTGCCGGTAGTGGCGTACGACGCGACAGGCGTGGCGCAGGGATTTGCGACCACCGACGCCGTTACCGGCGAGTATCGCATCACGATTCCGTTCGGCGGCACGTTCTACGCGCGCACGTTCAACACGACCCACGCGGGCCTGCTGGACCAGTTGTACTCCGGCATCCCGTGTACAGGTTGCGACGTGACCACTGGAGCGCCGATCGTCGCCAGCATCGGAGCGGTGCACGACAACATCGATTTCACGCTGACGGTCGCCGGTGGACGAATCGCCGGCCGGCTGACCGAGCTGGGATCGAGCCTGCCGCTGCCGTCGCGGCGCGTCTTCATTTACGACGCCGCTGGTCTGGCCGTGTCTTACGGCGACACCGATTTCAACGGCGACTACATCTCGTTCCAGGCGCTGGCACCCGGCACGTACTACGCGCTTGCTTCCGCGGCCGGTTACGCCACACAGCTTTACGATCATCTGGCGTGCAACGGCTGCGCCGTCACCGGCGGCACCGCGATCACGGTGGCCACGGGCGCGACGACGGGGAACATCAATTTCGCGCTCTCGAACCGCATCACGACCGTGAGCGGTCTCGTAGCTTCCGCGGCAGGCACACCGCTCGTCGGGTCCTTCGTCCATTTCTACGATGGTTCGTCCCACCTCGTCGTCACGGCGGTGACGGATGACAGCGGGCACTACGTCGCGACGCTTCCGCAGGGTGGTACTTACTATGCGCGAACGCAGAACTGGCAGTTCGCCGGCTATGTTGATCAGGTCTACAGCGCGATCGATTGCAGCGGATGTTCCCTTACCGCGGGCACGCCCATTCGCCTCGCCACAGGCGCCAGGCTTCTCAACGTCAACTTCGCGTTGGCGAGTAACGGCGGCTCGATCACTGGTCTCATCAGCAATCAGAGCGCCGTTCCGCTCGGCGGATTCGTTCAGGTTTACGGATCGACCGGCGAGCTGGCGACATACGGCTTCGCCGGCAGCAATGGACAGTATTCGCTCATCGATGGTCTGACGGCCGGTAACTTCTTCGTCGTCGGCGGAGCGACCGGATACTCCAGTCAGGTTTATCAGAACCGGAATTGCGGCGGCATCTGCGATCCCACGACGGGCAATGCCGTCGCGGTCGTGCGGAACGAGGCGACACCAAACATCAATTTTACGCTGATCGGTGCCGCGGCGCGGATAGCGGGACACGTACGGAATTCCGCCGGTGACCCGCTTGCCGGCGTCGACGTCCAGATTTTTGACCCGACCGGTACGCAGGTTGGCGTCGCTGCCTCCGATTCCTCGGGAGAGTACGAAGTCGTGCTTGCCGCCCCGGGCACCTATTTCGCGAAGACGAACAACACAGCGTTTCCCCAGTTCCCGAATCAACTGTACAACCACCTTCCGTGTGACGCCTGCGTTCCGACAACCGGAACGCCGATCGCGGCTTCGGTTGGAGTTCTCGCCAGCGGCATCGATTTCGATCTGACGACTGGAGTCTGCGGGGCGCTCGCGATCTCGCCCGCGACGCTGCCCGATGCCACGATCAACGTGCCGTATTCGCAATTCGTTAAGGAATCGAACGGCGAGCCCCCCGTAACGTTCACCCTCGTCCTCGGGGCCCTGCCTACTGGCCTCTCACTGGATCCGGGCGGCGAAATCTCCGGCACTCCCACGACCGCTGGATCGTTCTCCTTCACGATTAAGGTGAAGGACGCGACCGGTTGTACCGGCACCGCGGCGTACACGGTTCACGTCGGCGCGGCTGCAACGTCGACGGGACTGACCGTCGCACCGAGCAGCGCCACGTTCGGCGATCTCGTGACGCTGACGGCGACGCTCTCTCCGAACACCGCCGATGGCACCATCACATTCATGGAGGGAGCCGTGATTGTTGCAACGCGGACGCTGGCGGGGGGTGTTGCCGCCTTCTCGACGACCTTCTTCACTGCGGGAAGCCACACGCTGACCGCGGTCTATTCGGGTTCACCTTCGTTTACGGCTTCGACCTCCACGCCGGTCACGCTGAACGTTCAGAAGGCGACGCCGGTGATTTCGTGGTCCACTCCGGCGCCCATCATCTACGCGACGCTATTGTCCGGTACGCAATTGAACGCAACGACCAACGTGCCGGGCACATTCACGTACGCACCTCCGGCCGGCACTCTGCTCGACGTCGGCATCCACACGCTCGTCGCAACGTTCACGCCCATCGATACGGTGAATCAGAACACCGCGACGGCGAGCGTAACGATCGTCGTGAACAAGGCGGAGCAATCGATCCAGTGGGCTACTCCTGCCGATATCACGTATGGAACTGCACTCGGAACATCGCAGCTCAACGCGACAGTCACCGTGCCTGGGCCAGCGCCGGCCGGGGCGCTCCTGTACTCGCCGGCCGCCGGCGCCGTTCTCGATGCCGGGACGCAAACACTCACCGTCACTGCCACGGCGACGTCGAGCTATAACGCGGCGCACGCATCCGTGTCCTTGAACGTTCAACGGGCCACGCCGGTCTTCAGCGATTTGTCATCGCCGACGATCGTGATCGGTACCGCTTCGACGACGATTTCCGGACGTCTGTCGGCTGGAAGTCTCATTCCGCCCGGCAATGTCACGGTGACGCTGGAGGGAACATCGCAGTCCGCCGCTATTGCTCCCGACGGCACCTTCTCCGCGACGTTTGCAACCGGCTCGATCATGCCGAGCCCCACCGGCTATCCGATTACCTTCAGTTATCCGGGAAGTGCGAATTTCAACTCCGCGGATGCAGTATCAACGCTGAACGTTACGTACTCGTTTACAGGTGGGCTTTTCTCGAGCAGCGGCGGCAAGGCGGGATCCACCCTACCGATCCGCCTGCAGGTCCTCGATGCGACGGGCGCGAACCTGTCGTCCAGTTCGCTGCCGGTGGTCGCGTACGGAACCCGTCCAGTCGGATCAGCGGTTTGGACTCCGATGCAGACGACGGATGTCGCGTTCAAGTACCAGAACGCGTCAGGTGGCGCGTACGCATACGAGTTCAAGACGTCGAAGTCGATGACACCAGGTGCCTACGTTCTCGGATTCACGGTCGGATCGGATCCGGCGATCCACACCATCAACTTTACGATCACGAAATGATCCCTTGCTTCAACCTCTTCTGACCTGCAATGGCCGCGCGGATGCGCGGCCATTGTTTTGGCGGTGATCGCGGCCAAACGCCTGCTGTATCACTGACTTGGAGACGTGATGCTCTGGAGTGGGTTGCCCTCAAGAATCCCTTGACGTTCAGTCAAGATCCTGAACCAAGGCAGTGTCCCGACTTTCCACTCACCACTTGGACGCGGAGCTCCGCGCGACCAGGAAGCGGCGGCACACCGCGCCCTTACTTCAGTCGGATTTGAAAAGAGAGAGAGACAAAATGTCGTATCTGTTGGTCGTCGTGATTGCCGCCATCGCTGGCTACCTCGCCGGATAGCACATCAAGGGAAGCGAGCACGGACCGGGCCTCGACGCTGGTGCCGGAGCCGCTGGTGGCGTCATCCTCGTCGCGCTGAGCCGCGCCATGGGTCCGCTCTTGAGGGCGGGCTACATGATGAGCACGATCGTCGCGATCATCGGATCGGTCGTGACCGTGTACGCCACGCGTCAGTTCATGAAGCCGAAGCCGGTAGCGGTCATCTACCGCAAACGTTAGCGCAACTGCGAGAAACCCCTCACCCGGCCTTCGGCCACCCTCTCCCCGCAAGCGGGGCGAGAGGGCACCCACCCTATGTTGCCTTCTCCCCGCGTGCGGGGAGAAGGTGCCCGAAGGGCGGATGAGGGGCGCCTCCACTTGTGGAGAGCTTCCTTAGGCCGTTGCCGGTGGCAGGCGCACGAGCTTCTCGAACAATCCGTCGAGCGCCGTCTCAGGATTCTCGTGCACGCCGGAGTGGACGTCGGAGGTCTGGAGGACGGTGCTGCGCGGGGCGACGAGCCAGTGAAAGCGCGCGCGCTGCGGCAGCGTGCCGATCGATCCGGCCTCGCCTCCGCCGGCGCAGATTTTCGGAATCGCATCGAGGTAACTCTCGACGACGGACACGTCGATCGACGGCGCGAGCATCTGCAGCCGCTCCCGATCGAGCTCGATCCGGCAGTCGAGGTAGCCGCGCGTGGAGCAGAAGAGGATCACGCCCGCGTTGAGAAACTCGCCACGATCTACGCGAGGAACGATCCTCACGACGGCGTAATCAAACACGAAGCGTTCGGGCACGAACGGCGTCCTCCATCCAATCGCGCGGCGACTCCAGCCGCCGCGTCAAGTAATCACGATACGCGGTGCGATGCTCCGCGAGCGTCCCCAATCGTGGCTCGTCGCCGAGCCATGAGTCCGGAATCAGTTCGACAACTCCGGCGATCACCTCCGGCCTGAGGCGCGCGGCCAGCTCTCCATCGATCTCGCGGATCTCGGACGCCCATGGCAGCAGGACGTGCTCGGCGATCTGCGCGAACGGATTGCGGCTGCGCTCGAGGTAGCCGTCCCAGTTGTGATGAAAGATCAGCGTCGCGCCGTGATCGATCATCCAGAGATTGCGATGCCACACGAGCAGGTTCGTGTTCTTCGCCGTTCGATCCACGTTCCCCACCAGCGCGTCGAACCAGACGATCGACGACGCGAGGCGCGACTTGTTTGCGATTGGAAGATCGACGATCGGATCGAACGTGATCGATCCCGGCAGATAGTCGAGACCGACGTTCAGGCCCTCACTCTTCTGCAGCAGCTCCTGGATCTCCGCGTCGCGCTCGGTCTTAGCCATCCGCGCGTCGAGCTCGACGAATACGAGCTCGGGAACCGGAAGGCCGAGTGCGCGGGCGATCTCGCCGGAGACGAGCTCGGCGATCAGCGCGCGCACGCCCTGCCCCGCGCCGCGGAACTTCAGCACGTAGGTTCCGTCGTCGTCGCCCTCGACGATCGCCGGAAGCGAGCCACCCTCGCGAAGCGGCATCACGTATTCCGTCGCAGTGATCGTGCGAATCATCGTTAGGCCGCAATCATATCGGCGATATGCTGGCGGCTCATGATCAGAAAGATGCTTCCCGCGGTTGCTTTGGCGCTGGCCTCGTGCGTCTCCGCGCCGCAGCCGGCGCCGGTGCGCAACGTACAGATCGCGCCTCTGGTGATGACGTCCGAGGTGCAGAAGCAGCGCGAGGAAGAGCTGGCGCAGGCGCAGCGTGAGTACGATGCGAATCCGGACAGCGCGGACGCCATCATCTGGCTCGGCCGCCGCACCGCGTACCTCGGTCACTATCGCGAGGCCGTCGACATCTTCACGCAGGGCATCAAGAAGCATCCCGAGGATGCGAGGCTGTATCGCTATCGCGGCCATCGACTGATCACGCTTCGTCGCTTCCACGATGCGGTGAACGATCTGGAGTACGCCGCGCGGCTCGTGCGCGGCAAGCCGGACGAGGTCGAGCCGGACGGGCAGCCGAACGCGCGGAACACTCCTGTCGGCTCGCTGCACACGAACATCGACTACCACCTCGGGCTCGCGTACTACCTGCTGGGCGATTACCAGCACGCGCTCGTTGCCTACCGGCGATGCCTGGCGCTGTCGAACAATCCCGACCGGCTCGTCTCGACGACCTACTGGCTGTATCTCACGCTGCGGAAAATGGGACGAGTGAACGAAGCCGAGAAAGTGCTGGAGCCGATCGGCACCACGATGGACATCATCGAGAACGTCGCGTACCACAAGCTGCTGTTGATGTTTTCCGGCGACATCGCGCCGGAGGAGCTGTTGTCACAGGATGCGAAGACGACGGACGGCGCGACGATTCTCTACGGCATCGGCGCCTGGTACTACGTGAAAGGGCAGCCGGAGAAAGCGTACCCGCTGTGGCAGCGAGTGATCGATGGAGCGCAGTGGTCGAGCTTCGGATTCATCGCGGCCGAAGCCGAGATCGCCGCCGCTCGTGCCGAAGTGTGATGCTTCGGCTTGCCCTTCTCGGGCCGAACCGAAGAACCCTCGACACGGTGCAGGCGCCCGTCGGATTCAAGGCTGCGCGCATGAGGGCACCGCTGCCGATTCCCGCGACGTGATCACTTTCGGATCACGATCGCCACTCGCCGGTTCTTCTGCCGTCCCTCGGGATCATCGGAGCCGTCGGGCTTTGTATTCGGCGCGACCGGATTCTTTGCGCCGAATCCTTCCGTGGAGAATCGCATCTTCTCCAGTCCGTGCGTCGTGAACCATTTCTTCACCGAGTCCGCGCGCTGCAGCGACAGCTTCCGGTTGTAACTGTCCGAGCCTTTCGCATCGGTGTATCCCTCGATGCGAATCACGCCGCCTTTGTTGTGCTCCTTGACAACGTCGGCGGCTTTCTTGAGTGTCTCTTCCGCTTTCGGCAGAAGGTTCGCCTTGTCGAAATCGAAGAGGACGTCGGCGGAAAGATCGACGCGGACTTCGGTGTCGGTCTCTTTCACCGCGATGTCCTCGACTTTGCCGCCGATGTCTTCGACCTTGCCGCCGAGGTCTTCGATGTGGAAGACGATATCGCGGATCTCGAATTTGTATGGCGGACCGGGATCGCCCGGAAACTCCTGCTGCGCCACGAGCGGCGCGGCGGCGAGGCACAAGGCGATGAAGATTCGTCGCATCACTTGCTGATCGGGACGTCGTCCATCGGCCCGAAGTGCGGGATCACGATGCTGATCTTGTCGACGCCGTCAGGCGGCGCGGGGAACTTCGCCCAGCCGTTCGTGCTCGAGCCGGGCGAGATGTCCTTCAGGCCCTGGCTGCACACGCATTTGTTGCTCGAGTCGCGCGCGACGAAGTACTTCTTCTTGCCGACGGGGTCGAGAAGCGTGATGCCGCCGACCGAATCGTAATCGCCGATGTGATGGTCCGGATCTCCGAAGTCATATCCGATGCTGAGTTGCTTGCTCGACCCATTGGTGATCACGAACTTGAGCGACACGGTGTCGCCGCTGGTACGCTTCAACTCCTTCACCGCAACCGTGACGCCAGGCGTGTCGCCATCCGCCGATGCGATGCCGACCGTTGCTGGTGCGGTCGCGGTTGGTGCCGGGGGAGGCGCGGCAGAGGAGGTTGTCGCGGCCGTGGCGGTGGTTGCGGAGGTCGTCGAGGTCACCGCAGTCGATGACTCGGCGACCGTCGGCGTGGGGGCAGGGGGCGTCTCCTCCTTCTTCGAACAGAACGCCAGAGGAAGTACGAGGAGCAACGAGAGCGCGCGTGGCTTGAACATGGCCACCCCCTTGCGCCGATTCTACTCGTGCGCGGTTGCCCCGCGCCACATGCGGACGCAGGTCATCGTGCCGCCCGCCCACACCGGTCCTCGCTACGCTCGGGATGACATTGAAGATCCGGCGACAACTCGCGACAAGGTTGACCCACGTGTCATCTTGAGCGTAGCGAGGGACCGGTGTGGGTGGGCGGCACGCCGAACAATCGCCGATGCAAGCCGATGAAGTTTCTGCACGGCAGCGATGAAAACAATGAGCTGGTTTTCTAGATCGACCGCTTCTAATTTGAATCGCGGAGGTCGTCCCGAGCTTGTGTCGATGGCCTCGCGGCGCATCTCGCCCGATTACTTCAAGACGATGAAGATTCATCTCCTGAGTGGCCGTGCGTTCACCGACCAGGATGTTCTCGATTCACCGCCCGTCGCGATCGTGAGTGAGGCGTTGGCGAAGAGATTCTGGCCGGGAGAGAGTGCGATCGGCCAGCGCATTCACCGCGCGCCTCCGAACAAGCCGATGATGATTGTCGGCATCGCGCCCGATGTTCACGACGAAGGCATCAGCCGCGACGTCGGTCCGGCGCTGTACTTGCCGGTCCTGCAGGCCAACGGCATCTACGTCTCGATCGTCGCACGTACGATCGGCGATCCGCTGTTGGCGCGCGACGGAGTGCGTCGCGCGGTGTGGTCGCTCGATCGCAATCTCACGCCGTCCCAGGAAAAGTCGCTCCGCGAGCTCACCGATGCGACGGTCGATCCGGAACGGCTGCAGGCGACGCTGCTCTCGTCATTTGCAACGGTCGCGTTTCTCCTGGCGACGATCGGCATCTATGCGGTGACCTCGTACTCCGTCTCGCAGCGCACGCGGGAGGTTGGCGTGCGCCTCGCGTTCGGCGCGACGCCTCGATCCATCTCGATCGAGATCCTGCGTCAAACCGCGCGCTGCGTCGCTGCTGGCCTGGCCGCCGGGCTTCTCATCGCGATGGTGGCCGAGCGTGTGCGGCTCTTCGTGGCGTACGGCGCCTCCGCCTTCGATCTCAAGCTTGCGGTGACGATCAGCGTGGTCTTGTTCGCGACCTCGCTTCTCGCCGGCTTCATCCCATCGCTGCGGAGCCGGTTCGTTACACCGACGCTACTTCTGCGGGATGCGTAACGCCGCCGGCCCGGCGGGGGGACCGCCGGCGGCCCGCCGGCTTCTCCTCGCGACACTGGCCGCCGAGCCGGCGGCGGTCCCGCCGGCGAGGCCGCCGGCGCTACCAGCCGTTGCGTTCGCGAAGGGACGTGATGTGCGCGACGTGATGCCGGCCGTGCCATGCGTACATCTGCACCAGCCAGTCGATGGTCACCGCGCCGTACTCCGGATGAATGAACGTACGCCGGAACTGATCTTCGTCGAGCGACGTGAGGAGCGCCATCCAGCGTTGATGCAGCGAGTCGACGAGATCGAGCGAAACGGCGATCGGAGTGGCGTCGACGTCCGCCAGCTTCGCCCACGCCGCCTCGTCATACGGCTTGATCGTCGGAGAGTCTTCGGTCAGCGCGAACTTGAGGCGCAGGAAGGCATTCATGTGCGAGTCGGGAACGTGGTGCACGACCTGTCGCACGCGCCAGCCGCCGTCGCGATACGGCGTCTCGATCTGCGGGGCAGTGAGGCCGGCCACGGCGTCGCGCAGGCAGTTTGGCGTGTCGGCGATCTGATCGAGCAGCGTCGTTCGTCGCTCGGCGGTCGTAAAGGGAGCGGGCTGAAACCGTCCAATCGGATAACGCGTGTCGGCGATGCTCATCGTCGAAGCGTATGCGGAGCCGGCAAGGCCGACCAGCGCATTGTGCGCATGCAAGGGATGGCGCTTCTTCATGCACGGATCGCGACGACTCGCGCTACAAACACGGGATGAGAATCGGAGTCATTGGTTCCGGCAGGATGGGAGTCGCTCTCGGCGCTGCGTTCGCAAGAATCGGGGAAAGCGTGCGGTTCGCATCGCGAAAACCCGGCCGCGAGCTTGCGCCCGGCGTGAAGTCGTGCGCGTTCGATGATCTAGAGACGGCGGATCTCATCGTGCTGGCGACGTTATGGGAAGACACGCGCAGCTTGTTGGGTCAGGCGCCTTCGCTGGAAGGAAAGATCGTGATGTCGTGCGTCAACTCGTCGACGCGCGACACGCCGATCACCGTCGGCCTCACGAATTCGGCAGCCGAGGAGATTGCGCGGTGGGCGCCGGGGGCGCGGGTGGTGGAGGCGTTGAACGGCACGTATGCGGAAGCGGTGGATCTGGCGCCGAACCTGCCGGAGCGGCAGACGGTGCTCTACTGCGGAGACGATCGCGATGCGCGTGACACCGTCGGCTCTCTGATCCATCGCCTGGGCTTCGACCCGCTCGATGCCGGTCCGCTCCGCAGTGCGCGCTATCTGGAGCCGCTCGCGCAACTCGTCGTCTACCTCGTTCGACAGGCTGGCTACGGCCCGATGGGGATTCATCATGTCTGGCCACGCACCGCGCTTTGAGGCGACAATCGATTGCAGCGTGACGAAACACATCGGCATCGTCGCCGTCAGCGCCGAGGGCGCGGCACTCTGCTATCGGACGATTTGTGCGGAGGGACCGGCGTTGTTAGGCCGACACGCGCATCCTGAAGTGACCATGCACACGTTTTCGCTGGCGGACTACATGCCGGCCATCGACGCGCGACGATGGCGTGATGTGGGCTCCATGCTGCTGACCTCCGCCGAGAAGCTGCGCGCCGCGGGTGCGGAGTTTCTGATCTGTCCGGACAATACCGCCCATCAGGCGATCGATCTCATTCGCGATGAATCCCCGTTGCCCTGGCTGCACATCGCCGATGAGGTCGCGCGCGTCGCGTCCGACCGCGGCTACCGCCAGCTGCTCATTCTCGGAACGAAGTATTTGATGGAAGGTCCGGTCTACCCGGCGCAGCTGCGGTTGCGAACGATCGAGTCCATGGTTCCGGGCGTCGAGGTGCGGAAAAGGATCAATGAGCTGATCTTCGATGAGCTGGTCTACGGCCGTTTCGAGGAATCCGCACGAGAGTTTTTCCGGCAGGCGATCGCGGAAGGGAAAAGTCGCGGCGCCGACGCTGTCGTGCTGGCGTGCACGGAGATTCCGCTCCTGATCTCCGAGACCGACTCGCCACTGCCGGTGCTCGATTCCACGCGCATCCTGGCGCGCGCTGCACTGCGCGAAAGCGTTCAGCCCGTGACGACGCGATGAAGACGCGGCACTTCCTGGAGCGCTTCCGGCCCTTCTCTGGCGACGGACTCGATAAAGGCCTTGAGATAAGGAAGCATCGGCCGCGTCGCGCTCCGTGCCGCTTTCCAGTGCCGCGCGAATCCCGTGCGCGTGATCTTGACGCCGGCGACGGTGCCTGATTCCAGGAACGGCGCGACGGCCCATCGCGCCAGTGCCGCCACGCCGACATTCGCCTTCGCCAGCTCGATCATCACCTCGGTCAGCTTCACGCACATGTGCTTCTTCGGCTCGATGCCCGCTGGTCGCATCATCCGTTGATAGAGCAGGCTGTCCTTGAGCGAGCCGTACGTGAGCAGCGTCTCATCCGCGAGCTCCGCTACGCGCACATGATCGCGTGTTGCCAATCGATGGTCGGCACCGACGATGAGAAGCATCTCGTCGTCGAACAACGGCAACATCTCGATTCCCGGCTCTTCCTGATCGGATGTGACGAAGGCGACGTCGATCTCGCCCCGCCGCAATGCGTCGAACGGCCGGTCAGTGGCGTCGACCTCGATCCGGATCTCGATTCCGGGATAGCGCTCGCCGAACTGCTTCATCACGGTCGGCAGCCAGTGATAGACGGTGTAGCACTCGGTCGTCAGGCGGATGACGCCTCGCCGGTTCGACGCGTACAGCCGGAGGTCCTCCTCGGTACGTGACAGATCGTCGAGGATCCGACGCGCCGACTCGAGCACGCGTTCGCCCGCTTCGGTGAGCGTCATCCGACGCGTCACGCGATGAAAAAGGGGCGTGCCGAGACGCTCTTCGATGTCGAGGAGCTGATGGCTGAGCGCTGACTGCGTCAGATTGAGCCGCTCGCCCGCTCTCGTGAGGTTTCCCTCGTCTGCAACTGTTGCAACCAGAAGAAGATGGCGCACCTCGAGGATTTGCATGAATGGAGTATAGGAGCCGTTTAGCAATGCGGCAATCTCATTCATTGCATCGGATGCATGAGCTTTACTCATGGCTGGTATGAGGACTTCGCGGTGGTTTGCCGGCGTCGCGACGCGTACCTTTTCGAGCAATGGATATCGAACGTCCTCGAGTGAAACGACGCGTGTTCGTACGCGTGGCGGCGGTAGCAGCGGTGGCAGCGTCCGGCGTCCTCGCGCTCTGTCACGTCAAGCCGGCTTCGCCATCCGTGAACGCGTCATCGCTGTGGATCGACACCGTCCGCCGTGGCCCGTTGAACGTGCAGATCCACGGATCGGGAACGCTCAGTCCCGAGGATGTGCATTGGGTCGCGGCGGCGAGCGATGGACGCGTCGAGCGCGTTCTCGTGCTGGCGGGGACGAGAGTCGATCCGGATACCGTGCTGGTCGAGATCAGCAATCCGGAGCTGCAGCAATCGGCGCGCGAGGCGGAGCTCGATCTCGCCGCGGCGCGGTCGGAGCTCGAAACGAGAAAACGTGAGATCGACAGCGCGCTCCTGAGTCAGGAAGCCGTCGTTGCGGCTGCCCACGCCGACCACGAGGAAGCGCGACTGCGGGCCGCGACCGATTCGGAGCTCGCAGAGGCGGGCCTCACATCGAAGCTGACCGCGAAATTTTCGCGCGGCCGGGAGAACCAGCTCGCCGTGAGGGTGGCGGTGGAGGACAAGCGCCTGCAGCTCGCGCGGAACGGCCGGAACGCGGACGTCGCGGCGGCGCACGCCAAGGTCGCGCGCCTCACCGCACTGGTCGCGCTGAAGCATCAGCAACTGGAAGGGCTGCACGTGCGAGCGGGGAGCGCCGGCATCGTGCAGCAGGTTCCTGCCGAGGCGGGGGCGCGGGTCACGGCGGGAACGAATCTCGCGAAAGTGGCGGCGCCGGAACCGCTCAAGGCTGCGATCCAGGTTTCGGAGGTGCAAGCTTCGCAGATCGCGCTCAAGCAGGAGGTCGACATCGACACGCACGTCGGCGTGGTTCACGGGACCGTCGCGCGAGTCGATCCCACAGTGCAGAACGGCAGCGTCACGATCGACGTCCAGCTGCCGCGCAACCTGCCTAACGGAGTGCGGCCCGACCTCTCCGTGGATGCGGTGATCAATATCGACCGCGTCGCCGACGCGGTGTTCGTAGGCCGGCCGGTGCAGGCGGACGCAAACGGCGCCGTCACTCTGTTCCGTGTCGACGGAAACGGCACCGCCGCACGGACGCGAGTTCGCATCGGACGGGCGTCGTACAACGCGATCGAGGTGTTAGGCGGCCTCGCGCCCGGCGATCGGGTAATCCTGTCGGACATGTCCGCGTACGATCGCTTCGATCGGGTGAACGTAAAGAACTGATATGGAGCTCTGTGCCAGTGCGAGAAACCCCTCACC
>JBBRMQ010000094.1:0-14281 GCA_038230775.1 Thermoanaerobaculia bacterium
ACAAACGAAGTGCCCGTGCCGCTGGTGGGGTAGCGCCCCTCACCCGGCCTTCGGCCACGAACTTCCTCCGTCGACAACCAAATGCGGGTGCCGCAGCGGTGGGTGCACGCCACACTACCTGTCATCCCGAGCGTAGCGAGGGACCGGTGTGGGCGGGTGGCTCGCGAATCGTGCCTCCCGCCCACACCGGTTCCTCGCTACGCTCGGAATGACAAGGCTCACGCGTCGATGGATCGCGGGATGTCACGACGGATCTCGTTCACGCCCCGCGCGAAAGCAATCGCTGCGCGTAGGGGAGAAGCGCTGCGCCGATCGCTACTTTGATGACATCGGCGAGGATGAACGGCGCCACGCCGGTGGCGAACGCGCCGCGCGCGCCCGCGAACTGCGCGAGCCACGACCAGCCGCCCGCGTAGATCACCGTGAGAGCGACGAGCATTCCGGCCACGGCGCGCACGATCGTGCTGCCCCAGCCGCGCTGCGAGAACCATCCGGCGACGAACGCCGCGAACGGATACGAGTAGAGATAGCCGGCAGTCGGACCGAGAAGCCACGCGGCCCCGCCGTGCCCTTGCGCGAACACCGGAAGCCCGGAGATTCCCTCGAGCAGATACAGCGTCGCCGCCGCGGCGCCGCGCTTCGAGCCGAGGGCGGCGCCGATGAAGATGACAGCAAGAGGCTGGAGCGTCAGCGGCACCGGCGAGAACGGGACGGGGACCGCGATCTGCGCCGCGATGGCGATGATCGCGCTCGCCGCGATCACCAGACCGACGTCAACGGCGACACGTCCACGAACGACGCTACGTTGCAGTGTTGCCGGGATCGACATTCCGACTCTCCTTCGTCAGCACCAGGATCGCGGGCAACAGCGTGATGGCCGCGAGGCCGCTCAAACCGATCCCGAAGGTTGAAGCATAACCAATCGAGCGCAGACCCGGATAGTGCGAGATCGCAAATGACCCGTAGCCGACGATCGCCGTCAGCGCGGCCATGACGATCGCTTTGCCCGTTTCGTGGGCGTGGTGACGGAACGTCGAGGGGCTCTCCGTGTAGCGCTGGAGCATGTAGATCGCGTAATCGGTCGCTACGCCGATGATCATCAGGCCGACAAAGATGTTCATGAAGTTGAACTCGAGCCCCATCAGCGCCATGAGACCGAGCATCCCGGTCGCACCGGCGACGAACGGAACGAACGTCAGTGCGGTCAGCTTGATCTTGCGGAAACTGATCAGCATCAGCACGAACACCGCCGCGAAGCCGATGATCGTCGACCGCGTGGCGTCCGCCTTCACGATCCGCCGCAGCGTCGCACTGACGAGGTTGACGCCGGTGAAGATGTCGCCTGGATGTCTGTCAGGAACGGCGATGAGAGAGGCCGGCACTTCGCGCGGCCACTTCCCGCCGATCGGATACACGCGGATCACGGACATCCATCCATCGCCGATGGGCTTCACGTACGTCTCAGCGAGTTTCGTCAGGTCTTTGTCGCCGATGTTGGTGAGGGTGACGGGCTCTCTGGGTGCGAGCGCCTGACCGAACAGATCGAAGTAATTCGCATACGCCTCGGGCCGGAACCCGTTCTCGGCCAGCGCTGCTTCGAAGGACTTCCTGATGCGCGCGACGTTGAATCGACCGGCGCTCCCGCGGTTGAGCTCCGCGATCACCGCGCGCTGCTGCTCGACCGGCGGAAGAAACGTCGAGATCGACTGATACGAGGCGATGGTGTGATCCTTGACGAGAGGATCGAGATCGCGCGACGCGGCGGCGGTCTTCTCGAGCACTTCCTCGAGCGTCTTTCCCTCGCAGACGTACATCATGAAGTCGAACGATTGCCCGAACTTTTCGGTGACCCTGGCCTGACCGACGACGCCCGGGTTGCCCTTTGCGCGCAGGTCCTGGATGTTGTCGCTGAAACGAAGCTGGGTGGCGAGAATGCTGCAGACCACGATGAACGCGCACCAGATCGCGATCGTCATCTGCGGGCGGGCAATCGACGCATCGATCAGCTTTCCCGAACCGAACGAGTGGAGATAAAGCTTCGGGCGACGCTTCGTCTCCTTCTGCTCGGAGTACACGATCAGGGCGGGCAGCAGGAACATGACGCAGAGCAGGAAGAGCAGGATGCCGACGCCGGTCAGAAAGCCGAGCTGCGTCATCCCGCGGAAGTCGGTGGCGAGGAACGCGAAGAACGTTCCGGCGGTGGTAATCGCCGCGATGAAGACGCCGCCCATCGTCGTGCGCAGTGTCGTGCGCAATGCCTCGGGCATCTCGACGCCGCGATTGCGCTCGTCGACATAGCGGCCATACAGCACGGTAATGAAATCGATTCCCAGGCCTGCGAGCAACGCCGCGAATCCGGCGCTGGCTTGCGAAAGCACTCCGTAGACGACGCCCGCCATCCCGAACGTCACCGCGAGCCCCAGCGCCAGCGGCGCTCCTGCGTAGATCACCGAGGCGCCGCGGCGGAACGCATAGAGAAAGAGCGCCAGGACGCCGATGAACGAGCCGACGACGTTGACGATGACGTCCTGGCGAATGAGGTCGGCGTCGCCGTTGGCGATCTCATATCCGCCGGTGTGGCTGATCGTCGGCAGCGGGACGGCCGCCGGAGAGTTCTTGTGAAACTCCTTGAGCGCCTCCGCTTCGAGCAAAGAGCCGCTGGAGATGAGTTGCTTGCCGAACGGCACGTCTTGCGCCGGCCGCTTCGGCTTGACCAGCATCAGCAGCATCGTGTGATCGGACGAGAGGTAGTAGCCGCTCGACGTGTCGATCTTGAAGCCGCCGCCGGCGGACTGAAACTTGCGAAGAAAAATCGGCGCGAGGTTGAACGGATCGTATTGAACGAGCTGCTTGAGCGCGAATGCCTGCGGAGTCTGGAGCATGGCGCGGTTGCGCGCGACCGCATCGCGGATGCCCTGGTCGGAGAGGTGGCCGGCGACTTCGTTGAGCTCCGCCGGCGTCAGGAACAAGAGTGCCCGCGGAAGGATGATCTGAACGTAGTCGAGAGGATTGGGAAGCCGGTAGCTCACATCCTGAACCAGCGGGCTCTTGCTGTAGCCGGTTGCGATCGCCTCGATGAGGGAGTCATAGTCATGGACGTCGCGCCCGGGCGGCATGTTCATGACGATGATGTGGTAGTCGATCGTGCCCATGTCGCGCAGTACCTTGCGGAACTCGTTCACCTGACGGTTCTGCTGCGGGATGAGATTGAGCAGGTCGGGATCGAAGGTCAGATGCGAGGCACCGGTGACGGCGACCATCGCGACGATGACGGCGATGAGAATGATCTGTTTGCTGTAGCGCAGACAGAGGTTGGCGAGTGCTTCGAAGATTCGTTCGGGCATGAGTCGTGAGGGCACGGGGGGATAACATGCGGGTTCGGTCGAGTCAAGGTTTATCGGTTCTTGCGGCGCTCGTCCTTCTGTTCGGATGCTCGAAGCCGGAGCCCCTGACGGCGGCCAGAGCGGATGAAATCCTCCGCGGGTACGAGGCACACCGCGAGCCCGTGTATGCCGCCGTACCGCAGAAGGTGTGGTGGGACGAGACGCATCCGAAAGACGACTTCGACGAGAAATCCGTGCACACGCTGCAGAACCTCGCCAAAGCCGATTACATCACGGTGACGGAAAGCCACGACGCGCATGGCAGCGTGTATCTCGCCAAGGTTACCCAGAAAGGCTTCCCGATCCTCGGCACCGGCCCCAGCGCGCGCGGGGCGGTCTACAAGGGATTGATCTGCTACAAACGCTACGACGGGATCAAGAACTTCGCGCGCCATCCGAACGAGCCGACGACCGGACGCGCGGAGCTCATCTGGCACTACGACGAGCCGACGCCGCTCTACGATCTCTTCGAGACGAAGATCGACAAGCCGATCCGCAAACCGTTCGCGTCGCTCGTGTCGTTCTATTACAAGGATCACGGGTGGCGCTTCGATGTGACCGTCAGGAAGACGGACGCGGAGTAAGTGCCCCTCACCCGGCCTTCGGCCACGGGATTCGTGGCATTTCACCGGCTTGCGATCGCAGATCAGCAACCATGTCATCCCGAGCTTAGCGAGGGAGCGGTGTGGGTGGGCGGGACGATGAGCGCGCCGCCCGCCCACACCGGTTCCTCGCTACGCTCGGAATGACAAAACGGTGGTGATTCCCGCCCAGCGAGTCCGGCTTCGACTCCTTCTCCCCGTGATGAGGGGCGAGTCACTCCTTCGAACGCTGCATCGTGCGGATGCCCGAGGCGGCGGCGATGATCGCTTCCGTCGCCTCGCGCGGAAAGAATCCCGTCTCCACCACTCCCGAGAGCTCGCGAACGCGCGCAACAACCTCGGAGATATCGCGATTGGCAGGAACGCGCACATCGAGGATGAGGTGACCTTCGTCGGTGATCCGCGGTGCGCCGTCGCGCATGCGGAGGATCGGTGTCAGTCCCATCGACTCGAAGCGACGCGCGAGAACTTCACGCGCAAACGGCGTCACCTCGATCGGTAGCGTTCCCACGCCTAACCTTTCCACGACCTTCGATTCGTCGGCGATCACGATGAATCGCGCCGCCTGCTGCTCCACGATCTTCTCTCGCAGCAGCGCGCCGCCGCGGCCTTTGATGAGCCGCAGCCGCGAGTCGATCTCGTCCGCGCCGTCGACGGCGAGATCGAGGGGCGCGATCTGCGCCAGCGCAAACAACGGAATCGACAGCGAGCGCGCCTGCTCCTCGGTCTTGTTCGACGTGCACGTGCAGCGGATGTCCTTCAACGCCCCGGACGCCAGCGCTTCGCCCAGAAGATCGACGAACTGCTCCGCGGTGCTGCCGGTGCCCAGTCCGAGCGTCATGCCGCTGCGGACGGATTTCAACGCCTCGCGTGCGGCTGCCACTTTCATTTCCAGAGCGTTCACATGCCTCCCGCAACGCCGGCGTGGCGCGAATCGGAGACCGCGGTCAGGCGGCCGGTCTCGATGAGAACGGCATTGACGTCGCCGATAGAGTCGGTGGCCCGCATGCCGTGTCCCATCGCGGTCAGACGGGCGACCACTTCCGGCGCGGTGCGCGTCGCCTCGTACGTAATGTCGTCCGGTGTCGCCTGCTGATCGAATCGCGGAGCTTCCACCGCGTCGTTGAGTGACTTGTTGTAACGCGTGATGTTGAGAATGACCTGGAGAACGATCGCCGGTGTCATCGTGCCGCCGGCGCTGCCGATGGCCAGAACCGGCTTTCCACCGCGCAGGACGATTGTCGGTGCCATCGACGAGGGAATCCGGTCGCCGGCGTGCGTCGCGTTTTTCGCCGCGTCGTTGAGTGGAAAGCCGCAGCCCGGAACGACGAAGCCCGTTCCGTTGTCATCGTCCAGCGACACCGTAACGGCGGCAACGTTCCGCTCCGCATCGACGATCGTGAAATGCGTGGTGTGAATGCTTTGCGCCATCGCCGCCACGTGTTCTCCGAGCGCGATGGTGGGGGTGGCGCGCGCCGGATCGATCGACGCCCGCCACTGCTTGGCGTGATCCGCCGACAGCACGTCGCGGTAACTCAGAATCGAGTTGTCGGCGAAGAAGCGGTCGCGGTCGTACGCCGCTCGACGCTCGGCCTCCGCCAGGAGGTGAACGGTAGGCTCCGACGAACCGGCGATGCTCAGCATCTCCGCGATCATCATCCCGCCGGCGGCCGGCGGCGCGACCGATGCGATCTCATACTCACCGAAGGTCGTCTGGATCGGCGAACGCCACAGCGGTTTGTATTCGCTGAGGTCGTGGAGGGAAAGCGAGCCTCCGGCTTTGCGAACTTCGTCGACGATGCGCGCCGAGATCGCTCCGTCGTAAAACACCCGCGCGCCCGAAGTGGCGATGAGGTGCAGTGTCTTCGCCAGATCGCCTTTGGCCGATGCGCTCGCAGGTGCGACGAGATCTCTCCACGGCAGCGATCCGAAACGCCGATGCAATTCGTCCATGCCTGCGACCGTCGACGGTACGCCCGCTCCGGCGACGCCGCCGCGTGGCGCGCCGCCCTTGAACGCCGCGGGAGCGTTCTCCCGAAAGTCGAGCGTCCACACCGCGTTCGACTTCGCGTCGTAATAGACGAGCGTTCCTCCTCCGCCGATGCTCGCCGTTCCAGGCTGCACCACGCTGAGCACGAATGCGACGGCCACCGCGGCATCGGCGGCGTTGCCTCCTCTGCGCAGAACCTGAAGGCCGGTCTGCGTCGCGTAGCG
Source organism: Thermoanaerobaculia bacterium (assembly GCA_038230775.1). Classification (GTDB taxonomy): domain Bacteria; phylum Acidobacteriota; class Thermoanaerobaculia; order Gp7-AA8; family Gp7-AA8; genus JBBRMQ01. The sequence goes on from JBBRMQ010000094.1 coordinate 6,200, forward strand.
CGAGGACGTTGCAATCGCCGCGCGCGATCCGACGGCCTGCGAGCCGGCGAAGAGCAGCGGTGCGAGCAGTGTCATTCCGAGCGCAGTGAGGAGCCCCCTGCGCATGTGCCCAGGGGATCCTTCGCCGTCCTCGCGGCTCAGGATGACACTCACTTGCGTCCCCGCTTCGCGGTGCGGTTCCGGTCGTAAATGATCTTCAGACCGCGAAGCGTGAGATCGGGATCGACTTCGTCGATGAATTCGCTGTCGTCGGCAAGAAGCGTGGCCAGACCGCCGGTGGCGATGACACGCTTCACGCCAGGCACTTCCTTCTTCATCCGCGCAAGGATTCCGTCGACGAGGCCGAGGTATCCGAAGTAGAGGCCGGACTGCATGTTGACGACCGTGTTCGTCCCCACGACGGTCTCCGGGCGTCGAATGTCCACTCGAGGCAATCGCGACGCGCGCGCGAACAGCGCCTCGGCGGAGATGTTGATCCCCGGCGCGATGACGCCGCCGACGTACTTGCCGTCCTTCGTCACGACGTCGAAGGTCGTCGCAGTGCCGAAGTCGACGATGATCAGCGGGCCGCCGAACTTGTCGTACGCGGCGACGCTGTTCACGATGCGATCGGCGCCGACTTCCAGCGGGTTGTCGACCGCCACGGCGATCCCGGTCTTTACGCCGGGCTCGACGAAGAGCGGGTCGACCTGGAAATACTTCTTGATCATGGACTCGATCGCGCCGTTCAGCGGGGGAACGACGGAGGAGACGATCGCGCCGTCGAGCGGCTTCGCGATGCCCATCGTGAGCTGCTGCACGAGGACGCCGTATTCGTCCGCCGTTCGCTCGCGTGCGGTGGCCAGACGCCAGGAATGCGTGAGCGTGTCGCCTTCGTAGATTCCGAGGACAACATTCGTGTTTCCGACGTCGACGACGAGGATGCGCTCAGCGGCCACGACCGGATGTTAGCGGGTGCTACGCGAGAATCAAGTCGCCCGCGCTGACAGCGAGCGTTTCCCCGTCCTGCCGGAGGAGGGCACGGCCGTGCTCGTCGATGCCGGCCCAGGCTCCGGAAACGGTGCGATCGCCGAGAATGCAGTCGATGCGATCGCCGGTCTGATGGATGCTGAAGCGCCTCCATTCGGCGAGAGTCCGCTCACGATCGAAGCGTTCGCCGAGGCGGCGATCCAGGTGCAGGACGAATCGCTCGGTGGCGTCGTCGATGCCGTGAAACGTTCGCCGCGCAACGTCGCGGATCGAGATCGCGTTCGGCCGGTTCTCATGCTCGACCGGTTCCACGTTGATGCCCGTTCCGATGACGGTGAACGCACGATCCTCGTTCATGCGCGCTTCGATGAGGATGCCGGCGATCTTCTGCCGCGCCACGAGGATGTCGTTCGGCCACTTCACGCCGGCGTCGATTCCGAACTCGTCCTGCAGGAAGGACGCGACGATGTTGGCGAGCTGCAAGGGGACCAGCGGAAGTTCGGCAGGAGTGACAGTGAGGAGAGTCGTCGCGTAGATGCCTTTTCCAGGAGGCGACGACCACGTTCGAGCATTGCGGCCGATGCCGGCGAACTGCTCCCGGGCGATGATGATGGCTTGCGGCAGCGACAGATCGCTCTCGATGCACTCATTGACGATGCGCCGCGCGACGAGATTCGTAGAGGCGACGCGAGGAACGAGGGCGACCGATTCCAGCACGTGAAGCCGGTCGACGAGTTTCCGCGTGTTGAGGGTGCTCATCGCAGACTCTGCGTGGGGCCAGCCCTCCGGCTGGCCGGCCACCAAGCGGGCTTGCGAAACACTGTCACTGGTTCTGCTCCAATTTCTCCAGCCGTGCAACCAGTTCCGCATGTCGCGCTCGTGTCGTCTCGACGACGGCGGGCGGTGCGTTCGCCACGAACTGCTCATTTGCCAGACGAGCTTCCGTCGCCTGCAACTCCGCCCGCGTCTTCTCGATCTCGCGCTGCGTGCGCTCGAGCTGTTCCCTGGTGACGACCTTCTCCGGGAACTCGATCGCGATGGGGAATCCCTCGATCACATCCTGCTGGGCCCCCTCCGGCGCCTCGGCGTTGACCACCAGCTCGCTGAGCCGCGCCAGCTCGATGATGAGATATCCGTACTCGGTGAAGAAGTTCGCTTCGCGGGACTTGTCGGCGCGGAGGTACACCTTGAAGCGGTCTTTCGGCGTGAACCCGCGTTCAGCCCGCGCGTTGCGCACCGCGGTGATCAGCGCCTTCACGGCGGTCATCAGGCGCTCGGCTTCGCTGTCCTCGAGGACGTCTTCGGCGATCGGGTAGGGCGCGACCATGATCGACGGCTCCACGCCGCCTAACTTCTGCCAGATCTCCTCGGTGATGAACGGCATGAACGGATGGAGAAGACGAAGCGAGCGATCGAGCACTTCCAGCAGCACCCGTTTGGCCTGGTGCTGATCGCCCTCGCTGCCGTGCTTGCCGAGAAGCACGGGCTTGGCCATCTCGATGTACCAGTCACAGAACTCGTGCCAGAAGAAGTGGTAGATCAGGTTCGACGCTTCGTCGAAGCGGAAGGCGGAGAGCGCCTTGTTCACCGAGCGCGTCGTGTCGTTGAGGCGCGACAGGATCCAACGCTCGACGGTCCGCAGCGAGTCGCGATTGATTGCCTTCGCGGACTTGAGGTCGGTGTCGACGTGCATCATCGCGAAACGCGAGGCATTCCAGATCTTGTTGGCGAACGCGGCGTAGCCCTGCATGCGCGTGCGCGCCAGCGGAATGTCGCGGCCGGAGGCGAAGATCGCGAGCGTGAAGCGCACGGCATCGGCACCGAACTCGTCGATCACGTCGAGCGGATCGATCACGTTGCCCTTCGTCTTCGACATCTTCTGGCCGAACTCGTCGCGAACCAGACCGTTCAGGAAGACGGTGCTGAACGGCGCCTTGTCGGTGAAACGCAGACCCATCATGATCATCCGCGCCACCCAGAAGAAGAGGATGTCGAAGCCGGTGATGAGGACGTCGGTCGGATAGAAGTTCTGATAATCGGGTGTGTTGTCCGGCCAGCCCATCGTGGAGAACGGCCACAGCGCGGATGAAAACCAGGTGTCGAGAACGTCGGTCTCCTGACGCATCTCCGTCGATCCGCACTGGGGACACGACACCGGATCGGTCTCGCTCACGGTCATGTGGCCGTTCGAGCAATAGAACGCGGGGATGCGATGGCCCCACCAGAGCTGGCGCGAGATGGTCCAGTCGTGGATGTTCTCCATCCAATTGAAGTAGGTCGCTTCCCAGGTCTGCGGAAGGATCTGCACACCGCCGTTGCGCACCACATCGACCGCGGGCTTCGCCAGCGGCTCGATCTTGACGAACCACTGTCGCGAGATCATCGGCTCGATGATCGTGTCGCACTTACCGTGCACGCCGATTGAATTCGTGTAGTCCTTCGCCTCGGCAAGGAGGCCCTGTTCCTTCAGTTGCGCGAGGATCTTCTTCCGCGCTTCGAAGCGATCGAGCCCTTTGAATTCCGGACCCGCTTCGTCGCTCATGTGGCCGGTCTCGTCGATCACCTGGATCTGCGACAGGTGATGGCGCTGGCCGGTCTCGTAGTCGTTCTTGTCGTGCGCCGGCGTGACCTTCACGACACCGGTGCCGAACTCGGGATCGACGAGAATCGCATCGCCGATGATCGGGATGCGGCGGTTCGCGATCGGCAGAAGCACTTCACCGCCGATCAGGTTCTTGTAACGATCGTCCTCCGGGTGGACGGCCACGGCGGTGTCGCCGAGCATCGTCTCCGGACGCGTGGTGGCGACGCTCAGCCGGCGATCGGAACCGACCACCGGGTACTCGATCGTGTAGAGCTTGCCGTTCTGTTCGCGGAACTCGACTTCGACGTCGGAGATCGCGGTGCGGCAGTTCGGACACCAGTTGATCATCGCGAGGTCGCGATAGATCAGGCCGTCGTTGTACAGCGTGACGAACACGTGGCGCACGGCACGCGACAGACCTTCGTCCATCGTGAAGCGCAGCCGCGTCCAGTCGGCAGAGGAGCCGAGGCGTTTGAGCTGGTCGATGATTTCGTTGCCGTACTGCTCTTTCCACTGCCACACGCGTTCTTCGAACTTCTCGCGGCCGAGATCGAAGCGCGAGATGCCTTGTTTCGTCAGCTCGCGGTCGACCACCATCTGTGTGGCGATGCCGGCGTGGTCGGTGCCGGGAAGCCACAGCGTGTTGAAGCCGCTCATGCGCTTCCAGCGCACGACGATGTCCTGCAGCGTATTCACGAGAGCGTGGCCGATGTGCAGGCGGCCGGTCACATTCGGTGGCGGGATGACGATCGAGAACTTCGGTCGCTCGCGATACGCCATTGGGGTGAAGAACTCGCCGCGCTCCCAGAATTCGTAGAGCTTCTGCTCGAATTCTTTCGGTTCGTAGCGTTTGGCCAGCTCCAGGGACATGGGCCGCGGATTATAGCGTCCGCACTTTGTGGTTCTCCGACCTCAAATGATCCTCGGAATCGAAACCTCGTGCGACGAGACGTCGGTCGCTCTCCTCGAGCGCGACGGGAGCGTGCGCGCCAACCTGATCGCGTCGCAGATCGAACGGCATCAGCCGTTCGGCGGCGTCGTGCCGGAGATCGCTTCGCGCGAGCACCTGCAGCATCTGTTTCCGCTCGTGTCACGCGCGCTGGAGAGCGCGTCCGCGACGTTCGACGACGTGGAGGAGATCGCCGTGACCGCGCGGCCGGGATTGATCGGCGCGCTGCTCGTCGGCGTCGCCGGCGCGCAGGGTCTGGCGTACGCGCTGGGCATTCCGCTCGTGGCGGTGAATCATCTGGAAGGACATCTCTTCTCGCCGTATCTGCGAACCGACGGGCCGGCCATTCCGCTGCCGGAGCGGTTCCTCTCGATGGTCATCTCCGGCGGGCACTCGTCGATCTACGACGTGCGTGACGGAGTGTCCGCAATGCTCAACCGGACGCGCGACGATGCCATCGGTGAAACGTTCGATAAAGTCGCGAAGTTCATCGGGCTGCCGTATCCCGGCGGACCGCAGATTGAGAAGCACGCCAAGGAAGGAACGATCGACCGATCGCGATTCCCGTTCGTCGTGCCGCAGTTCAAAGATGGATCGCTCGATTTCTCGTACTCGGGGATCAAGGCCAGCGCGATCCGCATCGCGCGTGAGATGAAGATCACGGCGTCGGGCGATCCGAGTCTGCTCGCCGACTTCTGCGTCACATTTCAGGACGCGCTTTTCGCGCAGCTGTTCGACCGGCTCGACGCTCTGTGGTCAAAGTTGGGAACGCCGCTTCCATCGGAGGTTGCCATCGCCGGCGGTGTGGCGGCGAATGGAACGCTCCGCGATCGCTTGACCGCGTGGGGAGCCGCGCGAGGGATCCCGGTACAGATTCCGGAGAAGCGGTACTGCACCGACAACGCGGCGATGATCGCGTTCGCCGGGCTGCAACGCGCCTCGGAAGCGGGCGATCCGCGCCGGGTCTCCGCGCGGTCGCGGGTGGCGTAACCTTTTCCAGCGGCAATCGTCTGTATAGATGAGCGCTGCGACAGAAATTCTCCTACCTCTCCTCGACGTGCCCCGCCTTCGCTCAGGCGGGGCTTTTTCTTGCACCATCAATCCCCAGCCATGCAGAAGATCGTTGTCGCCGGCGGTACGGGCTTCATCGGAGAGCCGCTCGTTCGCAAGTTGTTGCAGCGCGGTGACGATGTCGCCGTGTTGAGCCGCAATCCGTCCAGGGTCCGTGCGGGCCGTGGCGTTTCCTGGGACGCGACGCAGGAGATCGCGTCCGCCGATGTCGTCATCAATCTCGCGGGCGAGAACGTTGGCGCGCGGTGGACAGAAGATCGCAAGCGGAAGATCTTCGACAGCCGTGTGAAAGCCACCTCGACGCTGGTCGACGCGATGAAATGGCAGCCGCAGAAGAAGCGCACCTTCATCAGCGCGTCGGCGGTCGGCTTCTTCGGCCCGCGCGGTGATGAGACGCTCGACGAGACCTCGGCCACCGGCACCGGGTTTCTGGCGGAGGTGACGCGCAAGTGGGAAGAGCTGGCGCGGGTAGCGGACGGAGTCGCGCGCGTCGTCATCCCACGTTTCGGTGTCGTTCTGGCGAAAGACGGCGGCGCGCTGCAGAAGCTGTTGATCCCGTTTCGCATCGGGGCCGGCGGACCGGTGGGTAGCGGCACGCAATGGATGTCGTGGGTCGATCGCGACGACGTCATCGCCTTCATCGAATGGGCGATCGAGAACGGACAGGCGCGCGGCGTCTACAACCTCACGGCGCCTGAGCCGGTGATGAACCGGGAGTTCGGGCGCGTGTTAGGCGGGGTGCTGCATCGTCCGGCGATCCTGCCGACACCCGGCTTTGCTCTGCGCCTGGCGTTCGGCGAGATGGCGGACGAGATGCTGCTCGGTGGCCAGCGCGTGGTGCCGGCGCGGGCACTCAAGGAAGGTTTCTCGTTCCGCTATCCGACGCTCGACGCGTCGCTCAAGCACGCGCTCTCAGCATGATTCGAGCCTCTGCTCGAACTCGCGGATCGAGCGGACGCTCGTGAACATGATCTCCACCGAGTGAAAGCTGCTGTCCGAGCGGCGCAGGATTGCGATCCCGCGACGGGATTCCCCGGACAGCAGCGCCCACCAGTTTTCGTCGAGCATCGTGTTCGAGTCGCGGTCGGCGACTCGCGGGTCGTCGTAACGGATGATCTTCTTCACGCTGAACGGTAAGGAGAGGGCGAGCCTGCGGTTCAGTTCCGCGACGTCAGCATGTGCCACTCGGGGTTTTCCCGAACGTACGCCGGCCGCTTGTCCTTGATGTGGTGCACTTCCGCGATCGTCTCCACCATCAGGTTGAACTTCGCAAGAAGATTCTTCTGGATCGGTTTCGGCAACGCGTGAAGATCGTCGAGAAGCCGCTCGGTGGCCATCTGCTCCTCGTCAAGCTCCCACGGTGCAATCTCTTTCTCCACCGTCGCACCGAAGAACTCTGGCTCGCTCATGCCGTAGGCCTTCAACATCTTCTTGAGCTGGGCCAGCTTCAACGAGCCGATGCGCTGCCCGGTCTCGAAGGAGCTGATGGTTTTCTCGCCGACGCCCGACATCCGCGCCACGTCTTTCTGACTCAATCCGCGCATGCGGCGGATCTCCCGAAGTTTGAGAACGATGTCCATAGTCACGCCTCGTTTTCTTAGAAACGCCGCATCAACCCGACCACCACGCCCTGCACCGCGACATCCTGCGCACGCGCGAAAATCGGAGCCATGAGCGAGTTCGCCGGTTGCAGACGCACGCGCTCCCCTTCGAGATACAGCCGCTTGAGCGTGACTTCTCCGTTCACGTTCGCCACGACCATCTCGCCGTTATCGGCACGTTCGCGGCGAGCGATGATCACGTAGTCGCCGTCGAGAATGCCATCGTCAATCATCGAGTCGCCGCGTACCTTCAGGACGTAGTTCTCGCCGCGGCTCGTCAGCCGCTCCGGAACCGTAATCGTCTCGCTGGACACTTCGACCTCGAGAGGCCGCCCCGCGGCGATCACGCCGAAGAGCGGGAGCTCGCGGACACCGGGAGGCGCCTCGACCGGTTTTTCCTGGTCCACGACCTCGACCCCGCGCTTCTGGTTCCAGTCCCGGCGGATCAGCCCTTTCTTCTCGAGAAGCGAAAGGTGCTTGTACACCGTGCCGTACGACGAGAACCCGAAGCGATCACAAATCTCACGGTGCGTCGGCGCCACCCCGCGCTCCTGCTGGAACTCGCGGATGAACTGGAGGATGTCGCGCTGTCGCTCTGTGAGGTACTTCATTGCTAACTCGTATCGGGTAATATGGGCGGTAACAGAGCGCAAGTCAAGCGTAAGTTAGGCGAATTAGCGGTGATCAGGCGTAAGTGCTTGATTGAATTGCGAAAATCGCAGGTCGCAGGTCGGGAAGCCGGGGTTGGGAGGCATTCCGCTTTTTGTGTTGGGCGGGCGACCCCCGCCCGCCGACGCCAACTGCTTCTGTGTGAGGACCGGCTACAGCCGGTCACTGAGCCGACCGGCTGAAGCCGGTCCTCACAGAGAGGCGGCGAGGTCGCCCGTCACCACATCTCAGAGGGAGCC
>JBBRMQ010000095.1:0-14229 GCA_038230775.1 Thermoanaerobaculia bacterium
CTTTCGGTCGACCAGCATCACTTCTTTCTCGCTCATGACATACACGCCGCGAGTACTGGGCGCTGGCGTGTCCTCCGGGACGACGTCGAGGTCGAGAGCGCCGATCACGCGACCGTCGGTTGCGCGCAGACGATAGAGCTTCTTTCCTTGAGTGCCGACAACGACGGCATCATCTGAAACGGCGACTGCAGTAGATGTCGGCGCGTCGAGCTGAGTCTTCCAGAGCTGTTTGCCGCTCAGCGCATCGATCGCATACACGGCGCCATTGCTGGAGCCGAAGAAGATCCGTCCATTCGCGAGCGCAGCCGAGATCCCGACACGCCTGCGCTTGGCCTCGATCGGAAAGCTCCACAACTCGGCGCCGGAAGCGGCGTTCAAGCTGACGATGCGTTCATCAACGGTCACGCCAATGATCCGATCTCCGTCGAGCAAGATATCGCTCGTGAAGCCGCTGTTGTCCTTTCCTCGGTGTGCGTACTTCCACGCGACATCGCCGGTCACTCGGTCGAACGCGTAGATGTGTCCGATCTGTCCGCCATCGGTGGGGATGAATACTCGATCCTTCGTCGCCACTGGGTTCCCGTGAAACTCCCTGGCGTCTCCATCGGCCGCGATGTCGTAGAGCCAGAGAGGCGCGCCGTTCGATCGATCGATCGCTGAGAACACGCCCGAGCAGGCGCCGACATAGATGACATCGCCCACGACCGTGGGCGTGGCGAACACTCAACCGCCGGTTTTGTACTCCCACAAAACCTTCGCAGTCCGTTGCGCCGGCTCTCCGACCGCGATGAGCAAGGCCAGGGCGAATGCGATCATGCTTCCTCCACGATCGACTATACGGCCGAGGCGTCTTCGGCGATACAGCGGCTTCGCTAACCGGAACAGCCTCACGGGTGTGAGCGGACGGATTTCGATACGCGGGACGCCAATCGCACGAACGCGAAACTAGACACTCACATTTTGATCGGGAGCCAAAAGTTCGGCTAAGTGATTGAAAGAATTGGTGGAGCTGAACGGGCTCGAACGAAAAATAGACACTCGCCGACGCGGTGACCTAAGCCAACCCGCATGTCGGATCAACCTGACCACTGCCTTCGCTTCCGTGCGGCAACCATCGATTTCAGCTGCGCGCTGGTGTAGCCGAGGAGCCGGCGCGCAATGATTCGTGCCGGCGGTCGCGCTCGCCGCTGTTGTCATCGCCTTTCTCAAGTACTTCTTCGCGACCCGCACCCTGCCGCTGCGGGAAGCAATGTCTCGAAGATTTTGCTGGGACTCGTCGTCTTTGTCGGCACCGCGGTGATCCTCAATCGAAGCGACACCTGCTTAGTGCGATTCAGACGCTCTCCTCGATGACCGCTGATGACGGCGAGCGGCGGCGGTAGCACCGTTCGGGGTCCTTCACAACCCACTGGGATGGCCGCGCCAGAATGTCGCCCGCCCCATTCATGTGAGCCTATTTTTTCTTGGTGCCTTTCTCGCGCGCCAGGCGCTGCAGATCGAGAAAGTAGTCTCGGCTCGGATAGTCGCCGAGTTTCTCATTGCCTTTGAGCTTCGACCATGCATCGCCGCCGTTCTTCAGGCGCAAGAGCTCCCGACGACCCTTGTCCGCAAGTGCCACGGCCCTTTCCATGTCGCCTTCCTGGAAGAAGACGCGGTCGGCTTCGGAGCCGTAGTAGGCGGCGAGCGCGTAGCGAAGCGAGGGAATTGCGGGAGACTCTGGATGCAATTCGATGGCGCGACCGATGATGGCGATCTTGTCAGGTGTGGAACGGCGAGCAATGACCGCGGCCAGGTACGGAAAATACGCGGATCCCGTCTGCTCGGCGAGCACCTTCTCCGACGCTGCCCAATACTCACGCCGCTGAATGGCCTGCCAAACCGGGACGTCACCGCCGGTCGGGTTGGCGATCGTAAGTTTGACGGGATTGGAAATGCCCGCCGCCTCCGACAGATCATCCTCGTCGTAGAGGAAGACCTGAATCGCCCATTCGCCTGGCAGCGCCAGAATGCGGGGATCGAGAGCCCACGACGGCCGGCTGAGATCGAGAGCGGGAACGGCGAGATCGACGCTGGAATTCGCAGAGAGGACGAATTTGCTGTCCTCTTCGTCCGTGACGCCGAATTCGAGCTCGCCGCCGGCGACACCTTCTCCCCAATCGGCGAAGAACGACTCACCGGCCGGAGAGGTGGCGCGAACACGCACGCCCGGCGCGATCTGTACTGCGCGCGATCCATTGAGAATGTGCAGCGCGAGCGGCACCGACAGACCGGGAAGCGTCCTGTTTGGAGTGATGGAGAGAGTTACTTGCATCTTCGACGGCGTGGCAAGCGCAGCCACGGCGAAGAGCGCGATGGTGATCATCATCAACGTCAGTTTTCGTTTCATCGTTCTCACCTAATCGGAGTGGCCAGCGGTTCCATCGCCGTGCGGATTGTCATGTATTCACTGTCACTGTCGGAGGAGTAGTGGAAGCCGACGATACCGTCTGCATTCTGCGCAGCAACGTACAGCGGATCCTGACTGCTGCGCATCCTGCAGTTGAGCGACGGGTTGCCGGCCATGGTGCGGCTGCAGTGTCCGAAGTCGCCGGCGAAGTAGAACACTGAGTTCACATTGAACCCGTGCGCAACTTCATGCACGAGGTTCTCGCCATTGAAGATCCATGGATCGAGATTGCGCACCGCGTTCCCGCTCTGCATGACCGCGCGCTCGATGCCCCCGACCCAGGTCCAACTGAAATTCGGCTGCGGGATGACGTCGACGCCCGGCGGTGGTGGGACCGACATTGCGATGCCGGTGCTGCCGAAATCCGACGTGCTCGGTTGCGTCGATGTGGAGTTCTCGGGAGAGCCGGAACCGGCCAGGATGTGTTTCACGTTCGAATTCCCCGGACGGGCACGGGTGAGCAGGTTGATGGTGGTGTTTTCGAACCATTTGTTGGCCACGTGGGCCTCACGGCGAACGACGGGCAGGTATGGAATCTCGCGCACCGACTGCGGAACGGAGAAAAACTCCACATACGCCTGCGCGAACGTGTTCCCCAGATACGCTTCGTTGCGCCCGTACGTTCCAGCCGCGAGGTTCCCCGCGCCGTCACTCACCCCGTCGTCGAGCGCCGTGGCGTAGGACGTGTCCTCGGTGTATGAGTACGAGAGAGGCGTGGCGAGGGTGAGCAACCGCCGATTCCTGAATCCAGCGACGCGGTCGACTGCCGTGATCATCGCGTCCTCCCAATGGTAGTCGGGGAAGAAGTCGAGGCCATCGAAGCGCTGGGCGTGGAGGAGGCGGACGGAGTCGCCGGCCCGGAGCACCACGTTGCGCCACCGCAATCCCGCCGGGATCTGAACCAGCACCTGGTTGGTGCCCGCCACCGCAGAGCCGGCAACGAAGACGCCGTTGCGAAACATCTGCTTCTTCTCGAGGTACACGCGTTTCCAGGCGGTGATCGGACCGGCTTGCTGACATCCAGGCGAGGTGTTGCAGACGAAGTTCGGGTCGCTCACCAGATTGGGATCGGCGGTTACGGCGACGGTGTAGTTGTCGCCAGCAGCGAAACCGGTTGTGTTCAGGTACATCGTCTTCACCGGCGCGGTTCCGGCTTGAAAATTAATGTCCCTCGAGCCGGTGTCGCTCGGTGAAAAAGCGAGTTTCCCCGCTGCAGTATCGATGTTGTCGCCGTTCGGATTCGTACTGGTTCGATAGGTCGAGCCCTCTTTGGCATCGAACACTCTCCCGTAGAAGGTCACGGCGGGATCGACGCGGATCGGTTTGAAATAGAGCAGGACCTGCGAGTCGCGCTCCTGTCCCGTCGGGTAATTCTCGGCGCCGTACTTGTGCGTTAACGCCTTGAAGGTGGAGGCGGAGAATGTGTACTCCGGACAGCCCGCGGACGGAGGCGTGGTCACGTCCGCCGAGGCCAGCCGGGTTTCGTACTGGCCGTTGGTCGTCGAGTCGAAGACCTCCACGAACACGGTGTGCGGCCCCAGCCGATTGCAGCCTACGGTGATCGTATCGGAGCTGAGGCCGGGAATGCCGCAGTGGGCGCCGCCGCCCGGGAGGTCGACGCCCGCACCGGCACATGTTTGCCGGCTCGTGGTGTTGTCCATGCCGGTGACGTTCACCACGATGTCGTTGCCGTTGACTGACACGCTGAAATCCCACCCGTATGCGCTGCCGGCGAGCAGCAGGCCGAGGGCGAGAAGAGGTACGCGGACACGTATTCTGGTCATTCGAATCTCTTCTCCCGATGTTTTTTGCTGATTGGAGGTAACAGTCTCCTTCAGGAAGGGTGTCAAAATCAAGTTATCATGGAGAAAACGCTGGAACATCAGCGTCGACTATTCGCCTCGCGCCGGAGCCCGCCGCGATCGAAGATGCCGTTGCCGCGCTGTCTGGACGCAGGCGAACGCAGCGACGTTCGGCGTCGATGCACGGAGGATCACTGAATGGAAGAACTTCTGGTGGATCTGATCAGGATCGAACCGAGGACCTCCTGAGTGCGATTTCCGCGTTCGTCTGGAGACATTCGTGGACACGTCCGGATGCAACATTTTTACACCCGTCTGGACTTGTCTCGACACATCTCGGGACCTCGAACTAACCAAAAAAATAGACACTCGCCGAGGCGGTGACATAAGCCAACCAGCACCTCGGATCACCCTGACTGCGGCCTTCGCTTCCGTGTGGGGGCCATCTATTTCAATTGCGCACTCGTGTAGCCGAGCAGCCGGCGCGCGATGATCAGCCGGTTGATCTGGCCCGTGCCTTCGAACAGGTCGTTGATCTTTGCGTCGCGCATCCATTTCTCGAGCAGGAGTTTTCGAGAGTAGCCGAGAGGGCCCATCAGCTCGACTGCGTGGCGTCGGGTGTCGCCATCGCCCCCTTATCCGTATGGAATGCAGGTCGAATGGACGACGATCGCTGCGGGTGGCAGCCACGAAGGCGGTCGACGTGTGGCTCCTGTTCCCACTCGGAATCACGGAGTGAACCGGTTACTGACGAAATCCGGAGAGATCGCCGACTCGGCTTGCCGCGGCTGGATGTGAGCCCGGTGGCAAGCCGCCTGTCGAAAAGCGGCGTCAAGCCACCGCACTCCGAGCTACTTCAGCCCGTTGCGTGACTCCACAATGTGCGCCGACTTGATGAGCGTCACGTTAGCCGTCACCGTGCTGTCGGTGTACGACAACGCGGAAGCGCCCACCGCCGCACGAACGATATCGACATTGGACCGCAACTCCATCAAATGCACCCTTTGAACGGTGACGCCGGCCGAAATCGTACCGGTGAACGAGTAGGCCTGTAATCCTACGGCCGCGCGCGCGGCATTCACCGCCGAACGCAGCTCGGTGAAGTCCACGGCGTGGATCAGAGTTCCGGTCGTCGCTGTGTAGGTGTATGCGAACGGAACGGCGAGATCGACGTTGAAGCCGCCGTTGTTCGAAGAGATCTGATAGAGGTAGCCGGTTCCATTCGATACCGTGCTGTCGACGAATGCCAGGCTGGCTGTCGGCGACCCCACGGCGCTGAACGCTCCGCCGTTGTTGCTGCGGAGGACCTGGTACGTACTCGCTCCTGACAATAAACTCCATGAAATCGAGACCTGCCGCTCTGGTCCATCATCCAGGCCCCCCTCGCCGTAACAATTTGTAAAGATTGAAAAGGGGTCAGGCGCACGACAGGAGTGAGGCGGACAATCACCGATCGACGCGCCGCTTCTTCATCAGAACCTGCTCGAGCTCCACAGCGCGAGGAAAGAGCACATGGTTTTCCAAGTCGATATGCTCGGTCAGGTCGCGATCGAACTCCGCGTACGTGGCGAGAAAACGCTCCATCTGGCTGCACGTCCGTGTCCGGGGGTCCACGGCACGCGCCATTTCTCGGATCTCGGCGAGCCGGCGCGTGTCATCGGAGTGATCGTGCCGGATCGACTGCAGCGGGTACTCGACGCTGCCGGTCAGCGGGACGACGACAATCTGGTCGGGACCGACGGGCCGATCCATCGTGTCGATGTACGGGAACAGATAAGCCTCCTCGCGCGTCATGTGAGGAATCAGATCTCGCGCGAGCTGCTCGATGGCCACCTTCAATCGGCCAAACCCGAATTCGTTTGCAGCGTGTCCGGAGAGAATGCGATCGATCATCTCCAGCAGGTCGGTCAGGAAAGATCGCGCCCGGTGGTGGTGGTGCTCGATGATGTATTCCGTGATGAGGGGCAACGCCACCTCGTTCGCAGGCTTCACCAGGTCCGGACGCGGCCGCCGTGCGATGAGATCGAGAACTTCTGACACTCTGATGTTCGCCGCGACCGCAGCCTCTCTCAGAGACCGCCCGCCATTGCAGCAGTAATCGATCCCAAGAAGCGAGAACACGCGCGCCGCGCGCGGAGATCTTCCGGCAAGCTCGCTGACGATCGATGAGGCCGTGTCTTCCACGGCGCCGACTATACGGCCGCACGGCGCACATCCGCCAACCCGTCGGGTAGGTCTGCCTCCTACCGATGCATCGACCTGCCTCTGGCCGCACCATGCGGTTGGCGTCGTGAACCACAATGACGCGCAGACGAGCGCGATCAATCGCAATCGCATCGCACACTACTCCCGTCAGGAGCGACGATCGCAGTTGCATTTTGATTGCCGGCTGAGTCCGCGATTGTCGCGGTTGCCCGGTTGACGGCCGGTTCGCGTCTGCGTGTGGCCGCTCGTTGAAAATCGGTGATCGCCCTCCCCGCGAGCTCTGAGGTATCGTTCTCACGGAGATCAGTGGAGGAGCACATGAGCGAAGTCGTCTACAAATCCGAAGTCCGCATCGAGCGCGAGAGCGGACCGCTGCGACTGGCCTGGCTGCCAGGTGAACGAGAGCCGATTCGCTTCGGTCTTCACGGCGCGATCGCCGAGCACTACGGCGCCGACCCGACAAAGTATGAGCCGCACGCGACGACACTGGACTACCTCGTTGCCGCGGCGGGTGGCTGACTGACCGGAACCTTCGGGGGCGCGCTGGCAGCGCGCATGGTCAAAGTCGACAGGCTGACCGCGGATGTCATCGGCGAAATCGAGCTCGAACAGAAGGTCCTCGTCATCAAGCGCATCCATGTCATCTACAACCTTACCGCTCCGGAGGCCGACCGCGAGACAGTGGAGCGTGTGCACTCAGTCCATCACGAAGGATGTCCCGTCTATCGATCGATCCATCGAGCGATCGACATCACGACTGAGTTCCGACTGACTTAAGTCGCCTTTCGCAGTCGCCGAGCGCCGGCCTGTCCGTGTTTCATTGAGCCTCTCGCGCCCCTTCTGTTCGCCCTGAAGATCAGACCGACCACAGTGTCCCGTCGCCCGGTCAAATGCAAAAGCCTCACGGCACGGCTGATTGAATGGCGCTGGCGAATGTCGGATACGCGTAGACGAACTCTTTCAGTTCTGTCGACGTGATGCCGCACCGAATTGCGAGCGCAAAGAAATGAATGTTGTCGCCGGCTCCTGCGCCGAAGAGCTGCGCGCCAAGGACTCGGCCGCCTCCTCGCTCCGAGACGACCTTCGCCCAAGCGACTTCCTCCCCCGCAATCGCGTAAACCTTCCACGACTTCATGTCGTTGGTAGCAACGTCGATGGCAATGTCCCTTGCACGGGCTTCGGTCTCAGTAAGCCCGACGGTCGCCAGCGGTGGAGTGGTATAGATCACCTGTGGCACGGTCGTGTAGTCGGCTTTCACCACGTCCCCTTCGAGGAAATTTCGTGCGATGACGCGGCCTTCATACGACGCCACGGGTGAGAGCTGCAGGATCCCGTGCGCATCGCCGCCGGCAAAGACGCGCCGGTTCGTCCGGCTGCGGAGAAACTCGTCAACGACCACTCCCCTGCGCGACGTCTCCACCTCGGCCGCGACGAGATCGAGCTCCGCGATTGCGGCGACGCGACCAGCGGCATTCAGAACGAAATCGGCCTCACGCGATGCGGCGCCGTCCGCGTGCGTGAAATCAACGCGCAGTGCACCGTTCGACTGATTCACGGACGTCACCCGGGCGTCCATGATGAACTCGACGCCCAGCGTCTTTGTGAACTGGACGGCATGCTCGGAAAAATTGTCGTCAAAGCCGGCAAGCGCGCGACTCGTCCGCATCAGAATCGTCACCCGCGTGCCGAGACGCGCAAAGACGTGCGAGAACTCGAATGCGACGACGCCCGCGCCGATCACGACCATGCGCTCTGGGGGATGTCGCAGTTCGAGGATGTCGTCGGTCGTCTTGACCAGCTCGGCACCTTCGAACGTCAGCGGGCGAGGCCTCGATCCGGTTGCTATTACGAAGGCGCCGCCACGTACTTCCTCATCGGCGGCGATCAGCATATCCGGCGCGGCAAACCGCGCGATGCCGCGAATTCGAGCGACACCTTTGGCCGCCAGTCCACGCTCCGTCGACTCCGGCACGGGATCGGTAAACGAATGCTTGCGCCGCCAGACACGCTCCCAGTCGATGGTGATCGTGCCGATGTCGATTCCATGCTCCGACGCCCGACGCACTTCATCGAGCACTTCCGATGCGCGTACGAACACCTTTTTCGGATTGCATCCGGCGAGCGAGCAAAGGCCGCCGACCGGACCTCTGTCGATGAGAATCACACGACGACCGGCGGCCGAGACTCGGTTGGCGACAGCCAGGCCAGTATTGCCACCGCCGATCACGACGACATCAAATTTCTTCAATCCATCACCTCAATAAACAACGTCGACTTCGCTGCCGGCGATCTTGTGCGTCACCTGGACCCATGAGATCGGCTGAACAAACGGAAATCCAGGAACGCGATCGCTGATGCGCTCGGAGACACCGGTGACGACATTCATATCCGTCTCCGCGTAGATCTCGGCGCCGAGATCGGGAGCCAACGAGGAGTCGCGGCCACGGCGTACGTCCCGAAACTTCGCGATGGCGGGACTCACCGCCGCTGCGATGTCGGCGCTGCAGACACCGCTCCTGCTTCCGATCGTCAGGCGCGTCGAGGACGAGCACCTCGGACTGTTGCGCCGGTGGAAGCTCGGGCCGGTCACGCGGACCATTCTCGGTGTCCTGCTCCTCGACTACACGCTGTGGTGGTGGCACTGGATGAATCACCGAATCGGCTTCTTCTGGCGATTCCACCTAATCCACCATGTCGACCGGGATCACGACGTGTCGACGGCAATCCGGTTTCACTTCGGAGAGACGTCACTGTCGGTGTTCTATCGGATGGCGCAGGTGCGACTGCTCGGTATCGATCGGCGTACGATGGCAATCTGGCAGTCGTTCCTCATGATTTCGATCTTCTTTCATCACTCGAACATCCGCCTGTCGCCGCCGATGGAGCGGTTGCTGGTCCGGCTCGTCGTGACTCCCCGTATGCACGGAATCCACCACTCCGAGTACCGGGACGAGACCGACAGCAACTGGTCGAGCCTGTTCTCCTGGTGAGACTCTTTGCATGACACATTGCGCCTCGACATTCCGCAAGATGCAATCACGATCGGTGTGCCCGCCTATCAGAAGGAGGAAGACGTGACATTGCCCCGGATCGTTCTTCTTCCGATCCGAGCGGGACGAACGGACTGGATGGGCGACGACGGGAAGGAGAAGGTCGAAAGGAGTACGTGAGAGACCGCGCCCATGATGCATCCGCGAACGCCGCCCATGAATGAGCCCCGGCTGGTTCATGGCGAACCTTGGCGTCAGTGTGGTCGCAGTCTTCATGCTTCACATCATCGATGGAACCATCGTCAGCGGGATGTACGGGCCGGTCGAGCACACTCATGCTGTTTCGCCGGTGCCAAGCGGGCGTGAACGCTCTGAGCAGACACATCGGCATCAGGCATTCTTGACGGCTGGTTTGTAGGCGGTGGTTCGCATCCTATCGGGAATTCATTCTCATTTCACGGTGATGGCTTCACCTGAATGGAGGGACGAACTATGGATGCGTTTGATTACCGGCGTGGTCGCGTTCCCACCACGCCCCCACACCCTCCACCGCAATGCGAATCGCCCGTTCCTCCGCCAGAGCCGCAATTCCCGGGTCGAATGACATTCCCGCATCCGACGAGCCGAAGACGGCCAGGACCGCGGCCGCCTGGCATTGATCGCTCGCGGCATCGTCCGATAGCGGAGCGACAACAGGTGATGACGTTGCGGCGAGAATGAAAAGGGTGGACGCGTCCATCTCGGAGGCGATGACGCCACAACGGCCGAGCCTCTCGACGTATTCGCGATTGCTCTTCGTATCCGGTCCTTCGCCGAACTCGCGCGCGTACAGAGAGCTCTTCGAGTGACAAATACCGCGAAAGGTCTCCGAGGCGAGGCCGGCCCGGACGGCGCCAGCAGTCATGGCCGCAACCGCGTCCGGGTGGGAGACCGCGGGAAACTCGCGTGGTGCCCAACGATCGCTCACGTCTTCATCGCGCACCGCGGCAGTGGCGATGACGACGTGGCCCGGTTTCACGCGTGAATTTGTCGAACCCGCTGATCCGACGCGCACGAAGCGCCTCGCCCCACACACAAGCAACTCGTGGACAACGATCTCGACGGACGAAGGGCCCATGCCTGTCGAAATTGCGAGCACGTCGACCGTCCCGCCCCCTGCCCGTATCGAGCCGCGGTAGGAGGTGAGGCCGCGGGAATTCGGCATGATGATGACATCGGTGAACAGCCGGGAGATCTTTTCCGCACGAGCGGGATCGCCGGGGAGGAATACGTATCGTCCAAACCGGCCGTTCCCCGCGAGGTGCTCGGGGCCGAGTGCGATGTGGTGCTGCAGCGTCATGGCCGGCTGCGGACATGGACTGAGAGCGTGAAGAGATCCGGCCGGCTGTAATGGCCGGACACGTCGAGGGTCATCACCTCGCGGTCGATGGCGGTCAGGTCGAGGTCGGCTGTGATGATTCCCTCCGCGTCAATGAGCGGACCGGCGAGATACCCGCCATCCGGTCCGATGATCGCGCTGCCGCCGCGCAAAAGGAGTGTGTCGTCCGAGACTCCGGCGGGCCTTCGCAGCTCGGGCGGTAGGTCGCGCCCAGACATGATCGACCCCGCTGCGAGAACGAAGCAACGTCCTTCGAACGCGTAATGGCGGCTGGCAATCTGATGCATCTCATGCACGGTTGGCCAAACCGCCACATGAATCTTCTCGCCCGCGTCATGCATGGCCTGACGCGTCAGGGGCATCCAGTGTTCCCAGCAGATGAGCCCACCGACTCTTCCGATCTCCGTGTCCACCGGCTCCAGTCCGGCGCCGTCTCCAGCTCCCCACACGAGGCGCTCCGTGTAAGTCGGAACCAGTTTGCGGTGATGGCGGACCAGATTCCCGCCGGCGTTGAACGTGAGCAGCGAGTTGTAAAGAGTGCCGTGACCCGGTCCACGATCGACCCGCTCGTTGACCCCGATCGTCACGACCACCCCGAGGTCGCGCGCCAGCCGCCCGATTTCCTCAGTCACCGGTCCCGGCACGAGCACGCTGTTCGCTCTTAACCGCGCGAACAGATGCTTGGTAGGCTCATGATTCCAAAGCGCAACGTCCGGTGAGTGGTCGAGCCACGCAGGGTAGCCGGCCAGCCATGTCTCGCCGAACGCGATGAGACGCGCGCCGCCACGCGCTGCTTCCTCGATCAGACTCAGGCACCGTCGCAGACTCTTCTCGAGGTCGAGATAGACCGGTGCGGCCTGCACGATTGCGACGCGAACGACACCGCTCTGCATTCCACGGTGATCATAGCGAATTCATCGAGCCCGCCGATTACAGCTTCTAATGAATCGCGTCGAGCGCTTTGCGGATCTCTTCGTTTGTGGGGCGTTGCTTGTAGTCGCTCTCGATTTTCGACCAGCGCACGCGGCCGTTTCGATCCAGCACGAAAACGGCTGGATGAGGGATGCCGTCATTCTTCCCACCCGCGTACGCGGGATCACGCAATCCATAACGGTCGATGGTGAGATTGCCCGGATCGGAGAGGATGGAAAAGGTGATGTTCCCCTTTCCGTCCGATGCAATCTTCGACGCAAAATCGCGACTCACCTGAGGTGGATCGACGCTGATCGTGTAAATCCGCGTCTGTTCGCCTTCACGGAGAAGGCTGCGCAGTCCGGCAACCTGCCGGGCGCAGTACGGTCACCAGTAGCCTCGATAAAAAACCAGGACCACCTTCTCGCCACGGGTGGCGGAGAGTGTGACTCTCTTTCCTGTCTGATCGACGAGAGAAAAATCGGGTGCAAGTTCGGCGATCGCCGGAGTCTTAGTGGCGACGGCCGCAACTCCCATGAACCCGATCAGCGACAAAATCAACGTGGTCCGCGCGATGCTCATCGCGCGGCAGTATGACAGATCAATGCCGAGGCGATGCGGCCGGCCCATCGCGATCGATGCAAACAGCATGCGCCGCGGTTCGTCTTGGAAGGCGAAAGGAGACTCCGGTCGTTCTTTTGGTTTGACGGGGACCGCGTTCGCCGGGGAGCGCATAAAAGGAATGATGGGTCCGGCGGCGAGCGGTCCCGAGGCGAAGAAGGCACGCTCGGCGATGGATTCGTTCATCAGGCAGCACACGATCGACGGAACGTTCTATTGGTCGAGGATGAATGGCTTCGCTACCTCGATGATCCGAAGGAGCGGCAGATTTCACTGGGCAACTCGAAACTTTTCAAGGAAACATCGTCACGGTCGCCTACCGGTTGACTAGTGGGAGGAAGCTGGCGGTCTTCCCGGATGGCACCGCGGCCGCGGTGGTCAACGACTACGATTCCGGACAGGCCCTAACCCTCGGAGCGAGCTTCACTCAGACCGTGCTCCGGGCCCAGGTGGGGCGGACCTTTGAGGCTGGGCGGGAGTGGGTGAACTCGTTTGAGCCATCCGGCGACGTGATCACGTGCATCCTCATTCATCCGACCGAGGCGACGTACAAGCTGGCGGTGCTCGAGAAACTCCTGGAACGCTTCGTTCAGAATGTCTGGATCGGAAAACGTGGCCGGCCTTGGAGACTTCTGGGCGCGCCGCGCGGGGGTGGACATCCGAATGGAGCCAGCGTGACGACACCATGACGGTACGGGTCGATCGCGACGCGAAGGCGCTGGGCCGCGATCTGGCGCTGGTGATCACACGGCAGGGGGGCGCGGTTCGCGTCGTCGATCGCAGGGGCGTCGTGATTCCGGTCCGTGTGCTGCGGCGGCCCGGGGTACAGACTCTGGTTCTCGAGCCACGCTAGGCCGGCACGGCCGGCAGCGTTGGTTGGCCAGGCCTCGGGCGCGAGTGCCTGCTAGGGTTCTTGATCAATAAGATGCATTGCAGATCAGTCGCAATTTTCAGGCGACGAGCTTTTGGTGTTCGGCGAACGAACGGATTTCGCTAAAAAACCAGAGCAGGCCGCTCCCCTCAAAATCGCCAGCCCAGCGCCGCAGAGAGCGAGAACCGACCCTGGCGCAGTGATGTGCGTCCGGCTGCGGCGTACAGCTTGAACATCCCGTGCTGGCCGCGCGCGAGGAGCGCTTCCGCCGCGATCTCCCGCACTCCCGCTGAAAGCCCTCCACTGGCGAGCAGATCAACCAACCCCGCATGACAAATGTCATCCCCCTTCGCTGACGTTTCGCAATGTTGCGCGAAGCGCTGCGAGCCGATCTTGTCAGCATGGAAGAAGCACGCATTCCAGGGCAACTGCTCAACGTCACCAAGCGTTACCCGACCGCGCTCGCCCTGCACGGTGTTTCGCTCACCATCGGAACCGGAGAGCTCGTGGCCCTGCTCGGATCGAACGGCGCCGGAAAAACGACCGCCGTCAAACTACTCCTCGGCCTCGCCCCGGCAACATCGGGGACGGCGCGCGTCTTCGGTCTCGACCCTCGCCACGCCGCGAATCGCATCCGCACCGGCGCGATGCTGCAGGTCGGCAAAGTGCCGGAGACCCTCCGCGTCCGCGAGCACATCGCGCTCTTCAGGAGCTACTACCCGCATCCGCTGGCGATGCCCAGGATCATCGAAGCCGCAGGATTAACCGGCCTGGAGAACCGCATTTTCGGCGAGCTCTCCGGCGGTCAAAAGCAGCGCGTTCTGTTCGCGCTGGCGATCTGCGGCGATCCCGACCTGCTAATCCTCGACGAGCCAACCGTCGGCCTGGACGTCGAAGGGCGCCGCGGAATGTGGGAACAGATCCGCCGCCTCGTCGGTGGCGGCCGGTCGATTCTCCTGACCACTCACTACATGGGCGAGGCCGACGCGCTCGCCGACCGCATC
>JBBRMQ010000096.1:0-14182 GCA_038230775.1 Thermoanaerobaculia bacterium
CTCGGGGGGGGGCGGCGACGGTGGGGGGGGCGGTTCGTGCGACAGCGGGTAGTGGCGCGGCTTCTGTGTGAGGCCCGGCTTCAGCCGGTCACGCGGCCCGACCGGCTGAAGCCGGTCCTCACACAGAGGCGCACATCAGAACCCCTGATCGACGTGCTCGCCGAACGTCTGCTTCAGCGTGGCGACGATCTCGCCGACCGTGCAATCGTTGCGCACGCAATCGACGATGCGCGGCATCAGGTTCGCGCCGCTGCGCGCCGCCTCATCGAGTTGCTGCAGCGCGTTCGTGAAGCCGGGCTTCCGTTTTGCGCGGAATGCGTTCAGCCGCGCGACCTGATCGCGCTCCACGTTCTCGTCGATCTCCAGCGTGGGCATCGTGGTGCGCTCGTTCTCGACGAAGTCGTTGACGCCGACGACGATGGCGCGTTTTTCCTCGATCGCTCGTTGCGCTGCGTACGCGGAGTCGCCGATCTCGTGCTGCACGAACCCGGACTCGATCGCCACCCGCGCCCCGCCGAGCTCGTCGATTTTCTCGATGAGCGCGCGCGCCTCGCGCTCGATGTCGAGCGTCATCGACTCGATGGCGTACGAGCCTGCCAGCGGATCGGAGGTGGACGTCACTCCGGTCTCGTACGCCAGGATCTGCTGGGTGCGCAGCGCGATCTTCACCGCTTGCTCCGTGGGCAGCGCCAGCGCTTCGTCGCGGCTGTTCGTGTGCAGCGACTGGCAGCCGCCTAACACGGCGGCCAGCGCCTGATACGCGACGCGAACCACGTTGTTCTCCGGCTGCTGGGCAGTGAGCGTCGAGCCTGCCGTCTGCGCATGGAACCGCAGCGCGAGCGACCGTGGATCCTTCGGGTGATACCGGTCGCGCATGAGCTCCGCCCACAGCTTCCGCGCCGCGCGGAACTTCGCCACTTCCTCGAGGAAATCGTTGTGCGCGTTGAAGAAGAACGACATCCGCGGCGCGAACGTATCGACGTCGAGCCCGCGTTCGATTGCCGACTGCACGTACTGCAGCCCGTTCGCCAGCGTGAACGCCACTTCCTGAACCGCCGTCAATCCCGCCTCACGAATGTGATAGCCGGAGACCGAGATCGTGTTCCAGCGCGGGACTTCCGTCGCGCAGAACTCGAAAATGTCCGTCACGATTCGCAGAGACGGTGCGGGTGGGAAGATGTACGTTCCACGCGCCGCGTACTCCTTCAGCACATCGTTCTGGATCGTGCCGCTGAGCTTCGACCATTCGATTCCGCGCCGCTCGGCGACAACGAGAAACAGGGCCAGCAGAATCGAAGCCGGCGCGTTGATCGTCATCGACACCGACACCTGATCGAGCGGAATCGCATCGAACAGCGTCTCCATGTCCTCGATCGAGTCGATGGCCACGCCGACTTTGCCGACTTCGCCGCGTGCACGCGGATCATCGGAGTCCATCCCGATCTGCGTGGGCAGATCGAACGCCACCGAGAGTCCCGTGGTGCCTCGCTCCAGCAGATAGCGGTATCGGGCGTTCGACTCAGCCGCGGTGGAGAAGCCCGCGTACTGCCGCATCGTCCACAACTTGCCGCGGTACATCGCGCGCTGCGGGCCGCGGGTGTACGGAAACGCGCCCGGTTCGCCGAGGTCGCGGGACTCGTCGAAGTGGCGATGGCGAAGATCGCCCGAGTCAAAAAAAGGTTTCTCGTCACTCATTCAGCACGAAGGCACGAATATAATCGATCGCCCTTGGGCGTCAGTGGCAATCTCAAAACGATGCAGCCCGGCGACCTTCTGCAGTGGCTCAGCCTCGGGCAGAAGACCGGAACGCTTGCCGTAACCAACAAAGCGGTCGAGAAGAAGATCTTCTTCCGCAGCGGCCGCGTCATCTCGTCCGCCTCCAACGACCCGCGCGAATACCTCGGCCAGTTCCTCATGAGCCATGGCTATCTGACGGAGCCGGAGCTGATGAAGGCCATGGAAGTTCAGCATCAGTCGGGCATCCTCCTCGGCAAGATCCTGGTCATGATCGAGGTCATCAACGAGCAGGAGCTGCAGCGTTTGATGCGCCTCAAGGCCGAAGAGGAGATCTACGAGATCTTTCTCTGGCCGGAGGCGGAGTTCCACTTCACCGACGACCAGTTGCCCACGCAGGAGATGATTCCGCTGCAGGTCGACGTAACCGGAATCATCATGGAAGGCACGCGGCGGGTCGACGAATGGAGCCGCATTCGCGAGCTCATCCCGAACGACACCGTCATCCCGGTCGTCGCGAAGACGATCGTGGTGAAGGATCTCGACGAGGTGCAGACGACGATCGTGCACGCCATCGACGGCCGGCGCGCGCTGGCCGACATCGTCCTCGAGAGCCGATCCTCGCGCTTCACCGTCAGCTCGACGCTGCACGGCCTCATGCGGCACGGTTTCATCCGCCTCACCGAAGCCGCTGCCACGAAAGCGAAGAAGGTGGAAGAGGAAGCCGCTCCGTTCGATCTATCGACCGAGGCGGATGAGGTAGTGGCGCTGATTCAGCGGGCGCACGAGGCATTGCGCAACAAGGAATATGAGAAAGCGCAGCGCCTCCTAAAGGCGGCGGAGAATCTCGACCCGAACCACGCCAACGTGCGGAGCGCGATCAAGGGCGCCGAGGCGATCATCCTCACCGATCTGCACGGTCAGGGACTGCACGAGTCCTGCGTTCCGCGCGTCGCGAAGTCGTTCGAAGACATCACGTCGATGGACTTCACGCCGAACGAAGGCTTCATCCTTTCGCGCGTGAACGGCCAGTGGGACATCGGCTCGCTGCTGAAGATCAGCCCCATCCGCGAGCCGGACGCCATGCTCATTCTTTACAAGCTGTGGAAGGACGGAATCATCACGATTTGAGCTGGGCAGCGGGGTTGCTGGGAAGTTGGGAAGCAAAAACGTTTCGCTTCCCAGCCCCGGAACGCAATGCAGAATGCAGAATGCAGAATGTGAGGATCATTCTGCATTCTGCATCTTCCCAGCATCCCAGCTTCACGCCAGCCCCACCCGCCCCCTCACCCTCAACTCCAGCCGATCCATCTCGCCGTGGTCCATCTCGTGGTCATATCCCAGGCCGTGGAGGATGCCGTGGAGGAGGAGGTAGCGGATCTCGGTCGGCAGCGAGTGTTTCTCATCGGCGGCCTGGCGCCGCGCCTGATCGACGGAGATCACGATCTCGCATGACTCCTCGCCGGGGAAGGTGAGGACGTCGGTCGTCTTGTTCTTCTTCCGGAATTTGCGATTCAGCGCCCGCATCGCGGCATCGTCGATGAAGGCGATCGAGATCTCGCGCATGGTGTGGAGGCGATCGAGTGCGGCGAGCACCTTGCGCGCGAACGCGGCGATCTCGCGCCGGCTCAGTCTCGCGGCGGCGGAACCGGTGATCTGAACGTCGATCAAGCCCTGTTCTCGACCTTGTCGTAGGCCACGACGATCTTCGCCACCAGAGGATGGCGCACGACGTCCCTGTCGGTGAACTCGAAGAACTTGATGCCTTCGACGTTGCGCAGAATGTTCCGCGACTCCCGCAATCCCGACTTCTTCCCCTCGGGCAGATCGACCTGAGTGACGTCGCCGGTGACCACGGCCTTCGATCCGAAGCCGAGGCGGGTGAGGAACATCTTCATCTGTTCGGGCGTGGTGTTCTGCGCTTCGTCGAGGATGATGAACGAGTCGTTGAGCGTGCGGCCGCGCATGAAGGCCAGCGGTGCGATCTCGATGATTTGCTTCTCCATCAGCTTGTCGACCTTGTCGTAGCCGATGATGTCGTGCAGCGAGTCGTAGAGCGGCCGCAGATAGGGATTCACTTTCTCCGCGATGTCGCCGGGGAGGAAGCCGAGGCGCTCGCCGGCTTCGACGGCGGGGCGGCAGAGGACGATGCGCTTGACCGATTTCTCGTACATCGCGGCAGCCGCAGCGGCCACCGCAAGAAACGTCTTGCCCGTGCCGGCGGGTCCGATGGCGAACGTGATGTCGTACTCCTGCATGGCCTGCAGGTAGAGCTTCTGGGTGACGTTGCGCGGTGTGACGACGCGGCGGACGGCGGCCTGTACCTTGTTGTCGGTGAAGAAGTCGACGAGGTTCGTCTCCGGGTGATCACGAAGGACGCGCACTCCGGTCGATAGATCCGATCGCTTGACGGGATACCCCTGCTCGATCAGCTCCTGCATCTCGCCCAGGAGTTTTTCGACCGGCGCCACTTTCTCGGGGTCGCCCTGCACGAAGATTTCTCCGCCGCGCGAGGAGATTCGCACCTTGAACTCACTCTCCAGCATGCGGAGGTTCTCGTCGTGGTGGCCGAAAAGCGTCTGTGTTCCTTCGTCGTCCAGTCGTAATTCCATTCGAAAGCGATCTCCTTTATGAAAAGAACGTGATCCACACTTCGCCATACTCGGCGCGGCGGTGGAAGTTCAGCCGGTTGGTCTTGATGGTGAATGGATCGGTGCGGCGGCGATGCTCGATGGCCACCTGTCCGATTCTCGCCTTGTCCAGCGCTGCCAGCAGTTCATCGTAGCGATCGTAGTCGTACGGCGGGTCGACATACGCGATGTCGAAGGCGCCGAGAGTGGGAACGGTGGAGACCACGTCGCCGGCGACTCCCTTCACCGCAACCTTCCAGTCGCGCGCTCGCTTTACGACGTCATCGACGTGGCTGTCGACGGCGGTCGCCGATGCGGCGCCGCGGGACACGGCCTCGAACGAGAAGATGCCGGTGCCCGCGAAGAGATCGAGAAACTTCGAGCCAGCGATCTCTTCTCCGAGGATGTTGAAGTACGCCAGCCGCGCGCGCTCGGAGGTCGGGCGAACGTTGAAGCGCGGAACCGGAATGCGCCGGCCGCGGAGAGTGCCGGCTGTGATACGGAGATCGGCCATCAGAAGTGTGGGGCCAGCCCTCCGGCTGGCCGGCCAGCCAGAGGGCTGGCCCCACACCAGCGGCGGTCCCGCCGCCGAGCCGCTGGCGCTGCTGAGCTCCTCACTGCCTGGCCGCTCCGGTCGTTCCGATGAAGTAGTTGTACAGGTCCTTGATGGCGACGTAGATCATCGTCGGCTGGTTGATGCATCTCAATTCGACGATGCGGTTCTCGATGATGCGTGTGACGCGGTAGACCTTGCGATCGTCCGCCACGAGCTGATCGCCGACTGCCGGAACGTAGCCCGCCACGCTGTTCGTGATGCCGCGATCCTCGACCATCGCGCGCAGCAGGTCCTGCAGCGGCAGCACCTGATCGTTCATCTGCTTCGGCAGCACGGCCACCGGATCGAACAAGCGCTCGACATACGCGCCTTTGTCGTACACCCGCAGCCGCGCCTCGCGTCCTTCGCGCGGCAGTACGAGATCGGTGGGCCGGATGCGCGACAACGCCTTTGTGTTCACGGCCTTCAGGTAGGTCGCGAGCGCGTCGTCGGGGATGATCAGCTTCTTCTTGATGATTGCTCCGGCGCCGGAGATGTTCACGACCACCAGGCCGCCTTCGAACATCGAGAGGCGCTGCTCGATCTTGCCGTCTTTCGCGATGTAGTCGACCAGCGGCTTCGGCAGCTCACCCTTGATCAGCTGCGGTCCGAGCGCCTGACGCGCTCCGACGAGCTCCGGGATGTCGTACTTCTGCATCCGCTTGCGATCCGCTTCCGGCAGCGGCACCGCGATCGCGCCCCCGAGGGGTGCCGGATCGACCTTGGAGATGTCATGCGGGGGCACTTCTTCTGGAGGCGGTGGCGTCTGGGCGAGAAGGGGAGTGGCTGCGATGAAGAGGAGCGCTGCCGTTTTCCAAGTCATTGGGATTCTGGAGGTTGCTCCCGATTAAGATACTTCATCGCCATTTCCCGGGCAAAACTCCGCGCCTCGCCCGGAGGAATCTCGCCCATGAACACGGCTTCCCGCGTGCGCTCCAGCGCCCTGGCCACGTGCGGACCGCCGGGCATCTCGAGATCGGTCACCCGCAACGGCAACTGGAACTTCTGGTAGTCGTGGAAGCGCGCGACGTGCGGGCTGTCGATGAGCGTGAGCATCTCGGGCGACGCGTGTTTGAGAAGGCGGAAGCGCTGCGGATCCGATTTTGCCTCGGCGAGCGCGTCGCCCACGCCCGGAAGCTCGTTGGCGATCTGCATCACGTTGCGCGCGCGCTTCTGCGAGAGGCCGGAGCCCTCGAGATCGACGGGCGACGCGTTGCCGTAGAGCAGCGTGCCGGTGTAGAGAACCGGCCGGTCGAGCTCCGGGTTGGATTCGATCGCGGCGCGCACGCGATCGAGGCGCGCGCGAAGATCGGGTGCCGCGGCGGCGAAGAGCGATCGCAGGACGCCCGCGTCGCTGATCGCGGTAATGGCGGCCGGCGCCTCGGCCTCGCCGAACGCGAAAAACAGCTCGCGCCACGCCCGCTCCCTGGAGATCGTGTCGAGCGCGCCGCCGGCGATCGCGTGGTCGAGAAGCTCGCGCGTATGCGGCTCGATCGTGAATCCGAGGCGTGAGGCAAAGCGCAGCGCGCGGAAGATGCGCGTCGGGTCGTCGATGAAGCTCTCGTTGTGCAGGACGCGGATCGTGCGGCCCGCGATGTCGGCTGCGCCATCGGCCGGGTCGTGCAGCGCGTTCGTCGTGAGGTCGAACGCGATCGCATTGATCGTGAAGTCGCGACGGAGCAGGTCGTCGTTGAGATGCCCCTCGGTCACGGTGGGAAGCGCGCCGGGGCTGCGGTACCGCTCACGCCGCGCGGTCGCGATATCGATCTCGGGAAACCCGTCCGCCGAGACCTTGTAGGTCAGGAATTGCGGGAAAGAGCGGACGCGGCCGCCGATGCGTCTGGCCAGCGCCCGCGCGAAATTCGAGCTTCCTTCAGCAAGCGTCAGGTCGATGTCCGCGACGGCGCGGCCGAGGAGCAGGTCGCGGACCGGTCCGCCGACGAGGTAGGGACGGAGCTGCTTTTCGGCGGCGACTTCCCGGACGACGTCGATCGCTCGCCGCTGGGGATTCGCAAGTTGTTCGAGATCGATCATGGGTGCAGGGATTCGTAGATTGCCGTCAGCGCGCGGAGGCGATGGCGCGAACGAAACTTCGTCATCGTTTGTCGTGCGGCCTCGATTTTTTGCTGGGCGACCTCCGCCTTGAACAGGGCCGAGAGTATCGCATGTGTGAGTTCGTTGGGATCGTTGGGAGGAACGAGGAAGCCGGTGCGGCCCTGCTCCAGGCGCCAGACGTTGATCGGCGTCCGCGACGCCACAACCGGTAGACCCGAAACCGCGGCTTCGGCGGCAAATCCGTCGAAGTCACCGGCGTCGATCGCCGGATCGAACCATGCGTCGAGCGCGATGAGCTCCTCCGGCGTGGGCGCCTCATGGAAGGTCAGGATCTCGATGTCGTCGCGGAAGCGGTGGAGACGCACGGCCATCTGTTCGACGATGTTCTTCGTGGATTTGCGGCCGAAACAGGCGATGCGGTGTGTGTGGGCGGGCTTCTGTGTGTGGGCCGGCTTAAGCCCGCCATGACCGGCTGAAGCCGGTCCCCACACCGATTCAAAATACCGCTCCTCCACCGCTTCCGGCACCAGCCGGAAGCCTGGCTCATCGATGGGGGAGATCGAGATCGCCGGGCCGCGGGAGAACCATCCCCGTTTCGGCCGGGCATTCGTCACGACCGGCGCCGTGATGCCTCGAAATACGAAACTTCCGGCGTTGCGGGAGGCGTAAAGGTGAACGACGTCGGGCGTCGCGACGGTTACTGCCGTCACATCGTGATCGGCCTGCAGTCCCGCAAAATCCACCTTCTGGGACTTCTGCTCAAAAGCTGTTGCAGTGGGGGAGAGGATCTGAACGATGCGCACCGGCGCCGCGCATTGTAGAATTAACCGCTTGAATCCGCAGACGATCGGCGTTTACAGCCCTCGCGGTCTCGCCGCGATCCTCCGCGAGAGGTGTCAGGAGTTCTTTTTCGCGGACAGCGGCGATGAGCGCGACGCATGCCGGATCAGCATCATCGAAGGCGACGTGAAACCGGCGCGACGCAGCCTCGTGCGGATCGTCCTCGGTGAAGGTGGCGGCGAGCGCCGGCCGGGCGAGCTTCAAGTCGACACCGAAACGTTCCTGCAGAATCCGCTAGGGTATCTCCAGTTCGGCTCCGATCTCGTTGACGCGGTTTCTCATGCCGCGCAACTCGAGTACGAAGTCGCCAACCTCAAGGAAATCCACGAGCTGATGTCGATGACGGATGCCGGTGCCGTCTCCGAGCGCATCACCCGCACCGTCCTCGATCAACTTGGCCAGGCGCGCGGGACGCTGTATCTGCACGACCCGCGTCTGGAGCGCTACGTCGTGAGTTACACGAGCGATCCGGAGGCTCACGAGACAGGCGAGTTTCTGCCTGGGATCCCATCCGATTTGCTGCAGAAAGCTCTGTCGTCCGGAAAGTCTTTTGCGTGCGACGCAAGCGTCGGTCTGGCGGTGCTGCCGCTGCAGGTCGAGCACGACCTCGTCGGCGTGATCCGCGTTCCGATCGCGGAGACGGACTCCTTCTCACCGGCGGTGATCGACGGCGTGTACGCCTATGTCCGCGGCGTCGCATCGGTCGTCGGCAACATCTATCAACTGACGCGCAGCCGTGATCTGGCGATGCGGGACGATCTGACGAAAGCGTTCAACCGCCGCTTCTTCGAGACGTATCTCGACGAAGAGATCGAGCGCGCGCGCCGTTACGGGTCGCTCTTCAGCATCATCTTCCTCGACCTCGACGATCTGAAGATGGTGAACAACTTCTACGGTCACCTCACCGGATCGCGCACGCTGCAGGAGGTGGCCAAGCGCATCCTCTCCGCGGTCCGCGCGATCGACAAGGTGGTCCGGTTCGGTGGCGACGAGTTCTGCATCATCCTGCCGGAGACCGATCAGGAACAGGCGATCGCCGTTGCGAACCGCGTCCGCAAGTCTCTCACCGCGACGTCGCTCCGCCTCGACGCCGACATCGAGATCTCGATCACGGCCAGCTTCGGCATCGCCAGCTATCCGACGCATGGCCTGACGAAGGACGATCTCATCCGCCAGGCCGATCAGGCGATGTACCGCGTGAAGTCGACGACCAAGAACGCGGTCGGAATCGCCACGCCGCTCCCAGCCGGCACGGCTGGCGCCACCGCCTCATGACAGGACTGAGGACTGAGGTATGAGGACTGAGTCCCGCTCACACCTGCTCGATTTCTGTTCCTCAGTCCTCAGTCCTGAGTCCTCCGTCCTTAATCCAGTCCTCAGTCCTCAGTCCTCAGTCCTCAGTCCTCGAAGTTCATGTCCGACGATCTGAGCATCCAGGGAACGCTCGCCGAAACGACCGTCGCCGATCTCTTCCGCTCGCTCGTTCGCAGCAGCGAGACGGCCATGGTCACGCTCGAAGGCGGCGTCCGCCGCGACGTGATCTACGTGGTCGAAGGCAAGATCGTCTTCGCCTCCTGCACGGACCCCGACATGGGCCTCGGCGAAGTCCTGCTTCTCGGCGGCGAGCTCAGTCTCGAACAGTACACGGCGGCGATGGACCGGCTGCTGATTCCCCGCCGTATGGGACCGTTGCTCTGCGAGCTCGGCTACATCAAACCGGAAGAGCTGATTCGTTCGGCCGAGCGGCAGGTGAGCGCGATCGTGTTGAACTCGATGAAGTATCGAACGGGAAATTACACGATCGAGTTCACGGCGGAGTTTCCCGACGAGATCCTGACGCTGCCCCTGAATACCGAGCGTCTCATCCTCGACGGCGTTGGCGCGATCGAGTTCTGGTCGCTCGTCATGCGGGGGATCGGACGCTTCAACCGGGTGCTCGAGCAGGTGAAGTCCGCTGACGCGCGCAGCTACGCGCTCGAGCTGACCGAAGAAGAGGGACACGTGCTGAATCTCTTCAGCGAGCCCGCGACGGTCGAGAGCATCTGCATGCTCAGCTATCTGTCGAACTTCGCCACGTGCCGGATGATCTGGGCCCTGATGAGCGTGAACCTGCTCCAGGACGCGGAGTCGAGCGAGGTGACCGAGAAGAAGGCCGCCGTCGTCAGCGAATACGAGCTCGAAGATCTGGTCGAGCGCTACAACGGCGCGTATCAGGCGGTCTTCGGCGTCGTCTTCCAGAAGATCGGCGATCACGTCTACGACTTCATGGACCGAGTCGTTCTGCATCTCTCGCCGGAGACGCTGCCGTATCTCAGCGGGATGACGTTCATCAACGAAGGGCGGCTGGACTTCGATCAACTGTTCAACAACCTCATCCGGTCGGGGACGGAGAATCACGCGCCGATCGTGCAGAACGTGCTCAACGAGCTGCTGTACGGCTGGATCCTCGAGGTCAAGAGCGAGTTCGGAGGGACGTCGCTGGAGAAGGACGTCGTCACGCTCGTGAACAAGCTCAAGCGGTAGGGTAGTGCGTTAAAATAACCCCCCAGTGCGCCGCGCTCTCGCCATCTTGATTCTGTGCACTTCGTGCGTTGCTGCCGGCGACGCAAATCAGCCCAGCGACCGCGAGTGGTTCGCGCTCATGACCGATTACGCGTGGATCGAGGGCGTGCGCAAGGCGCAGGCGCCGGTGACCGTCGCGACATCGCGGAAGCAGATGATCCAGACCTCCCTCGACACTCATCGCAAGCTCCAGACGGTCTACGGGCCGTTCATGGAAAAGCTGAAGGACTACTACGACCGCACCCACGACACGCGCGCGGCCTCGCTCTTGGCCCGCGAGAAGATCATCACGGGCGACGAGTACCTGTCGCTCCTCTCGCGCTACGACAAGGCGCTCGAGTTCTATCGCGCGGCGCAGCAGATCGATCCCACTCCCGACGTCGCGCAGCGCATCGCGCTCGCCGAATCGCGTCGTTTCGTCTCCATGGCCCCGTTTTCCAACGTGAAGCAGGGCATGAAAGAGGACCTGGTGCGGCAGCTGGTCGGCCTGCCCCGCGAAGACTGGATCAAGCAGGTTGTGCAGAGCGGCCGCGTCTACTCGGTCTGGATCTATCCGAAGGAAGACGGCGGGGCGGCCGCGATCTACTTTGACAATAGCGTGGTGTATCACACAAACTGGAATGCAGCGGCGCCGGTGGCGCCACAACAGTAAGGCTGTAAGGCGGTAAGGCCGTAGTACGACGAGCGCATCGCCTTCTACTGGTTCTACGGCCTTACAGCCTTACTCAGGTGACGGGAGGGTGTGCACATGGAAGACACGGCAGTTCTCACCGAAGATCAATCCCACTACGAAATCTCACTCACGGCTGGACAGGCGTTCGTCGCATTTGTCCTGCTGCTGCTCTCGCTGGCGGCGTCGTTCGCGTTCGGCCTCTTGATCGGCAAGGGTCAGAACGACGGTCTGAGCGCGCTCAAGCGCGAGCCCGCGGTGATCAACGAAGCGGTCGCCGGTCCCGTGGCGAAGAAGAAAGTCGTCGACGTTCCCGCCGAAGACTTCAAGCAGGCCACCGCGGAGACGCCGATCGTGGAGACTCAGCAGGCGGCCGAAGCCAGGCATGTAGAAGCGGGCCCCTCGCCCGATGTAACCCGTCCCGCTGCCGCAGTTCCCGCACCTTCCGGCCCGGCGTACGCGCAACTTCTCTCCAGCGGCGATCAGAAAGCGGCAGAAGCGCTCGCCGAGAAGCTGATCGGAGCCGGATTCTCCTCCGCCTTCGTCGAGCGGATGACGACGGACAAAGGCACCGCGTTCCGCGTCCGCGTCAAGTTCGGCTCCGATGCCGACGCGCGGGCGGCGGAGGCGAAGCTGAAGACCTTCTCGAAAGACGTCTGGATTACAAGCAAATAAGCGAGTGTGGGGCCAGTCCTCTGACTGGCCGGCCAGCCAGAGGGCTGGCCCCACACCGCTGTTAAGATGTCTGGCCCTCATGGCCGACGACAAGACGACGACGCCGCAACTGGAAGAGCTCCGGAAGAGCCAGACCGACAAACGGGCGTCCGTCGATCCGACCCACATCCTCGACAAGGCGATCTACCAGCTCTGGGAGACGATCAACGATCTCGACCAGATCCAGCCGGAGCGCGTCGAGCACTACCGCGTCTCCATCTTCGGCAGCTCACGCATCCGCCGAGGGGATCCGATCTACGAGGAAGTAAAGAAGCTGAGCTTCGAGCTGGCGCAGATGGGGATCGACATCGTCACCGGCGGCGGTCCGGGACTGATGGAAGCCGCCAACTCGGGAGCGATGGAGGGGCAGAAGGAAACGCACTCGCGCTCGTTCGGGCTGGCCATTCATCTTCCGAATGAAGAGGGCGCGAATCCATTCGTCGACAAGGTCTTTCGCCATCGGACGTTTTTCTCGCGCCTGCATCACTTCGTCCGCCTGTCGTCCGCGTTCATCGTGATGCCGGGCGGCATCGGCACCGCTCTCGAGCTGTTCATGGTGTGGCAACTTCTGCAGGTCAAGCACATGACCAGGCACCCGCTGATCCTGGTCGGCACGATGTGGGGCGGACTCATCGAGTGGGTGGACCGCACCATGGTGCAGGGCGGACTGGCAAGCGCTCCCGACGTGGGCATCGTCTCCGTCGTCCGATCCGCGTCGGAGGCCATTCCCATCATCAGCGCGTCGTACGAGATGTTCAAAGAGGAGAAGAAAGCCCATGCCCACGCCTGAACAGGTTCTGGAAGCGCTGAAGAAGGTGAAGTTTCCGGGACTCTCGCGCGACATCGTGTCGTTCGGATTCGTGCACAACGTCGAAGTCAAGGGCGGCAACGTCGCCTTCACCATTCAATTCCAGAGCGAGAATCCAGCGGTCGGACAGCAACTCGGGCGCGATGCGGAAACGGCAGTTCGCGCGCTGGAGGGAGTGCGCGACGTTCAGGTGCACGTCGAAGTCTCGGCGCGGCAGGCCGCGGCGCCGCAGCAGGTGGGCAGCATCCTGGAGAACGTCAAGTACAAGATCGCGGTGGCATCGGGGAAAGGTGGCGTCGGCAAGTCCACCGTCTCCACGAACCTCGCCCTGTCGCTCGTATCCCTCGGCTACACGGTTGGATTGCTCGATGCCGACATCTACGGCCCGTCGCAGCAGATGATGCTCGGCATCGAAGGGCGGCCGCAGATCGATGAGCGCGACGAGAAGATCATCCCGATGGAAAACCACGGCGTGAAGACGATGTCGCTCGGCCTGATCACCGATCCCGACACACCCGTCATCTGGCGCGGCCCGATGGTGATGAAGGCGCTCGATCAGTTCCTCACCGACGTGAAGTGGGGCACGCTCGATTTCATGATCATCGATCTTCCGCCCGGCACCGGCGACGCGCAACTCACGCTGACGCAGAAGGTGCCGCTGACGGGCGCCGTCGTGGTGACGACGCCGCAGGATGTCGCGCTGATCGACGCGCGCAAAGGCCTGGCGATGTTCCGCAAGGTGAACGTCCCGGTCCTCGGCATCATCGAGAACATGAGCTACTACATCTGCCGCCACTGCGGCGGTCGCGAGGAGATCTTCGGTCACGGCGGCGGTAAGAAAACTGCCGACATGCTCGGCGTCCCGTTCCTGGGCGAAGTCCCGATCGATCCGAAGGTTGTGGTCGGCGGCGATACCGGCGATCCGATCGTGGTGAAGGATCCGTCGTCTCCAGCGGCGCAGGCGTTCCGCGAGCTGGCGCGGCAGGTAGTCGCACAGATCGAGAGCGGTCACGTCGGCCACACCCATGGCGCGCACGAACCTGCGCACGCCTGACCACGGCATGTCGCGACTCGTTGTCCGCGCCTTTTCCCTCTCGATCGACGGCTACGGTGCCGGTCCCGATCAGGACCTCGAGCATCCGCTTGGTGTCAGGGGCCAGGAGATGTTCGACTGGTTCTTTCACTCGCGCACCTTCCACAAGATGCACGGCACGGCGGGGGCGGGGGAGGGTGAAGGTGGCATCGACGACGATTTCGCGGCCCGGAGCTTCGACGGAATCGGAGCCTGGATCATGGGACGAAACATGTTCGGCCCGATCCGCGGGGCCTGGCCGGATGACACCTGGAAAGGTTGGTGGGGTGATGAGCCGCCGTATCACACGCCCGTCTTGGTCCTGACGCATCACGCGCGCGAGCCGCTGGCGATGAAGGGCGGTACGGAGTTTCGTTTCATTACCGGCGGCATCGAAGAGGCTCTCGAAAAGGCTCGCGCAGCCGCGGGCGGGAAAGACGTTCGCATCGGTGGCGGCGTCTCGACGGTCCGTCAGTATCTGCGCGCCGCGCTGATCGACGAG
>JBBRMQ010000097.1:0-14051 GCA_038230775.1 Thermoanaerobaculia bacterium
CGAGCTGTTCCACGGACAGCAGATGTCGATGATCGTGGCCGACGCCGCGCTGCGGAATCCCGTGTCGCGAGGAGCGCACTTCCGGCGTGACTAAACTGCACATCGGCTGCGGTCCGCAGATCCTCAAGGGATGGGTCAACATCGATAACGCGAAGTATGCCGGCGTCGACAAGATCATCGACGTCACGCAGGGACTTCCCTTCCAGGACGCATCCTTCATCTTCGCCGAGCACTTCATCGAGCACCTGTCGTATCCGCAGGCGTCGAACCTGTTCCGCGAATGCCGCCGCGTGCTCCGCGATGACGGCGTTCTGCGCTTGTCGACGCCGAACCTCGACTGGGTCTGGATCACGCACTATCGCGCGGCGATGACGGAACCAGAACAGGTCGACAGCTGCTTCAGAATCAACCGCGCCTTTCGCGGTTGGGGACATCAGTTTCTCTACAACGAGCGAACGCTCGGCCTAACTCTGCAGGAGGCCGGTTTCGCAAACGCGACGCGCGTCGAGTACGGCCAGAGCGATCATCGCGAGTTGCGAGGCCTGGAGCGGCATGAGCTGTCGCCGCCTTACGGAAGCTTCGCGAGCATTCTCATCGTGGAAGCGTCAGGACGCGGCGCTTCCCGCACCGCTGATCTCGATGCGCCGCGCGCCGAGTTTCTGCGCGACTCGCAATTGAAGTAGCGAGGGACCGGTGTGGGTGAGAGGCGAGTTCGTCGTGCCACCCGGCCCACACCGGTCCCTCGCTACGCTCGGGATGACATCCCTCAGAACAATCGGCCCGCGGCGTCTGCCCGATAGCCGAGGTGATCGTAGGCCAGCTTCGACGCCACGCGTCCGCGCGGTGTCCGCTGCAGAAATCCAATCTGGATCAGATACGGCTCGTACAGATCCTCGATCGTCTCCCGATCCTCGGCAATGGACGACGCGATGGCATTCACGCCTACCGGCCCGCCACCGAAGCGTTCGATGATCGCCTTCAAAAGCCTCTTGTCCGTCTCGTCAAGGCCGTAGTCGTCGACCTCGAGCATCTTCAGCGCCTCGATCGCGATCTCGCTTGTGATCTTCCCCTCGTGCTTCACTTCGGCAAAGTCGCGCACGCGCTTGAGGAGGCGATTGGCGACGCGCGGCGTGCCACGCGAGCGCACCGCGATGGCCTGCGCGGCATCGTCGGTGACGTCGGTGCCGAGGATGTCGGCGGAGCGTTGGACGATGACTTTGAGCGATGCGGCGTCGTAGAAGTCGAGACGGTGCACGATGCCGAAACGCGCGCGCAACGGCGACGTCAGCAGGCCCGCGCGAGTGGTGGCGCCGATGAGCGTGAACTTCGCGACTTCGACCTTCAGCGTTCGCGCCGCCGGGCCCTGTCCGATGACGACATCGACGTAGAAGTCTTCCATCGCCGAGTACAACACCTCTTCCACCGGTGCCGGCAGTCGATGGATCTCGTCGATGAAGAGCGTGTCGCCGGGCTGCAGATTGGTGATGATCGCGACGAGATCACCCGTCCGTTCGAGCGCCGGGCCCGACGTCGACTTCATGTTGGCGTTCATCTCGTTGGCGATGATGTTGGCCAGCGTGGTCTTGCCGAGACCGGGAGGGCCGAAGAGAAGAACGTGGTCGAGCGTCTCCTGACGGTTGCGCGCGGCCGTGATCGAGATCTCGAGATTCTCTTTGACCTTCTTCTGCCCGATGTACTCGCGCAGGAGCTTCGGCCGCAGCGAAAGCTCGAATTGCCCGTCTTCGATGTCGGATGTCGCAGCGAGCAAACGGTCTTCGGGCATTGTTCTTCTTTCAGTTTATCCCGAGCGCAGCGAGGGATCTTTGGTGGGCCAGAGATCACTTCGCAATGGAGACATGTCGTTGATGCACCGAAGATCCCTCACTTCGCTCGGGATAAACTGAAAGACCACCGACAGGCAGCGACACGGTGATCATCGTGCCGACGCCTTGCGCCGACGCGACGTCGATCTCGCCGCCGTGCTCCTGCACGATGCGATACGAGATGGCCATGCCGAGGCCGGTGCCGCTGGGGAAGTTCGTGCGGAAGGGTTGAAACAGTCGCCGCTGATCGGCCTCCGACATGCCGCGGCCGCTGTCGATGAACCGGATGCGATACGTCTCGCCATCGACCTCCGCGGTCACGCGCAGGATCCCTCCCTGCGGCATGGCCTGCACAGCATTGCGGGCGAGGTTCCAGAACACCTGGCGGATCTGGTCCGCATCGCCGAAGACGATGAACGATGGCGGCCGGATCTCGCGGTCGATGTGATGCTCCGCCTGCAGCTCGGGCGAGTTCTGCAGGAGCTCGAGCGTCTCGTTGAGACTGGCTGCGATATCGAATTCGGTGGCCCGTTTTTCCTGCGGGCGCACGAAGCGCAGGAAGTCGGCGATCGACTTGTTGAGCCGATCCGATTCCTTGAGGATGATGCTCATCAGCCGCTGCTCCTGCGGCGACAACGCCTCGGATTTCTTCAACACCTGCACCGAGCCGGCGATCGCGGCCAGCGGATTGCGGATCTCGTGGGCGATGCCCGCCGAGAGCTCGCCGACGGCGGCCATACGATCCTTGAGGCGCAGCTCCGCTTCGAGCTTCTTCATCTCGGTCAGGTCCTGGAAGATGAGCGTGAAGCCGGACGACGCCCCTTCGAGCGTGTTGAGCGGCGTCACGGCGTAACCGAGTGTGCGGTTCTCGCCGTCGACCGTGAACTGCTCCTCGTTGCGCACGACGGAACCGGCCGTCAATGCACGACGCACGTTCGTCCAGCTCTCATCGGAGACGAAGCCGAGGTCCGCGACGGGATGGCCGACGACGGCGTGGACGTCGCTATGCAGAATCTGACAGCCAGCTGGATTGATGAACGTCACCAGCCCCTCCGGTGACAACGTCACCAGGCCTGAGGGGATCGATTCGACGACGTTCTGATTGAGCGCCCGCAATGCGGCGAGGTTCTGCCGGTTGACGTCCAGCTCCTCGAACGTCTTCCGCAGTTTCTCGGAGAGGTACGACGTGAGAAGCGCGGTGGCGTAGAAGCCGGCGAAGTTCGTCGCCATGTTGAGGTAGAGCCGCGCGGAGGTGAAGAGCGGCGTCGGCACGAACCACGACTGTTCCGGCAACGGAATCACCCCGTAGTACATGAGGTCCGCGAGGCCGCCGTAAAGGATGACGGCGCCGCTGGCGGAGAAGAGTCCGCCGCGCCGGTACAACAGCATCGACGCGGTGATGATCGAGACCAGGTAGAGAAACGAGAAGGGTGAATCAAGGCCGCCCGTGAAATACACCAGCAAGGTCTCGACGAGGAGGTCGCCCGCGATCTGCACCGCGAGGTGCACCTTGCGCGACGGGATCAACTGGCCGATCGCGATGTAGACCAGCGTCAGGGCGTATGTGAGGCCCGCCGTCGTGTAGAGATAGTTGATGGGGAGGAGTTCGCGGACGGTGTACTGGATGATCAGCGCCGCCAGCAGCAGCGTGGTCACGACGACCACGCGGACTGCGATGAGCATGCGGGCGTCTGAAGGCATGACGCGGGTCGCAGGTCGCTGGGTCGCAAGTCGGTTTTCCGACCTGCGACCTGCGACTAGCGACTACCCGACTTGTCCGATCAACGCAAACATCGGCATGTACATCGCGATGACGATGCCGCCGATGGCGACGCCGAGGAAGGCGATGAGAACCGGCTCCAGGAGTTTCATGAGGCCGGCAACCGCGGTGTCGACTTCATCCTCGTAGAACTCGGCGATCTTCGAAAGCATGGTGTCGAGGGCACCGGTCTGTTCGCCGACGGCGATCATCTGCACGACCATTGACGGGAAGACGTCCGTGTCGCCCAGCGGCTCACTGATCGTCTTGCCTTCTTCCACCGACTTGCGCGTGGCCATGATCGCGTCTTCCACGATCGCGTTGCCGGAGGTTCGGGCGGTGATCTGCAGCCCGTCGAGGATGGGGACGCCGGACGACGTCAGCGTCGCCAGCGTGCGGCAGAACCGGGCCACGGCGATCTTGCGAAGCATGTCGCCGATGATCGGGGCCTTCAGCATCAGACCGTCGAGAACACGCCTGCCTTTGTACGTCTCGTGGTAGCGGCGCAGTGAATACATCGTGCCGAAGATCGTGATGCCGATGAGCCACCAGAAGTCGGCGATGAAGTTCGAGAGATGGATGACGATGACGGTCGGAAGCGGCAACTCGGCGCCGAGGCCTTTGAAGAGGGCCGCGAAGACCGGGATGACCTTCCAGAGGATGACCGCGACGACGATGACAGCGATCGAGATGACGGCGACCGGATAGATCATCGCCGCCTTGACCTGCGAATTGAGCTTGACGGCCTTCTCGATGTACTGCGCGAGACGCTGCAGGATGGTGTCGAGAATACCGCCCGCTTCGCCCGCGGCCACCATGTTCGTATAGAGATCGTTGAAGATCTTCGGATGCTTGCGCATTGCGTCCGCGAGGTTCGATCCCGATTCGACGTCCTGCCGGATCTGGATGAGCGCTTTCCTCATCGTCTTGTTTTCCTGCTGCTGGCTCAGGATCTCGAGGCACTGCACGAGCGGCAGACCGGCGTCGATCATGACCGAGAACTGCCGGGTGAAGATCGCGACGAGCTGCGCCGGCACCTTTCCGCCGAATTTCGGGACCGCGAACTCCTTGCCCTTCTCCTTGACGGCGGTGACCACGATCTGCTGGCGTCGCAGCGACGCGATCACCGCGTCCTTCGAGTCCGCAACAAGAGTTCCGGCCTGTTCGCCGGCCCGCCCTCTCCCCTTCCACTCAAATGTCGGCATGTCTTCCTCCAGTTCTGAGGACTGAGGACTGAGTCCCCCGGTGGGAATCAGTCGTTATTCAGTCCTCAGTCCTCAGTCCACATCGCTTCCTCGCTAGCTGGTTGGTCGCGGCCGCGTTCCGGCAGGCGCCGCGCCTGAGCCGGGTTGCGCGAGAGCGCCTGCTCCGCGAGAGATCATCTCCTGTAACTCGTCCGGATTCGACGAACGCGCGAGCGCCGTCTGCAGGGAAATGTGTTTCTTGAAGTAGAGCGTGGCCAGCGACTGATTGAACGTCTGCATGCCGTACTTGGCCTGACCGGTCTGCATCATCGAGTAAATCTGATGCACTTTGTCTTCGCGGATCAGATTGCGGATGGCGGCGTTCGGAACGAGGATCTCCATGGCCATCGCGCGGCCTTTGCCGTTGGCTTTCGGGAGCAGCGCCTGGCAGAGGATGCCTTCCAGAACGAACGACAGCTGCGCGCGGATCTGCGGCTGCTGGTGCGACGGGAACACGTCGACGATACGGTTGATCGTCTGCGCCGCGGAGTTCGTGTGCAGGGTGCCGAAGGTCAAGTGGCCCGTCTCGGCGATGCGCAGCGCGGACTCGATGGTCTCCAGGTCGCGCATCTCGCCGATGAGGACGACGTCGGGATCCTGGCGCAGCGCCGACTTCAGCGAGTTGGCGAACGAGTGCGTGTCCGCGTGCAGCTCGCGCTGGTTGACGATGCAGCTCTTGTGTTGATGAAGGAACTCGACCGGGTCTTCGATGGTGATGATGTGCTCGTGGCGCTCGCGATTGATCTTGTCGATCATCGCAGCCAGCGTCGTCGACTTGCCCGAACCGGTCGGGCCGGTGACGAGAACCAGTCCGCGCGGCTTGGTGCAGATCTCTTCCACCACCAGCGGCAGGCCCAGCTCCTTGAAGCCGATGATCTCGTACGGGATCTGCCGGTAGACCGCGGCCGTCGCGCCCCGCTGGTTGAAGATGTTCGCGCGGAAGCGCGCGAGACCTTTGATGCCGAAGGAGAAGTCGAGCTCGAGGTTCTCTTCGAAGCGATGCTTCTGCGCGTCGGTGAGAACGGAGTAGGCGAGCTGCTTGGTGTCCGGCGCCAGAAGCGGCGGCATGTCGAGCGGCGTCAGCTTGCCGTCGATGCGGATCTGCGGAGGAGAATTCGTCGTGACGTGAAGGTCGGAGCCACCGCGCTCGACCATCGTCTTCAGCAGTTGATGCAGCGTGACAGCTTGAGCAGCCATTTTGTCTCCTGGCTGGTCGCAGGTCGGAGGTCGCGGGTCGGAAAAGCCGACCAGCGACCCGCGACTTGCGACCCGCTACAACACCGTTTCCCGCACGACCTCTTCGATCGTCGTAACGCCGTCCTTGATTTTAATCAACCCTGACCGTCTCAGGTTGATCATTCCCGCCTCGGCGGCCTTTTTCTTGATGTCGATGGCGGTGCCGCCCGAGAGGATCAGCTCGCGGATCTCGTCGTCGATCTGCATGACTTCGATGAGACCTACCCGCCCTTTGTAACCCGTGTTGTTGCACTTTTCGCAGCCCCGGCCCTTGAAGACCTGGAACGTGCCGATCTCTTCCTTCTTATAGCCGACGTTCGCCAGCGCCTCGGCGCTCATGTCGACGACCTCTTTGCAGCTGGCGCAGATCCGGCGCACGAGACGCTGGGCGGCAATGAGCTGCACCGACGTGGCGACGAGGAAGGGCTCAATGCCCATGTTCATGAGGCGGTTGATCGTGGAAGGCGCGTCGTTGGTGTGAAGCGTCGAGAGAACGAGGTGGCCGGTGAGCGCGGCCTTGATCGCGATTTCCGCGGTTTCGAAGTCGCGGATCTCGCCCACCAGGATGATGTTCGGATCCTGCCGGAGGAACGAACGTAGGGTCGCCGCGAAGTTCAGACCGATCGATTCCTTCATCTGCACCTGGTTGATGCCCGGCAGGTTGAATTCGACGGGGTCTTCGGCGGTCATGATGTTCACTTCGGGCGAGTTGACCTTCGCCAGAGCGGAGTAAAGCGTATTCGTCTTGCCGGAGCCTGTGGGCCCCGTCACCAGAACCATGCCCCAGGGCTTGAAAATCGCCTCTTCGAACTTGGTCAGCGACTCCTGCTCGAAGCCGAGCTTGGTCATGTCCAGGCGCAGG
Source organism: Thermoanaerobaculia bacterium (assembly GCA_038230775.1). Classification (GTDB taxonomy): domain Bacteria; phylum Acidobacteriota; class Thermoanaerobaculia; order Gp7-AA8; family Gp7-AA8; genus JBBRMQ01. The sequence continues at coordinate 6,925 of JBBRMQ010000097.1, forward strand.
TTGTCCTTGTCGAGGAGCCGCATGACGATCTTCTCGCCAAAGAGCGTAGGGAGCACCGAGACGCGGAAGTCGAGCTCTTTGTTCTTGTCGTTGAGCTTCATCTTCAGCTTGATGCGGCCGTCCTGCGGGAGGCGCTTCTCGGAGATGTCGAGCTTCGCCAGGATCTTCATGCGCGAGGTCATCGCGTCGCGGAGCTTGAGCGGCGGATTCATGATCTCGTACAGCAGCCCGTCGATGCGGAACCGCACGCGGAACTCTTTCTCGTACGGCTCGATATGGATGTCGGAAGCGCCGCGCTTGATCGCGTCGGTGAGAATGAGGTTCACGAGCTTGACGACCGGCGCCTCTTCCGCGCCTTCGGCCAGCGCCGCAACGTCGAGCTCTTCCTCTTCCTCCAGGACCTCGAGATCCGCGCTCTCCGCCGACTGCAGGTCTTCCATGACCTTCTTCAGCTCGAGAGCGGAGGTGGAACCGTAGTAATTGTCGATCGCCGCCTTGATGCCGAGCTCCGAGGCGACGACAGGCTCGACGTTGTAGCCCGTCATGAACTTGATGTCGTCCATGGCGAACACGTTCGTCGGATCGGCCATGGCGATGGTGATCGTCGCGCCGGTCTTGTTGACGGGAAGGATGTTGTACTTCCGCGCGACGTCCGCGGGGATCAGCTTGATGACGCTGGGATCGATCTCGAAGTGGGCGAGATTGATGGACGGAACGCCGAATTGCTGGGAAAGACACTCGGTAATGTCTTCTTCGGACACGAAGCCGAGCTTGATGAGAGTCTCACCGAGCTTGCCGCCAGTGTCCTTCTGAATCTTGAGAGCTTCCTTCAGCTGATCCTGGGTGATCAGGCTGGCTTTGGTGAGGAGTTCGCCGAGACGTACGCTCATTTCAAGTGTTTGGAACTACGGAGTTTGGGCCTAAGAGAGCCAGTGTACGCTGCACGACTATAGCGGTCAAACTGCATTTATTTTAAGGTTCGATGGAGGTGACACCCGCGTGAACTCCCCGCAGTGTCGCCGTGATCGTACCCACCTTGACTTCGGATCGGATGCGCACCGGGATGTGCCGCGCATCGTCGGTATACCAGATTGTGAGGCTGGAATTCTCGCCGCCGAACAGTCCGCCGGCGAGCATCTTCGGTTCCACGACCACCGTGTTGAACTTGCCGGCCGGCGTGTCGAGCGTCTCGCGGCCGGTGACCCGCGCTTCGAGCGAGTAGACCTTGCCGTCGGCGAACACCGTGAAGCGATTCACTTTGTTCGGCGAGAGATCGAGATCGCGCAGGTGGTAAACGAGCGAGAGCGGATCGAACACCGGACGCGGTACCGGGATGCTCTCGTCATCTTTCCCCCGGCGTTTTCGCGTCGCCATCTTTGCGGTTTCGTCGACCACCGTGCTGTCGTCTCTACGTTTGCCGCCTTCCTTCAGATGCTTCTCGTAGCGCACGGTCGAGAAGTCGGAGCGGTTGACGTACGAGGCGATCTCATCGCGCACCGAGTAGATCACTGCAAACGACTTGTTCGACGAGGCGATCGAGGTCAACCGGTAGTGGGTCGCGTCGCCGGGCTGCGGCGCGATCGTCATCCGCAGCGATCCACCGGTCAGGGCCAGCCAGGTCAAATCGAAGTCCAGCGTCTCGCCCGCGGTGAACGTCTGTGCGGTCAGGAACAAGATGAGGAGTGGTTTCATAGTTTTCTCTCAAAAATGCGCCGCTCCCACGGCGCGGGCGTCGGTTGTCGACACAATTCTCTTCTGACAACCGATCACCGACCACCGACAACGCGCGGCGTCAGCCGTGCAAAAACATCATCGACTTCGATCGTCAGCATCGATCTCGTCGTCGCGAACGTACTCACGCAGCCCCCGAGCTGGCCGTACGGGCCGTTGCGCGCGGGGCTCGTCGGTCCGTAGAGGCCGACGACTTTGGTGCCGAGCGCAGCTGCAAGATGGAGCGGGCCGGTGTCTCCGCCGATCACGAGCTGTGCGTCACGCAGAACACCGGCCAGCTCGCGCAAATTCGTCGGCGGCGCCAGCTCGGCGCCCACCGCTTCGGCCAGTGGCTGCTCGGAAGGTCCCCACACGACGAGCGCTGCGGACCCGATGCGCCTCGCCAGGTCCCGGAAGCGCTCGACTGGCCACTGCTTTTCGGGGCGACCCGCACCCGGAATGAGCACGATGCGGCCGGCGAAAGAAGATGCCGTAGCGAATCTGGAGAAATCGCCGGCAGTGTGTGGGCCGGCTTCAGCCGGCCTGGACGGCTGAAGCCGGTTCCCACACTCGGCGAGCAACGCCTGAGCGAGCCGAAGGTTCCACTCGACCACATGCGTCGAAGGATCGACCTCGACATGGCGATTGATCAGCCACGCCGCGGGTTTCTCGCGAATGAACTGCGACGCGAAGCCGTACCGGTCGGCGGCGCCCGAGGCGCGGGCGAGCAACGCCGATTTGATAAGGCCCTGAAAATCAATGGCGATCTCGTGCCCGGCAACGGCACGCTGCGCCTCGCGGATCTTCTTCACCGACCACCGTTTCAGCGAGACCGGTTTTGCCGTGACCTGGGCGACGGTCTCCACGAGCTCCCGATACTGCGACTCGACGACCCAGTCGATTTCGAAATGATCGCGAAGCGCAGCGACGGCCGGAATGGCGTGAATGACGTCACCCAGCGCTGACAGGCGCACAACGAGGAGGCGCTTCACACGCCCCGCAGCCGCTCCAGAATCGCGGTTGTCGAATGATCCTTGGGGTCGCCGACGATCGCCACGCGCCCGCCATACGACCGCACCACCTCGCCCTCCGGAACGGAGTCCGCGGTGTAGTCCGTGCCTTTGCAATGCACGTCGGGCTTGAGCGCGGCGATCAACCGCGAGGGGCTCGCATCACTGAAGATCGTCACGTAGGCCACGCCGCGAATCGCCGAAACCAGCTCCGCGCGCTCGCGTTCGTTGATGACCGGACGCCCCTCGCCCTTGATCGCGCGCACCGAGTCGTCGCTGTTCACGCCAACGACCAGCACGTTTGCTTCCTTCGACGCATCCTGCAGATAGCGGAGGTGCCCGACGTGCAGCACGTCGAAGACGCCGTTCGCAAACGCGATCGACTTGCCGCGCTCGCGTTCATCGGCAATCACGCGGCGAAGCTCCGGTTCGGTGAGGATGGGGGCGTTCATGTTCTGCGGCCTTCGGCCGCGTTGACGGTTGACGGTTCACAGTTGACGGTTGAGAGGGTGGGCATGGTCGACCGTCCACCGTCAACCGTCAACGCGCCGCGCAGCGGCGCACTAGTCATGCAACTCCTCATCGCGTTCCACGGCGTGCTGCAGCTCGTCATTCGAGACGGTCGCCGTGCCCATCTTCATCACGACGATGCCGCCGGCGTAGTTCGCGATCTTTGCCGCTTCGGCGTACGAAGCACCGGCGGCGAGGGCCAGCGTGAACGCCGCAATCACCGTGTCGCCCGCACCGGTCACGTCGGCCACCTGGTCGGTTCCGTAGACCGGGAGGAACATCGGCGCGCGCCCGTTCCGCTCGAACAGCGCCATCCCACGGCTCCCGCGCGTAATGAGGATCGCTTCGGCATCGAGGCTCTGCTGCAGGGTCTCGGCGACGAACTTCACGTTGTCGTCGCCGTTGTCGGTCAGCGACATTCCGGCGGCGTTTGCCGCCTCTTCCTCGTTCGGCGTCGCCGCGGTCACGTCGGGATACCGTAGAAGATCGTAGCGTGAGTCGAGGGTCACCGGTTTGCGTCCCGAGAATCCGGTCAGATGGGCCGCGACCGCCGGCGTCACCACGCCGTAACCGTAGTCGCTGATGAGCGCGGCCTGGCAGATCTGCATCTGATCGCGCAGCATCCAGGAGAAGCGATCGGCTTCCTCTTCCGTCATCTGAAATGCGTCTTCGATGTCGTAGCGCACGATCTGCTGGCGGCTGGCGTGCGGGAAGCCGCCGAGGATGCGCACTTTCGTCGGCGTCTTGTAGCGGCTGGTGCGAAGCACGCCGCCGCAATCGATTCCCTGCGCAGTCATCGTCTCGACCAGGCGGTCGCCCGCCGGATCGGCGCCTAACACAGACACCGGAATCGGCAGACCGCCCAGCGAGAGGATGTTGTTGATGGCGTTTCCGCCGCCGCCGAGGAGGACGTCGTCGCGGTATTGCCGGAGGATGAGCACCGGCGCCTCACGCGAGATCCGCTTCGGCGTGCCATAGATGAAGCGGTCGGCGACGATGTCGCCGTAAACGACGATGAGCTTTCCCTTCATCGCCTCCGCGACTTGCAGCAACCTTCCTCGCGCAAACACGCACGAAGGATATCCTGAGGTGATTGGCGCCCAAACCACTGATCGAGAACGAGGACTTCTATCGCGAAGGCGAGTATCTCGTCTTCACCGAGAAGTTTCTGCGCGAGCGTGGTTACTGCTGCGAGTCGGGCTGCCGGCATTGTCCGTATGGGTTCACGCGCGGCCAGCGCGCTGAACCGCACGACACGACGTCGGACACCTAGGTGTCCTGAGTCACAGCCTTGTCATTCCGAGCGTAGCGAGGAACCGGTGTGGGCGGGCGGGGCGCTCATCGTCCCGCCCGCCCACACCGCTCCCTCGCTACGCTCGGGATGACATGGTTGCCTGATCTCGGATCGCAAGCTCCACCAACGAAATCCACGAATCTCTGACTCAGGACACTTGGGGTCATCCTGAGCCGCGAAGACGGCGCTCAGGATGACCCCCGACACAACTTGTAACAAGCCGTGACCCGCTGTTTTCGCCGGCGTCGTTACACTCTCGCGCATGCCTACGTACAACGTTCGGGTCAACGGTCAGCGTCGCGCGGTCGATGTTGACGCCGACACTCCGCTTCTCTGGATTCTTCGCGATTCGTTCGGCTTGACCGGCACGAAATACGGTTGCGGCATCGGAGTCTGCGGCGCGTGCACCGTGCACGAGAACGGATCGGCGGTGCGCTCGTGTCAGATCGCGATCGCTGATGCCACCGCGAAAAACTACGTCACCATCGAAGGCCTCGGCGCCGCGAGCATGCATCCCTGCCAGCGCGCATGGCTCGACGAAGACGTCGCGCAGTGCGGCTTCTGCCAGCCAGGAATGCTCATGGAGGCCGCCGCGCTGCTGCATGCGCACGCGAAGCCGAACGACGCGCAGATCGCCGAGGCGATGGACGCACACGTGTGCCGGTGCGGAACGTACCCGCGCATCGTCAATGCGATCCGGCGGGCGAGCAAGGCATGACGACCACCCGGCGCGATTTCATCCGTATCTCCCTCGTCGGCGGGGGCGCGCTCCTCATCGCCGGAGGACGTGTTGAAGCCGCACCACGAGGTTCATGGCAGCCTAATGCCTGGATCCGAATCGATCCCGACGGCAACGTGGTCGTGATCATCGGCAAACAAGAGATGGGCCAGGGCGTACGCACTTCGCTCGCGATGATCGTGGCCGAGGAGCTGGATCTGGATTGGAAGACGATCCGGATCGAGCAGGCGTCAACCGGAACGCTGTATACGAACCTCAACACCGGCGGCAGCGGAAGCATCTATCGCGGATGGAAGACGCTGCGTCCCGCGGCCGCGACCGCGCGCGACGTACTCGTCCGCGCCGCGGCGAAGGAATGGAGCGTCGATCGCGCGACGCTGCGAACCGAAGACGGATTCGTTATCGATGCGCGAGGCCGGAAACGCTCCTATGGCTCGCTCGCAGCGATCGCCGCCACGCTTGAGGTGCCGAAGGAAGCGCCGCTCAAGAACGCGAAAGACTTCCGCATCATCGGGCGGCGTATCAAACGCATCGACGGTCCGGCGATCGTCACGGGCGCGGCGAAGTACGGCATCGACACGCGGGTGCCCGGCATGAAGGTCGCGACAGTTGTCCGATGCCCCGTTCCCGGCGGAAAGTTGAAGTCGTTCGACGGCGCCGAAGCACGAAAGGTGCGCGGCGTTCGCGATGTCGTCGCGATTCCGAACGCGGTTGCCGTGATCGCGGACAACACCTGGGCCGCGCTGAAGGCACAGTCGTTGGTGCACGTCGAGTGGGACCACGGTCCGAATCACGACTTCGATTCCGATCGCTACATCGACTCGTTGCTTGCGGCACCGGGCGAAGGTCGCGTGACGCGGACCGAAGGCGACGTGAATTCGGCGATGAGCGGCGCGGCCACGAAGCTGCGCGCGCAATACGTTTATCCGTTCTATGCACATGCGCCCGTGGAGACGATGAACGCGATCGCGCGATTCAGCGGAGACTCGTGCGAGATCTGGGCGCCGACGCAGGCACCGAATCGCGTGCAGGAAGACGTCGCGAAACACGTGGGCATCCCTGCGGCGCGTGTGCACGTGCATCCGACTTTGATCGGCGGCGGTTTCGGACGCCGGTTAGGCGCGGACTACGCGATCGAAGCCGTCGAGGTGTCGAAGGCCGCGGGCGGCGGGCCCGTGCAGGTCGTTTGGTCGCGCACCGATGACACCCGCTTCGGCCATCTCCAGCATGCGACGGTCGAATCGATGGAAGGCGCGCTCGACGCGCGCGGCAACGTCATCGCCTGGTCGCACGCCAAAGTGTCCAATCCGATCATGTCCATCTTTCCGCCGCCGGGGACCGACGATCCTTGGACGTGGATCGCGTCGGGCCAGGTCGACATCCCCTACACGATTCCTGCGATCCGCACTTCGTACGTGTCGGTTCCCTCGCCCGTGCGATATGGGCCATGGCGATCGGTGGAATCGCCGGCCAGCGTCTTCGGTCGCGAGTGTTTCTTCGACGAGCTCGCACACGCCGCCGGACGCGATCCCCTCCAGATGCGCCTCGATCTCCTCGGCGGCTCGCAGAAGGTGAAGGTTGGGCCGCGCGAGATCGATCGCGCACGACTTCGTCGCTTGCTGGAGACCGTCCGCGATCGCTCGGGGTGGGGAAAGCGGACGGGCCAGGGAGTGGCGTGCAACATCTATGACGGCGAGACCTACGTTGCGTACGTCGTCGAAGTCACGGCGCGCGGCAACGAGTGGCACGTCGACCGCGTGGTGTGCGCGGTGGATTGCGGACCGGTGATCAATCCGACGGGCGTCGAGCAACAGATCGAAGGCGGCATCGTCTGGGCGCTCACGCAGCTCATGACGGAGATCAC
>JBBRMQ010000098.1:0-13960 GCA_038230775.1 Thermoanaerobaculia bacterium
TCATCAAACCGATCAAGAGGCCCGTCGGACTCAACGAGGCGGCCGAGCAGATCGTGCGCCGTTCGACGTTCTCGCCGCCGATGAAAGATGGGGTACGGGTGAAGGCCTGGACGACGGTGCCGATCGACTTCAAGCTATAATCCGCGCGCTTTCGAAGGAGCAGGAATGGCGACGCTGACCGATCAACAGCGAAAGTTCTACGAAACGACGCTGCAGGTCACCAAACAGGAGATCAACGATCTCAAAGATCAGGTCGAGGAAGAACTTTCCAAGGTCAAGGATCGGATCGCTGAGTTGCAGAACGCGATCAACGCGTCCAAACAGATGTACGCGGCCGCCTGCAATCGCCTCGGCGTCAACAACGATCTCGAGGATGAAGAGGGCAGCGAGAGCTAGCTTTCTCGTTCTGCTGGTCGCACAGGCATGCGCGAAGCCTCCCGAAGTCCGTCACCAGATCCATCGCGTCGTCTCGCTCGCGCCGAACGTGACGGAGCTGGTGTACGCGGTCGGTTGCGGAACGAAGCTCGTCGGGACCGATGACTTCTCCGACGCTCCGCCGGCGGCCGCGAAGCTTCCGAAAGTCGGTGGCGTCGAGCCGGACATCGAGAAGATCGTCGCGCTGAAGCCTGATCTGGTGATCGCCAGTGCGTCCGGCGCGCATCCGAATCTTCGGCGGGCGCTCGCGGGAATCCACATTCCACTGCTCGTGATCCGGACCGAACGGCTCGGCGATGTCGCGACCGCGATGACGACCATCGGCCGCGCGACGGGGTGTGATTCGGGCGCGGCGGTCTCGGCACTGAACCGCGCGCTCGAAAACAACCGCCGGTTCCGAACACGGGCGCCGCGCGTTCTGTTCGTCGTGTGGCCCGATCCGCTGTACATCGCCGGCCGGCAGACATTCATGGACGACGTCTACCTTCTGACCGGCGCACGGAACGCGGCGGAGGTCACCGGCTGGCCGCAGTACTCGCTGGAGGCGCTTATCGCCAATCCACCCGACATCCTGATCTACCCGAACCATTCCGTGAACGCCGATGCCATCAAGGCTCTGTTAGGCCGGGCGCATCTGCCGGTGCAGGCGATTCCCGTCGACGAGAATGTCTTTACTCGTCCCGGTCCGCGGCTGGCCGACGCGGCGGCGGAGATGAACCGGATCTTCGATCGATGGTGAATCCTGAGGAGCGAAGCGACACGAATCCTGACGAGCGAAGCGAGGAAGGATCCCCCGCGCATGTGCGAGACGTGAGTCCTTCGCACGTGCGCGGGGGGTCCTTCGCTGCGCTCAGGACGCCGATGCTCGTTCTCATGGCTCTGCTTCTCGTCGCCATGGAAGTGGCGACCGTGAACGGCAGCGCGCATGTTTCGTTGCGCGCAGCGCTCGCCGGAGACAACATCGCGCGCACGATTCTCTTTGATGTTCGCCTTCCGCGCGTCGTTCTGGCAGCGCTTGTCGGCGCCATCCTCGGGATGGCGGGATCGACATTTCAAACACTGCTGCGCAATCCCTTCGCCGATCCGTTCATCCTCGGCGTCTCCGGCGGAGCCGCCGCTGGCGCGGCAGTGGCCACGGCGCTCGGCCTGGCGCGGTTTCCGGGAATCGTTCCATTCGTCGCCTTCTGCGGCGCGTGCGGCGCCACCGCGGCGGTCTTTCTGCTCGCGCGACGCCGCGAGTACACCGATGCCACGCGCCTCCTGCTGTCAGGCCTGGTACTGAACGCGTTCTTCTCCGCCATCATCCTGATCGCGTTCGCGCTGTCGCGATCGAGCGATCTCACCGCAGCGCTGCGCTGGATGATGGGCACTCTCTTCGGCGCGTCGTGGAGTGACGTTGCCCTCGTCGGTGCGTTTGCGGCGGCGGGACTCATCGTGCTCGCGGCGCTCTCGAACGACCTGCGCATGCTGGCATTCGGCGAGGATGACGCCAAGTCGCGCGGCGTCGACATCGAGCGCGTCAAGCTCATTGGTTTCGCCGTAGCGTCGATCATCACCGGCGCAGCGGTTGCGGTGAGCGGCATCATCGGATTCGTTGGACTGCTGGTGCCGCATCTCATTCGCCTCATCTGGCGCGGCGACTACCGATCGCTCCTGCCGCTCTCCGCGTTGGGCGGCGCCGTGCTGGTCGTGGTGGCGGATCTCGTCTCACGCATCCTCGTCACGTCCTCCGAACTGCCGATCGGCGCCTTCACCGCCCTTCTTGGCGTGCCCTTTTTTCTGTCGCTCATGCGGAGAAGCCGCTGATGCTCGATGTCCGCGGTGTACAGTTCACGTACGGCGTCAACGACGTCACGTTCCAGGTCACTGAGCCGCAGCTCATCGCACTGGTGGGCCCGAACGGATCCGGCAAATCGACGCTGCTCAAGCTGATCGCGCGCGTGCTCACTCCATCGCGAGGCGAGATCGCGTTCGACGGCCGTCTGACGGGTCAATGGAATCCGAAGGAGTACGCGCGCAGCGTCGGCTACCTGCCGCAGGAGCCCGACACCACGTTCTCCATCCGGGCCATCGATCTCGTGTTGTCCGGCCGCGCGCCGTATCTGTCGCGATTCTCGTGGGAGAGCGCGCCCGATGACCGCGCCGCGGAAACAGCGCTGGCGACATGCGATGCCTCTCAACTCGCCGAGCGATATGTCGACGAGATGAGCGGCGGCGAACGGCAGCGGGTCTTCCTCGCGCGTGTCCTGGCGGGAGAGCCGAGGCTGATCCTTCTCGATGAGCCGCTGGCGTCGCTCGACGTAGCGCATATGCAGCAGGTCTCCGCGCTTCTCCGCACGATCGTGCGCCAGACTGGCGCGACCGTGGTTTATGCCACGCACGATCTCAACTGGGCCGCGGCATACAGCGACCGCATGCTGGTGATGGAACGCGGATCGCTGGTTGCCGATGCGCCGGCGGCCGATCTCATGCGCCCCGATTTCGTCCGTCGCTACTTCGACTTCGATGCGGAGCTCGTGACCGCGAACGGACGCGCCTGGCTCGTGCCGCGGTAGAGATGACATCGGTAAACGCATCCAACATCGCTCCGTCTAACACTCATGAAACGCGCATTTGCCCTTGTGGCGAGCCTTCTTCTGCTCGTGGGCGCCACTCCCGATCACAAACTCACGAACCGCCAGCGCGCCCTGCACGCCCTCAACCGCCTCGGTTTCGGCCCGCGTCCCGGCGATGTCGATCGCGTCATGAAAGACGGCGTCGATGTCTGGATCGACCAGCAACTGCATCCGGAGCGCATTCCCGATCGCGCTGTCGAGGCGCGGTTGAAGACCCTGCCCACGCTGCAACTCGCGAACGCCGACATCATGGACAAGTACTACCGGCCGCTCGTTCAGGCCCGCCGCGCCAGGAAAGAAGGCGAGGGCGATCAGGTCGCGCTTAAAAAGATGAACCAGGAGAGCCGCGAGATCGTCCGGGACCTCGTCGCGCAACGCATCATCCGCGCCGCGGAATCCGATCGTCAGCTCAACGAAGTGAAGTTCGACATCTGGTTCAACCACTTCAACGTGTTCGCCGGCAAAGGCATCGATCGCTTTCTTCTCACGAGCTACGAGCGCGAGACGCTGCGCCCGCGGATGTGGGGCCGTTTCGAGGACCTGCTGATGGGGACCGCGAAATCGCCAGCCATGCTCTTCTATCTCGACAACGCGCGATCGGTGTCTGCGCCGGAAAACCGGTCGCAAGTTGCGGAGCGCATGATCGAGCGCCGTCGGCCGGACATGAAGAAGCAGGGCGGTCTCAACGAGAACTACGCCCGCGAGATCATGGAGCTCCACACCCTCGGCGTCGACGGCGGCTACACGCAGAAGGACGTCACCGAGCTGGCGCGCGTGCTCACCGGCTGGACCATCGATCAGCGCACGGGGACGTTCATCTTCCGCCCGGCACTTCACGACGCCGGCGAGAAAACGGTGTTAGGCGTGCACTTCCGGGCCGGCGGCGGCATGGAGGAAGGGGAGAAGATGATCCGCCTTCTCGCGCACCAGCCGGCCACCGCGCGCCACATCGCGACGAAGCTCGCACAGCGGCTGGTGGCGGACGATCCTCCCAAGGCGCTCGTCGATCGCGTGGCGAAGAAGTTTCTCGATACCGACGGCGATCTCCGCGAGACCGTCAAGGCCGTGATCGACAGCCCGGAATTCTGGGACCCGTCGGTCTACCGCGGCAAAGTGAAGTCGCCGTTTGAATACGTGATCTCCGCCATTCGGGCCACGAACGCCACGCTTGACGATCCGATGCCGATCGCGCGCGGGCTCCAGCAGGCGGGGGAGCCGCTGTACGGCGCGCAACCGCCGACCGGCTACTCCGACAAGTCGGAGGCCTGGGTGAACACGGGCGCGCTCATGATGCGCCTCAACTTCGCGTTAGGCCTGGCGGCGAACAAACTTCCCGGCGTGCACGCCGACGTCGTGACACTGATTCCAGCCGATGCGGCGTCGGAAGCCGAACGCTCGGTCGACGCGCTGGCGGCCGCGCTCACCGGCGACGAGCTCACCGCCGAGACGCGCAAGACGATCAAAGCCCGCATCCTCGATCGCAAGTCCCCCACGGAAGACCCGTGGGACAACTCACAACTTCCGATGATCGCGGGCCTCATCCTCGGATCGCCGGAGTTTCAGAGACAGTGAATTGAAAAGACGTTGTCGGTTGTCGGGGTTCGGTTGTCAAAAGCCGCTTCTGACAACCGATCACCGACAACCGACAACGCGCGGAGCGCAATTATATGAATCGCAGATTCTTCATGAAGTCCTCCGGCCTCGCCCTCATCGGCGGAGGCCTTCTTCCGAATGTGTTCGTGAAAATGGCGAACGCTGCGACGACGAAGGGAAAGAAGGTCGTGGTCGCCATTTTCAGCGGGGCGCCGTCGACGGTTTGAACGTCGTCGTGCCGTACGCGGAGCAGGCGTACTACAACGCGCGTCCCTCGATCGCGATCCCGCGACCGGGTGCGGCTGAAGGGGCAGCGCTCGATCTCGACGGTTTCTTCGGCGTGCATCCGTCGCTGGCCTCCGTCGTCCCTTATTTCAAGGACAAGTCGCTTGCCTTCGTGCACGCCGTCGGAAGCCCCGACACCACGCGATCGCATTTCGACGCGCAGGACTTCATGGAGTCGGGCACGCCGGGCGTGAAGTCGACCGAGGATGGGTTCTTGTCGCGGGCGGTGGCGGGGAAGAAGGCGGAGTCGCCCCTTCGGGCCGTTTCGCTCACGCCGGCGATGCCGCGGATTCTCGCCGGCAGCGCCGGCGCGGTGGCGATGTCTAATGTGGCGCAGTTCGGCATTCGAGGCGGCGCGACGTCGGGGAAACTCAGCGACTCGTTCGAGTCGATGTACGCCGAAACGGTTGCGGGCACGTTAGGCGGCACGGCGAAGGAGTCGTTCGACGCGGCGCGTATTCTCAAGAGCGCCGATCCGCAGAACCTCCAGCCGCAGAACGGTGCGGTGTATCCGAACGGGCCGCTTGCAAACTCTCTGAAGCAGATCGCGCAGCTGATCAAGTCCGACGTCGGCCTCGAGGTCGCGTTCACCGACGTCGGCGGCTGGGACACCCACGCCGGCGAGGGCGGCGCGCAGGGCCAGTTGGCGAACAACCTCCGGCAGTTCAGCGACGCGATCGCAGCCTTCACGCGCGACCTCGGCTCGCGCATGAGCGATGTCGTCCTCGTCACGATGTCCGAATTCGGCCGCACCGTTCATGAGAACGGAAACCGCGGCACCGATCACGGACATGCGAACGTGATGATGATCGTCGGCGGCGGCGTGAAAGGCGGCAAGGTGTACGGCAAATGGCCCGGCCTCGCGTCGCCGCAGCTGTTCGAGAACCGAGATCTCGCGATCACTACGGATTTCCGCGACATCTTCGGCGAGATCCTCAGCCGGCAGCTGGCGGTGACATCGATGAAGACGGTCTTTCCGAACTACGAGCCGAAGTGGCGGGGCGTCATCGCGTGAGGTTGTTTCTGTGTGAGGACCGGCTTCAGCCGGTCACGTCGACCGGCTGAAGCCGGTCCTCACACAGATTCGTCACTTCCCCTGCTTGACGAGGTCGCGCGCCGAGTTGATCCCGTTGTCGATCGACTCCTGGCGCTGGACGAGATCGGACGGCGGCGGCGATCCGCTGCGGAGCGAGCTGTCCATATCGTTGGCCAGTGCGCGCAGATCGTTCATGGCCGTCTTTGCCGCGGTACAGGACTCGGCGGCGCAGAGGCACTTCCCCTCGGCCGATCGCGCGCGCTGCTCGACGCCGCTGCGGAAGTCACTCCACGCGGTGAGGTCGTAGGGCGGATTGGCGAAGTGCCCGACACCCGATCCCCACATTTCGCCCGCCGCTTCCGCAGCCGCGACACACGAGTCGTCGGGCGCGGACGATGAAGCGCTGCTCGCGGCGTGTCGATGCTCGTACCACGGCACGCCCTTTTTCCAGATGAAGAAAACGATCGCGATGACGACGATCAGTTGGACGAGACCTTTTACGGTCATTGCTTGACGATCGAGATCGCCACGTAACCTGCCGATGCATGCTGTGCAATGACTTCAACCAGGTCGTGCAGTTGGGGATTGCCGCTGATCTTCGTCTGCGTCGTCAACTGCACCAGAACGTCGGGTCCCATCCCCACGGCGGGCCCGATCGTCCACGTGCTGAGGTTGCAGGGGAGCGGGGACGCCGGGCATGGCAACATCGGCGGTGGGCTCATGGCGTTCACGATTCCTCGGATCGTGACCGTCGTCGGCCCGATTCCCAGCTTGACGATGCTGATGGCGGTGAAGCTCCCCGCTGCGTCGATGCTCGCGGTCACTTCCACGCTATCGCCGATCTGCGGATCGCCGCTGATCTTCGTTTCCGTGGTCACTTGCACCAGAACGTCGGGTCCCAGACCAACGGCGGGGCCGATCGTCCACTTGTTGATCGGGCACGGAAACGGCGGTGCTGCGCACGGCGGGAACTCGCGAGGGCTGATCGCTTTGACGATCCCGCGGATCGTGAAAGGCGGGACGAATCCCAGCTTGATGATGGTGAGGGCGGTGAAGTTCCCGGTCGCGTCGACCGTTGCCGTAACCTGCACGCCATCGTTGACCTGGGGGTTACCGCTGATCTTCGTCTGTGCGTTCACCCCGACGGTGACGTCCTTGTTGGCGTGTGAGTCGTGGATGACCCACGAACTGGAGCTCATCGATTTCACTTCGCCGCTGAAGAAGACGATCGGTGTGACGGTCGGCGACTTCATGATCGATACGGCCGTGTACTGATTCGCGTTGTCGGTGTTCGCCAGAATGTCGACCGTGTCACCCACTCTGGGGTCGCCGATGATCTTCGTCTGCGCGTTGATCGCCACCGTCCAGTCCTTGCCGGCGTGGTCCGTGATGACCCACGCATCCGGTCCGATGCTCTTCACCGTGCCGTGGATGACTGTTGGCGACTTGGGAACCGGCGGGAAGACGAGGACACTCGTGGCCAGCAGGATGTTCCCGGCTGCGTTGGCCTGGACCTGGACCATGTCGTTGACGGCGATGTCCGCGAACGTCTTCACGCGAACGCCGCCCAGCGGCGTCGGCGACGACAGACCACCGAAGCTCGTGTTGGCGTCGACCGCGATCGTCCGGCCTAACACCGTCAGGGTATTGCTGCCGATCGCCTGCACGGGACCGCTCAGCATCACCTGCGGCACGCGTGCGACGGCGATCATCGAGGCCGGAAGCGCGGCGTTCGCGGCAACCGTGGAAGCATCCAGCACCGCGAAGACCATCACGCCGGGCGTGATCGAGGCGATGGTGCCGGCGCTGCCGTGATCGTCGGTGATCTTCGCCGAGGCCGCGTCGATCGTCACCAGGCCGCCCGCGAGCGAAATGATCGTGCCATTGACGGCCGTCACGTTTCCGCTGACCGTCGTTCCGGGAACGGCGATCGGGAAGAGTGCGGCATCGCTGGCACCGCCCGGGCCGGTGCTGACGGAGCGCGTCCGGGCCTGAGCAAACGTGCACGCGAGAAGGAGTGTGGCGAGAGTTATCTTGCGGATCATAGAGGCCTCTGCATATATTAATATTGTGGTGCTGTTTTCACGAGATGAACGTCACCAAACGGTGTGACCTGATCCCGCACCTTCGCATAGTCGCCCACGATCACCACGGCGCCTCGATATGTATCGAAGAACTTGGCCGCGACCCGCTGAATTTCGTCCGCGGTCAGTGAATCCACCCTCTTCTGGAACGTCTGGAGGAAATCGCGCGACAGCCCGTACGTATAAATCGAGTCGATGCGTCCCGCAAGGCCGCTTTGCGTCTCGATCTCCAGCGACAGGTTGCCGATGCTGAAGACCTTTGCCGAGTCCAGCTCCTCCGCCGTCACGGGAAGGACCCGCATGCGATCGAGCTCGTAGAGCAGTTCGAGAATCGCGGGTCCGGTCACCTCGTTCCGCACTTCGGCGACCGCCGAGAACGCGCCTGCGCGGCGATGCAGATCGGCGAGGCTGTACGGCGAGTAGCTGTAGCCCTTCGCCTCGCGGATGTTTTTCGTGAGCCGCGAATAGAACGCGCCGCCGAGAATCATGTTCGCGGTGCGCAGCGCCAGGTAGTCGGGCGAGTCTCGCGGCGGTGCAATGGCGCCGACGACGATCGTTGATTGAATCGAGCCGGGACGATCGACGAACTCGATCTGACGCTTCTCGCGCCTGGGCGGTGTTGACGTCTCGGCCGGAGCGAGCGTTCCGCGCTTCCATCCGCCGAGGGCGGATTGGATGATCGAGAACAAGGGGTCGACGTCGAAGTCGCCGACGATGATGATGTGCGCGCCGTTCGGGATGTATCGCGCTGCGGCAAACGCCTTCAATTGCTCGCGCGTCACCCTGGCGATCGACGCCGGAGCCGGAACGACGAAGGCGTAAGGGTCTTTCCCGAAAATCGCCTTCTCCAGTTGTTCGTCAGCGAGGAACTCCGGGGAGGAGCGCTGCTCTTCGATCTGACCGGCGAGATTCGTCTTCGCCAGCTCCACTTCCGATTTCGGATACGCCGGATGCTCGACGACGTCGGCAAGCAGATCGATGAACTGACGGCTGAATTCCGCGAGCGACGAGCCGCTGATCGTGGTGGCGTCGCCGTTGACGTTGACGCTCAGCGATCCGCCGATCGACCGCAGCTCTTCCTTGATCTGCCGGCTCGTCCTCCCACCCGTCCCCTCGGTCAACACGGTTGCGGCGAGCTGGGCGACTCCCGGTTTCGTCGCGTACTCCGCACCGCGGCCGGCGAGAAAGGTCAGATCGATGCTCAGCTTCGGCACGTTGTGAAGCGGGACGAGAACGACCGTGAGGCCGTTGTCGAGTTTCTTCTCCGTGATCGCCGGCCAGTGGATCGGTGTGACGGGGCCGGCCGGTGGAGCGGTCGCGGCCAACGAAGCATGGGCGAGAAACAGACAACCGAGAACCGACAACCAACAACGCGCGGAGCGCATTATTTCGACTCCTTCTTCTCGGGCACACGATCGATCGCTGTGCGGTTTTCCGGGATGAGGTACTGGCGCGCGGCGTCGCGGATCTGCGCTGCGGTGACCGCGTCATACAGCGGGAGCACTTTGTTCACGCGTGAGGGATCGTCGCGGAAGAGCGCGAATGACGCGAGCAGATTCGCCTTGCCGAACGTCGATTCGAGCTGGTCGTAGAAGTTCGATCGGAAACGGACTTTCGCGGCGTTGAGCTCTTTGGCGGTCACGCCGTTTTCCTGAATGTCCCGCATCACGGCATCGACTTCCTTCAGGATCTCGGCGCCGCTGTGTCCCGGCTTGTAGGTCGTTCGGGACACGAGGAGCATGGGGCCGTCGTAGTCGAACTCCGTGCCGAGCTCGTAGTTGATGCCGCCGCTCCAGTCGAGCGAGATCTTCGTGTCTTTCACCAGCCGCTGATAGAGCCGCGAGCTGTCGTCGCCCTGCAGGATGAGATCGAGCAGAACCATCGGCGCGTACTCGGCGGACTCCTGGTCGGGGAGGTGATACCCGAACGCGAGCGCCGGAACGTTCGCCAGTTTGTCCGTCTGGGTCAGCCTCTTCTCCGCCGTCTGCTTCGGCTCGTTGATGTCGGGGCGCTCGGGCACGGACTGCAGCGGGATGTCGCCGAAATACTTCTCCGCCAGCGGGCGCATCGCTGCCGCGTCGATGTCGCCGACGATCGCCAGCGTCGCATTGTTGGGCGCGTAGTACGTCTTGAAGAACTGGCGCACGTCGGCGATCTTCGCGGCTTCGATGTCGTGCAGGTCGCCGTAGAAATTGTGCGCGTTGAACCAGTTCTGATTCGCGTTCTGCCACAGGTCGAGCCACTCGAAGGCCTGGTAAGGCTGATTGAGCACGTTGACGCGAACCTCTTCGCTCACCACGTTCTGCTGGTTCTTGAGATTCTCCTCGGTCACGTCGAGGGACCGCATGCGATCGGCTTCCAGCCAGAGCGCCGTCTCCACGCGGCTGGCGGGCAGCGTCTCGTAGTAGTTGGTGAAATCGAGGCGCGTGGATCCGTTCAGCGTTCCGCCATTCGACTCGACGATCTTCGAGTGCTCCATCTTCTTCACGTTCGCAGAGCCCTGGAACATCATGTGTTCGAAGAGATGAGCGAAGCCGGTCTGTCCTTTCGGCTCCACCCGGAAACCGACGCCGTAGTAGACGGAGACGGTCACCGTCGGCGCCGCATGCGCCTCCGAGATGACCACCTTGAGGCCGTTCGGCAGGCGGTAGTACACCACAGGAACGTTCACGGCCGCGCCGGCAGCGCTCGAGCAGAGAAAGAGCGTGAAAACCAAGTGACGAACGCGCATCTGCGAATGCTAGCGCAGGCGCGATTGCAGGAGCAGTAACAGAGCGCTAAACGTCCCGACAACGCCGCAGGTGATCCACAACGCTTGCGGGTTGCGCGCGAAGAGCCATGTGCCGGCGATCGGCCCCAGAATCAGACCGAGGCCCCACATCGTCATCAGGAAGCCCATGTAGCGGCCGCGATACTTCTCAGGAGCAATCTCGGCCGCGTACGCGCCGGACACAGGCGAGCTCACCATCTCGCCCATCGTCCAGACCACGACGGTGACGGCAAGCATCGGAATGGATCGCGCCATTGCGGTCAGCGCCCATCCGAGTCCGGTGAGTAGATATCCAACGGCGATCACGGGCGGTGCCTTGAACCGGCGCACGTAGGCCGTGATCAGAAGCTCGAATGTAACGATCAGCAGTCCGTTGATCGACAGCAGCACGCCGTAGGTGCTCGTTCCGAATCCGAGCGACCGTACGTAGAGAGGAAACGTGGACGTCGACTGAAAATCGATCATCGCTACGCCTAACGTCGCCACGAGCAGCAGCATGAACGGACCGTCGCGCAACGCCGCGCGAAGCGCGTCGCCGCGTTTCTCGTCTTTCGTGAAGCCGCGCAGGCCGTGCGGCAGCAGGGCCAGCGCGATGATCCCGTACACGATCGACGTGGCGGCATCGCCGATGAAGAGGTAGCCGAATGAGCGGTCGGCGAGAAAGCCCGCCGCCGCCGGACCGGCGGCGAAGCCGAGGTTGACGGCGAGGCGGTAGACGCCGTAGGCGGTGACGCGGCGTTCCTGCGGGACGAGATCCGCAACGAGCGCGTAGCTCGCCGGCCGATAGAGCTCGGTGAACGTGCCAGTGGCCAGGGTCACGAACGCGATCATCGGGAATCCGCGCGCCTGCGACAGCGCGAGCATGGCCGCCGCTGAGCCGAACATCGAGAGCGCGATCGTGTTCCGCCGTCCGATCCGATCGGCGAGATGTCCGCCTAACATCGACGCCGCGAAGTGACCGCAGCCGTAGATGCCGATCGCGGCGCCGGACTGCGCGACCGAGTAGCCGCTGCGCGTGAGATAGAGCACCAGAAACGGCAGCACGAAGCTGCCGAAGCGGTTGATGAACGTGCCGCCGAACAGAATCCACGCGGCGCGCGGGAACGTGCGGAGGTCGGAGCGGAGGCTAGTGCGACTCAGTACACTAGGTTAGCTCTGCGCAAGTGAGAAACCCCCTCACCCGGCCTTCGGCCACCCTCTCCCCGCTCCGCGGGGCGAGGGGCTACGAACTTTGCTTTGTGCGAAACACGGGCGAGGTGACACTCTGCTTAGTAGCCCTTCTCCCCGCGTGCGGGGAGAAGGTGCGCGAAGCGCGGATGAGGGGAACTGGCGGACCTCCGAGACCCAGCCGCGCTCCAGATCCAAGGGGCGGATGAGGGGCGCCTGCCTAGGCAGTCAGGTCATTCAGGTGTTTCAGGAACTGCGCGGATAAGCCTTCGTCGAACTGCGTTCCCGCTCCCTGGCGGATGCGCCACGACGCTTCCTCGTGCGAGATCTGCGGCTGATACGAATGCGGCGATGTCATCGCCACCCAGGCGTCGCAGATCTGGATGATGCGGGCCGGGCCGGGAATCGAGTGGCCGCTCATCCTGCTCGGATATCCCTTGCCGTCGACACGCTCGTGATGTCGCAGAACGGCTTGCGCGACATCGGCGCCGAGGAGCGGCTCGACGAGCGCGGCGCCGACGATGGGATGTTCGGCCAGTCCGCGGTGCTCCTCCGCGGTGAGCGACGGCCGTCGATACAGACGGTCATAGTCGAGCAGCCGAAGGCCGACGTCGTGAACGAGGCCGGCGAGGCGGCAGGTCTCGACCTGCTGCGGCGCCAGCGCGATCGCCTCCGCCAGCCGGTGCGACATCACCGACACCTGCACGGAGTGGGCGACGAGGTCCGGATACTTTTGAAAATCGGGCTCCAGAAGCCGCTCCGCCACGCGCTGGCGATCGCTCCTTCCGCTGCCGGCCGCAATCGCGGTCTCCACCGACTGCTCGATCTGGCGCAGGAACATGTGCAGCGCGCGCTGGGCCTGCGCTTCGGGCGTGCGCTCGAACGCGACGGTCAGCACGAGGCCGTCCCACGTCTGCGGATTCACGGCCGCACTCAGCATCGTGCTGATTCCGGCGGCGCTCACCGGCACCACCTGCGCGCCAAACGGATAGTTGAGCTGCGGTTGTTCGGGCTCGAAGCTGACGTGTGGATGATTCATGCGCCGGAGCCACGACTGGAGGTGGCGTTGCAGCATCTCCATCGCGTCGTCGGTGACGGTGGCGATGGCGACGATCGCCTGCGGCTGACTCACGTGCCCGATCGCGGAGAAGCATCCGAGTACGGCACCGGGGATCGCGAGCGCGGCGGGCAACAGCAGTCGGACGACCTCGAAGTCCGACTCGGTGAGGAACCTTCGCGCTTCCTGGTGCGCGGACATTTGCCGCTTGGCGATCAGCTCTCGTGCCGTCTCGATCGAGCGCACGGCATCCGTGGATAGCGCGAACCGCCGGTCGAGCTGCGGCGCAGCCACCGCGGCAACCGGCGGCGGAATCGCGAGCGGCGGCGCCCCGGAAGGTGCGTGGACGATCTGCGGCGGCTCGTCGACCGGCGAGAGGTGGATCCGTTCCAGTCCATAGAGACGGTGGGACGCCAGGAGGTCGCAGACCTGGTCCGCGATTTTTTTTCCGGCTTCGAGATCGCCGGAGTCGAACGGCTTCTTCCCCGCCTTGTCGCGCATGTCGATGAAACCGGCGAGGCGTCCGCGCGAGAAGAGGGGAGCGACGAGCAAGCGGTCCGTCCCTTGACGGAACAGCATCTCCGAGAATCGCATGTCTCCGCCCAGTCCATTGACGAAGAACGGGCTTCGCTTGACGATCAGGCGGTCGACGAGATCGTCGTTGGAGGTCACGATGCGGCGCGTCGCATCGTTGAACTGGTAGCTGGTGACGACCTCGTATTTCTTCTCGTTGAGGTCCGACGAGCAGGCCAGATACAGCGCAGCCTTCGTCGCCTGCACGTGCTCCACGCAGCCGTAGAGAATCTGCTTGAGCTGCGGCTCGAGCGCCTTCACCTCATCGAGCATGGATGGACAAAGTATAAGTTGGGACGTTAGGACGTTGGTACGTTAGGAAGGAAAAAAAGCGGGTTTCCGGCA
>JBBRMQ010000099.1:0-13890 GCA_038230775.1 Thermoanaerobaculia bacterium
GGAAAGAGCTGCGTCGCAAACGCCGTTGCCAGCGCGACGAACGCGCACCATCGCGACGGGAATCCGCGCTTGCGTCCGGTGAGGAACAGCATCGCCGGAATGAGCGCTCCCGGCAGCGCGACCGTGATCAGCGAACAGACGTACGCGTTGAACGTCAGCGGCATGGCGGCGTTCACGTCGATGCCGCTCGCGTTCTCGATCGCGTAGAGCGCCGCGTACGGAATTGCGGCCAGCCACGAAAGCGCGGGCGACTTGTTGGAGTACGTGTGCCCGTTCGCGTACGACACGTCGCCGGTGTTCGCTGCATACGCATCGATGGCGAACGTGTGCTGTTCGACGATCGCGCGCGTCAGATCAAACTGCGAGTTCTGGTTCCATCCGCCTCCAGCGAAGGAGTACGCATAGACGGCGAAGGTGAGGATCGCGATCCATTCCGCGATCCTCCGATCGCCTACTTCAGCCACTGATCGAACCAGTCACCGACCTGTTGATACCAGAGCTTCGAGTTGAGCGGCTTGAGGACCCAGTGCCCTTCGTCGGGGAACACGATCAGCTTCGACGGCACGCCTTTGCGCTGCAATGCGGTGAAGAGCTGCAGGCCCTGATCGATCGGCACGCGGTAATCCAGCTCGCCGTGAACGACGAGCGTCGGCGTCTTGAAGTTCTTCACGAACATGTTCGGCGACCACTTCGTGTACAGCTCGGGGTTGTCCCACGGATTGCCCCTGAACTCCCACTCGGCAAACCACAACTCCTCGGTTGCGCCATACATCGACGTCAGGTTGAACACGCCGTCGTGCGAGGCGAGTGCTTTGAAGCGGTCGGTGTGACCGAGGATCCAGTCGATCATGTAGCCGCCGTAGGAGGCGCCGGCCGCGCCTAACCGCGCGGGATCGACGAAAGGCATTTTCGCCAGCTCGTCCACGCCGTTCATGATGTCGATGTAGACCCTGCCGCCCCAGTCGCCGGAGATCTCTTCCTCGAACTTGTGGCCGTAGCCCGTCGAGCCGCGCGGGTTGGGCATGAGGATGACGTAACCGCGCGCGGCGAACATCTGCGCGTTCCAGCGATACGACCAGCCGTCGGCCCACTCTCCCTGCGGTCCGCCGTGAATGAGCACAATCGCCGGGTATTTCTTCGAAGCGTCGAAGTTCGTCGGCTTCACCAGCATCGCCTGCACGCGCGCGCCTTCCGCGCCGGTGTACCAGATGTCCTGCTTCGCGCCCATCGTGATCGACTTCATGAGCATGTCGTTGTCGCGCGTGATCTGATCCGCGCCTCCGCCCGGCCGCAACGCGTAGATGTCGACGGGATGATCGAGCGATGACCGATCGAAGTAGATCGTGCCGTCGCGGCTGATCGCGAGCGCGTCCGCAGAGGCTTGCACCCACTTCGTGCGCGGCGTGTTGTCGTTGAGCAGAATCTGCGAGATGCCGTTCTTCGTCTCGGCCGGATAGGTGATGTAGATCGACTTGCTGTCCGGAGCCCAGGCCAACGAGTCGACGTCCTGCTGGAACGTGGGAGCCAGCCGGCGCGCCGATCCACTCATCCGGTCGTAGATCCACAGCTCCCACAGATCCGATTCGTAGCCCGCTCGCGCCTGCGAGCGATACGCGATGTAGCGGCCGTCGGGCGAGTACTTCGGGCTGCTGTCGGCGCCGGTGCGCGTGGTGATGGCGCGCGCCTCGCCGCCGACCAGCGACACGACGTAGAGGTCGGCGTTGGTCGAGATCTCCGGATGCTGCGAGACGTCGCGCGCGTAGACGAGTTCTTTTCCATCGGGCGAAATGTCGAACTCATCGCCTCCGCCAACGGAGAACGGGGGCGCATCGAAGGCGCCGGGCGTCAGATCGCGCGCCGCGCCGCCGTTCATCGGGACGTAGAGGATGTGCGTGCGCGTCGGCTCCTGCCACGCCTTCCAGTGGCGGTAGAGCAGGCTGGTGATGATGCGCGCCGACGATTGGGTCTTTGCCGCCGCGACATCCTTCTGTTTGATGCAGGCGGGATCGACGCCGCAATCGGGGTAGATGTCCGACACGACCACGAATCCCGATCCGTCCGGCAGCCACTTGAGGCTCGCGGCCCCGCCGGCAAGATCGCCGACCTTGCGCGAGCTGTCGGCGGCGACGTCGTACACGTAGACCTGATGCGACGCCTGATCGCGATTGGAGATGTAGGCGATCGACTTCCCGTCGGGCGACCACGCCGGACTATCGTCCTGCTTCGCGCCGTCGGTGATTTTGCGCGAGTTGCCGCCGTTCGACGGCACGAGGTAGATCGCGCTGTGGCGTGCGTTGCCGGCGAGGTCGATCGTGCTCGCGTCGTACGCGATCCACTTGCCGTCCGGTGAGACCTGCGGCGCGCCGATGCGGCGAATGGCCGCGAGATCGTCGAACGTCATCGGGCGCTGCGCAAACGCCGTCGCGGTGATGAGAGAAGCCAGAAGCCACGAACCAAGACCCTTCATCGTATGTACCCCAGTGATTTCAAGTTGTTGTAGTACTCGTCATCGACTCTTGTGTTCCCGCTCTTCGTCGATCTCGTCCCGAACGTCGTGATGCGTGGCTGCGGCTCGGGAACGAGAGAGCGGCCGCGCATTTCCGTCGAAGCGGGAAAGCCGAGAAGAGCGCACATCGTCGGCGCGACATCGTATGGCGAGGCCGCCCGTGTTGGAAGCGCAAAGGTCGCCGCGACCACTCCTGATCCTGATTGTCCGGAGCCCGGGATGCCGATGAGGACCATTTCGTACTGCCTGGCGCGAAGCGCAGCGATGGTCGCGCGCAACGATTCCAGAGCGCGCACCGACCCTGACAGCCGCGCACTTTGATCGACGTTCAGACGGTTGAGCAGGAGGTCGAGGGCGGGGAGATACGCGGTGGCGAATTGCGGATGATCGCGATCAACCGCTGTCATCAGCCGCGCCGAAGCGTTTGCGTCGACGGCGACCGCATCGCCGGCCGCGGCCTTGAAGATGGAGGCCTGGCCGATTTCGTTGAGCGCGCCGGCGCGAACGTCATCCGTCGTCCACCAGTTCACCGCCGTGCTGACGATCGATCGGCGAGCGAAGATTTCCCAGACGTAATCGCGGTGGCGCACGGTAGGCGGCAGCGGCTCGCGCTGTCCGGTTCGACGCACGAGGAAGTCGGCGCGCGACACGGCCTGCAGCAGGCGGCGGCCGCCGAACAGGCGGACGCCCTCCACTCCGTGCACTTCGTGGACATCGGGATTCACGCCGGTTCCGATGGTCGCCCATCGCTCCGGCGGCGAGATTTCGACCATCGGCAGCACAGGCTGCGCCGAGATGAACAGCGAGGCGAGGTCGGTGCGTGCGCGCAGGATGTCGAAGGTCATGCCGTCGACCGCCACCAGCGCGATCCGGCGAGGCGACGGCGTCGTCACTACCTGAAGAGGCGGCTCGACCTCGCGCCGGGTGTCCCGGATCGCATAGGCCGGAAGAAACAGAAAGGCGCCGAGGATGGCGGAGGCGAGGGCCATGGGCACGACGCGGGAGCGCTGATGAATCGCGGGAACGCGCTGCAGCTCGTGAATCGAGAACGACAGGAGCGCCGCGGAGGCGGCGAGCGTCGTCGCCAGGAACCACAGAAGGGCGAGCGCGGCGCCGGCGACCAGCTCGATTCGCGATGGCGGCGCATCGAAACCGGACCACCAGAGTGCGAATACGATGATGAACGCTCCGCTCACGGCCACCGAGATCGCCAGCAGCACGCCGGGACTGTCGATCACCAACGCGGGCCGCAGCTTGAGGATCCATGCGATGACGCCGAGAAGCGCAAACGCGAAGACGAAGAGCGTGCCGCCATAGAGAACCGCCATCACGAACGTCTCCCACACCGGCAGCGGCCGGTTGCGGAAGATCATCACCGACACGAACGGCAGCAGACCGAATGCGCCAACGAGCACCGCCGCCTTCGCGCACACGGTCACGAGCTCCAGCCAGAAGGCCCTCGAGCTCCAGGGATCGAGCGCGAACCACCGCTCGATGCCGTGCGTCAGATAGCCGCGATCGCGGAGCTGCGTTCGGAGGTCGTCGACGGACACGCGTTGAATGGTAGCCGGATCGCTGGAGGACCTCGACCATGGAATGTTCCGACGCATCAGATCGTCGTTTCTGTGTGTCCTCACACAGAACCCCGAGCGACATACCGCCCGGACATTCGCCTGGCGCCAGTTCATCCACGGAATATCGATCCCATTCCATGGTTCTAAACCAAGCCATTTCAATGGAATCCACTGCATCAACGGCTCCTCCAAAGCGCAACGCGTTCGGTCGCGTCGCATCGGGGTTCGTCCTCGCGGTCGGACTCGTCCTGCTGAAGTTGAAGGCCGTGGTGTTCGTCGCCTGGGAGTACATGCGCGGCCTGGCGGTCAATCCGTTCGAGGGATTCGGCCTCACGCAGTTCGTGGTGGCGGGTGCCTCGATGGCGCTCTCGATCGCCGCGTACGCGACGAAGGCGCCGCTGCCGCTCGTCGTCGGATTCGCGATCATCATTCTGATTCACGAGATCGGTCACGCGGTCGTCATCCGCGCGAAAGGGCTGCGCGCCGGCATGATGGTGTTCATTCCGTTCATCGGGGGCGCGGTCACGTTGAAAGATCAACCGCGATCGGCGTACGACGACGCGCAGATCGGTCTGGCCGGACCGATCGCCGGGACGTTCGCCTGTCTCGTCGCGCTGCAGATCTACAAGTGGACCGGTGCGCCGCTGTATCTGGCGATCGCGGCCGCGGGATTCGCGGTGAACCTCATCAACCTGCTGCCGATCGGCATGCTCGACGGTGGCCGCATCTCCGCGGCGGTGACGAAGTGGATGTGGGTCTTCGGCGGCGGGGTGCTCGTTTACAAGGTCGTCAAACAGCCGAACCCGCTGATGCTGCTCGTCCTGCTTCTGGTGGCCTTTCAGGTCTACGCCTCGATTCTTCGCGAGAAGGACGACAAGGCGTTCTACGACGTGACCGGATCGCAACGCGCTGCAATTGCCGTTGCGTACTTTGCGTTAGTCGTGTTTCTCGGGCATCAGACGTGGATGTCCCTCAACCGTCTCTCGGCACTGGCGAAGTGATAGTCTTCGTGCAGTGTGCGGACCGGCTTTAGCCGGTCGATTGTCCGGCTGAAGCCGGCCCTAGACATGAACGTTTACCTCCTCTTCGCACTCGCTTTCGGCGCCCTCAACGGTGGCGCGGCGGAAGTGCGCGTGCCGCGGGCCTTGACGGTGACGATTCGCGTGCGCGACGAGCGGCGCGTCTCCGTTGCCGGTGACCGGTTGAGGGTGATGCGCTTCACGGACGGCAAGCACCGCAGACCGGCAACCGGGAACCCGTTCGTCGTCATCGCTCCTCTGCGCGGATCGATCTCCCCCCGCGCCCCCGCAGCGACCTGCTGACGCCCACGCGCTCGCAGTGTCACTTCGGAAAGGAATCTCCCAATGATCGATAGAGTCTTGACCGCCATTTTCGGCTCGAAGCACGAGCGTGACGTGAAGCGCATGCTTCCCGTCGTCGCGCTGGTGAACCGGCTGGAACCGGAGATCAGCGCGCTCACCGATGAGCAGCTTCGCGCGAAGACCAACGAGTTCCGCCAGCGACTGAAGCCTGTGGTCGAAGCGCTCGACACCGTGAAGAAGGACGTGCCGCGCGACGAAAACGCGGTCAAGGCAGCGCAGGCCGATCTCAAGGCGGCGCTGGACGATTTGCTTCCGGAAGCGTTCGCCGTCTGCCGCGAAGCGGCGAAGCGCGTGAACAACATGCGCCACTTCGACGTGCAGATCATGGGCGGCGTCGTCCTGCACAACGGCAAGATCGCCGAGATGAAGACGGGGGAGGGAAAGACGCTCGTCGGCACCCTGGCCGTCTACCTCAACGCGCTCACCGGCCGCGGTGTGCACGTCGTCACGGTCAACGATTACCTGGCCCGCCGCGACTCCGACTGGATGGGCCGCATCTACAAATTCCTCGGCCTCTCCGTCGGCGTGATCCAGAACCAGTACGGCGATCGCGAGCGTCAGGAAGCGTATCGCTGCGACGTCACCTACGGCACGAACAACGAGTTCGGCTTCGACTACCTGCGCGACAACATGAAGTTCGAGCTGGAGGCGATGGTGCAACGCGATCCGATCTACGCGATCGTGGACGAGGTGGACTCCATCCTCATCGACGAGGCCCGCACGCCGCTCATCATCAGCGGTCCCTCGGAAGAGCGCGTCGACAAGTACTACTCGACGGACCGCATCGTCCCGCGCCTGGTGAAAGAGACCGACTACCAGGTCGATGAAAAGCAGCACACCGCGGTGCTGACGGAAGAGGGCGTGTTGCACGCGGAGAAGTTGTTAGGCGTGGACAACCTCTACGACCCGAACAACATGGACACTCTGCACGCCATCCAGCAGGCGCTGCGCGCGCACACGCTGTACAAGCGCGACGTGGAGTACATGGTCAAGGACGGCGAGGTCATCATCGTCGACGAGTTCACCGGACGCCTGATGCCGGGCCGCCGCTGGAGCGACGGGCTGCATCAGGCGGTGGAAGCGAAGGAAGGCGTTCGCATCGAGGCCGAGAACCAGACGCTGGCGACCATCACGTTCCAGAACCTCTTCCGCATGTACGAGAAGCTCGCCGGCATGACGGGCACCGCGGACACCGAAGCGGCGGAGTTCGACAAGATCTACAACCTGGAAGTCATCGTGATGCCGCCGAACCGCCCGATGGTGCGCAAGGATCAGGCGGATCTCGTCTATCGCACCGAGCGCGAGAAATTCAACGCCATCGTCGAGGAAGTGAAGATTCTCAACGGCAAAGGACAGCCGGCGCTCGTTGGCACCATCTCGATCGAGAAATCCGAACAGCTCTCGACGCTGCTGAAGAAGCAGGGCGTGCCGCACGTCGTGCTGAACGCGAAGTACCACGAGCGCGAAGCGGAGATCGTGGCGCAGGCCGGACACAAGAGCGCGGTGACCATCGCCACCAACATGGCCGGCCGCGGCACCGACATTCTGTTAGGCGGCAATCCGGACTTTCTGGCGGCGCAGAAGAATCGCGAGGTGACCGATCCGGCCGAGCGCGTGGTGAACGAGAAGCAGATCCGCGAACAGTGGCAGAAGGAGCACGACGAAGTGGTCCGGTTAGGCGGGCTGCACATCGTCGGCACGGAGCGCCATGAATCTCGCCGGATCGACAATCAGCTTCGCGGCCGTTCGGGTCGCCAGGGCGATCCGGGATCGTCGCGCTTTTATCTCTCGCTGGAAGACGATCTGATGCGCATCTTCGGCGGCGACCGGCTCATGAACTGGATGCAACGCCTCGGCATGGAAGAAGGTGTTCCCATCGAGCACAGCATGGTCACGCGATCGATCGAGCGCGCGCAGAAACAGGTCGAGGGACGCAACTTCGAGGCGCGCAAGCACCTGCTGGAGTACGACGACGTGATGAACAAGCAGCGTGCGTCCGTCTACACGCTGCGCCGCAGCATCCTCGAGGGTCGCGAGGGGAAGGAGTACATCGTCAACGCGGCCGCGGACATCGTCGACTTCCTCGTCGAGTCGCACATGCCCGAAGAGGAGCGCCAGGCGCCGAACGAGGCGGAGCTCAACGCCGAGCTGTTCGACTTCTTCGGCGTCGACCTGAAGTCCGCCGGCATCGATCTCATGACGATGCGCCGCGACGAGGTGAAAGAGCGGCTGCTCGAAGCGGTGACCCGACGTTACGAGGAGAAGGAAGGCGCGGTCGGTCCCGAGATGATGCGTCTGCACGAGCGCTATCTGCTGCTGCAGGTCATCGATCAGCAGTGGAAGGATCACCTGCTCAACATCGATCACCTCAAGGAAGGCATCGGCCTGCGCGGCTACGGCCAGCGCGACCCGCTCGTCGAGTACAAGCGCGAGTCGTTCGACCTGTTCCAGGAAATGATGGAGCGCGTCCAGGATCGCGTCGTCAAGTATCTGTGGAAGATGGACGTGGTCGTCGAGCGCGAGGATGAGCGCGAGTCGCAGCGCGTGCAGCGCGCACTGCCGCCGCCCAAGCCGAAGCAGCAGCCGATGTACTTCTCCGGCGGTGAGCCCGCGGCGAAGACGGTCAAGCGCACCGACGCGAAAGTCGGGCGCAACGACCCGTGTCCCTGTGGCTCGGGGAAAAAATACAAGAAGTGCCACGGGACGGCCGCTTGAGGGCGCACGCGCCATGACGAATGTGGACCCCGCTGCCTTCGACTTCGACGTCATCATCCTCGGTGGTGCGTTCAGTGGTGCGTCGACGGCCATCCTGCTGCGGCGGGAACATCCCGCCCTCCGCGTTCTGATCGTCGAGAAGGCCGTGGCCTTCGACGAGAAAGTCGGTGAGGCCACCACCGAGATGGCGGCGATGTTCCTGACTCGCCGGCTGGCAATGTGGCAACACCTGGAGACAGAGCATCTGCCGAAAGAAGGACTGCGCTACTGGTTCACGAACGATCGTGTGACCGGACACGCGAATGCGACCGAGGCGGGCGGCTATCTGCGCAGTGCGGTGCCGTCGTTTCAACTTCGCCGAGACGTGCTCGATGAGCATCTGCTGGCGACCGCCGTTGCCGAAGGCGCCGAATTGCGCCGGCCGGCAAAGGTGGTGGACGTCCAGCTCGCCGATTTCGACAACCGCGTGATGCTCGAGGATGGCGCGACGCTGCGCTGCCGATGGCTCCTCGACGCCACCGGTCGCGTCACCCTCCTCGGTCGCAAACTAGGTCTGATCAAGAGAAACGACGACCATCCGATCGCAGCCGTCTGGTGCCGCTGGCGGAAGGTGACACACATCGACGACATCGCCGCGCGCCATGGCGCTCTGGCCACGCGCAACATCGGCTCGCGGCGGCTGTCCACGAATCACTACGTGGGTCTCGGCTACTGGATCTGGGTCATCCCGCTCGGCAACGGCGAGACGAGCATCGGCGTCGTCTTCGACAAGCGCCTGATCGATCTGCATCAGAGCAAGGACCGTCCGCGCGATTTCATCGCATTCCTGAAGGCCATCCCGTCACTGGCCGAGCTGCTGCAAACGGCGGAGCCGCGACTGGACGATCTCCGTTTCTATTCGCATCTGCCGTACGTCGCGACGCAGTACATGGGACGCGGATGGGCGTTGCTGGGCGACGCGGCGGCGTTTCTCGATCCGTACTATTCGCCGGGCCTCGATCACGCGTCGTTCACCGCGGAAGCGACCGCCGCCATCGTCGGTCGGGAGGCGAGTGGGGAGGACGTCCATGCCGCGATCGCGGAACACAACGAGGCTTTCGTCCGCTCCTACGATCGGTTTTTCAAGGCCGCATACCAGGACAAGTACTACTACATGGGGGAAGCGGATCTTCTGTCCGCATCGTTCATTCTCGATACCGCGCATTACTACATTTTCCTGGTCATGCCCGCCTATCGCTTCATGAAGAAGTTCTTCTGGATGCCGGTGCTGGGACCGAAGCCCGCGTTCTTCAGCTATCACCTCATGCGGTTCTACAATCGGCGATTCAAATCGATTGCCCTCGCGCGGCAGGCGGTGGGCGAGGCCGGCCGACGCAATGACGGCCGTCGCATCAAGGTCTATTTCAACCTGAACGCCGCTCCGTTTCACATGCTCCTGCGCGGCGTGAAGTTGTGGGCGATCGCCGAGATCGACAACGTCAGACTTTCGATTCGCCGCTTGCTGCACCGGCCGCGGACCGGAGCCGGTGCGTCGAGCGAAAAGGGTGTTCGAGAAACAACCTGATGGAGGTTACGCGCCGCAGTTGTAGAGACCGTACTCCGGGGCGGCGGCGGGCCTAACAATGAGATCGCGAAATTCCAGTCTCATGCGGTCCTCTTCGCTCTTCGCTGCATCCACGTCATCAGCCAGTACAAGAGCCCGATCGCGACGGCGAAGCCGATCAGGTAATGCGACTTGGTCTTGAGGACCGCGATCATCGCGCCGGGATCCTTCATCAGCGCCGGCTGGTCGCCGAGTACCTTCATCCCGAACCACGCCAGCGCGCCGTTGAACAGCCCGGCGCCGAGGATGGTCATGAGCGAGAAGGTTCTGAAGTTCATGCGGAAGAGGCCTGCCGGAATCGAGATCACGTGACGGATGCCGGGAAGCAGACGCGCGACGAAGATGCCGCCCGGCCCATACGCATCGAACCATCGATCGGCCGCTTCGATCTTCGACGGCGACATCAACACGTAGCGGCCATACCTGTCGACGAGCGGACGGCCTAACTTCCACGCGATCCAGTAGCTCGCCGCGGAGCCGACCCACGAACCCGCCGTCGCGGCGAAGACGATCCCTGCGATGTTGAAGCGTCCCTGCGCAGCCCAGAACGCGGCCGGGGGAATCACGATCTCCGCCGGAATCGGGATGGCGGTGCTCTCGAACACCATCATCAGAAAGACACCGGCGTAGCCCCAGTCGAGGACGAATTGCATCCAGGTGGCGAGGAGATGGTGAAGAGTTTCCTGCATTGCGCGCGCATGATAACTTCAGTTGATGGCGGCCTCAGGCGACCGATTACGCGCGGCGATCGGTGGCCTGACCAATCAACGCGCAGCGCGTTCTCCGGGCGATCGCCGATAATCAGAACGCGTGAGCGAGCGCATCCTGGTGGCGATTCCGGCGTACAACGCGGCGGCGACGCTTGCCGATGTCGTGCGCGCTGCGAAGCAGGAGATGGCGGACGTGATCGTGGTCGACGACGGATCGCGCGACGAGACCGGAATTGTCGCTGCGTCCGCCGGAGCGAAAGTCCTCACGCATCCGAAGAATCGCGGCAAAGGCGGATCGTTGAAGACGGCGTTCGCCTACGCGATCGAAAACGGCTACGACGCCGTGATCACACTCGACGCCGACGGCCAGCATCTGCCGCACGAAATCCCGAAGTTCATCGACTGCTGGAGGAAGACCGGCGCCGATCTCATCATCGGCGGCCGTGCGCATCTCTTCGAAGGCATGCTCCCGCGGCGCCGCATGGCCAACCGATTTTCGGCGTGGGTGATCGGCTGGGTGTCGAAGACGGGGGTCTCCGATTCGCAAAGCGGTTTTCGCCTTTACTCGACGCGCATGCTGCGGAGCATCCGGTTGCGGACGGACGGCTTCGATCTGGAGAGCGAGGTCATCGTGCGCGCCGGCTGCGGCGGCTTCAAAGTCCTCACCACCCCCATCGACCTCGGCTTCATCGACGGGCTGTCGACGAGCCACTACAAGCCGCTGAAAGACACGCTGCGGATCGCGTGGACCGTGCTTCGCGCGCGGCTACTTTGGCGCCGGTAAGCCTTCCAGATCCTGCTTCGTGAACGGCTTGCGGGGCAGCAGGTCGGCGAGCTTGTCGGGCGTCCATTCGTTCGCGCGCGGCATGAATCAACAGTGTTTTCAACGTGCGACGTATCATAGAATCGCGCGCAGGTTCGATGCAGCCATCATTTTTTCGTAAGTTTGCTCTGTTCGCGGAGCTGGATGACCGCGAGCTCGCGGCCATCGCCGCGGTGGCGAAGGCGCGTCACTACGCGAAGGACGACGTCGTCTTTCATGCGGACGAGAGCGGCGACGTGTTCTGTCTGATCCGCGAAGGGCACGTGAAGGTGACGATGATCTCGCCGGAAGGGAAGGAGATCATTCTCTCCATGCTCGGCCCG
Source organism: Thermoanaerobaculia bacterium (assembly GCA_038230775.1). Classification (GTDB taxonomy): domain Bacteria; phylum Acidobacteriota; class Thermoanaerobaculia; order Gp7-AA8; family Gp7-AA8; genus JBBRMQ01. Next base: position 11,637 of record JBBRMQ010000099.1, read on the forward strand.
GGCGATTTCTTCGGAGAGATGGCGCTCCTCGATGACGAGCCGCGATCGGCCACCGTCGTGGCAACCGAGGTGCTGGATCTGATGACGATCTGGCGGAGCGATTTTCTGCAGATCCTGCAGGAGAACTTCTCGATCACCAAGAAAGTGCTCGCCGAGTTGTCGGGACGGCTGCGCACGGCGTCGAACCGGATCGAATCGCTGGCCACCATGGACGTCTACGGCCGGCTCGCGCGATTTTTCCTCGAGCTGGCGCAGGACGGCGGGAAGTCTCTCGACAACGGCTATGTCGCGGTAACGCGGCCGACGCATCAGGCGATCGCAAACACGATCGGCACCTCGCGCGAGACCGTCTCGCGATTGATTCACGACCTGATGCGCCAGAACCTGCTGCTGTCAGAGGGGAAAACGATCTACCTCCGCAAGACGGCGCTGGATCAGTTCCGCGCGGAGCTCTAAATGCGCGGCAAGTGTGGGGCCAGCCCTCCGGCTGGCCGGCCAGCCAAAGGGCTGGCCCCACACCAGCTCCGCACATAAACATGCTCGCCGAGGTGCGCCGCTTCCTTGAGGCTGGCCGAGACGATGCTGCTAGAATCCGCCCCCGCCCTGACCGAAATACATCTGAAAGGTCAGGGGTTAACACGAATCCCGGTAGGCCTCCATAGCTCAATTGGTAGAGCAGCAGACTCTTAATCTGTTGGTTCTAGGTTCGAGTCCTAGTGGGGGCACCAGAATCCTTTTTCAGCGAGAGTGGCGGAATTGGCAGACGCGCTGGTCTTAGGAGCCAGTGGCCCAAAGCCGTGTGGGTTCGAGTCCCACCTTTCGCACCAACCGTGAATGCAGAATGCAGAATGCAGAATTGAGAATGTAGAAAGCGCCTGTGAGCAATTCTGCATTCTGCATTCTGCATTCTGCGTTTTGAATCACGAAGAAATCATGCTCTTAAACTACGAAGACGTTTCTCCCGTCCATAAGTCGATCGAAGTCGAGATTCCTGCGGATCGCATCAACGCCGAGTCGCAGCGGGTCACGACCGAGTTCTCGCGCCAGGCGAAGCTGCCCGGATTCCGTCCGGGCAAAGTACCGATGAGCGTGGTGCGCACCCGTTTCGCGAAAGAGATTCAGGAAGAAGTCATGAGCAGGTTGCTGCCGCTCAGCTTTCGGGAGGCGATTGCCGACAAGGGTGTGGAACCCGTCGGGGACCCGCAGCTGCAGCATATCGATCCGTACATCGAAGGGGCACCGGTCAAGTACAAGGCCGAGTTCGATGTGAAGCCGCGCATCGAGCTGCACGACTATCGCGGGCTCGAGGTCGAGGATCCAACGATCGAAGTCGGGGATGCGGACATCGACACCATGATCGAGCGTCTGCGCGATCAGGCCAGCTCGTATCGCGTCGAGAACGAGCGCGAGCTGTCCGAAGGCGACATCGCGATGGTGGAGATCACGACGTCCGCGGAGGGTATCGAGCCCGAGACGCGCGGCGGCCATTTCCGGTTAGGCGAAGAAACGCCGCTCACCGAGCTGCACGACGCGCTGCGGGGCAGGAAGCCCGGTGATACGTCCTCCTTCGACAAGCTGTACGGCGACGACGCGAACAACGAGAAGTTCCGCGGAAAGAGCATCAAGCACGACGTGACGCTCAAGGAAATCCGCGTGCAGGAGAAGCCCGAAGTGGGCGACGAGTTCGCGAAGAGCGTCGGGGGATGGGACTCCGTCGCGCAGATGCGCGAGACGATCGCCGCGGACATCCGCAAGCACCGCGAGTTCGAAGCGCTGCGCGCGAAGAAGAACCAGATCGGCGACCGGCTGATCGACGCGCACTCCTTCGATGTCCCCGACTCCCTGGTCGAAGAGGAAGTCGGCAAGTCGCTCCAGAACTACGCGCGCTTCCTCGCGTCGCAGGGCGTCGATGTGGAAAAGGCCGAGCTCGACTGGCGCAAGCTGGCCGATGAGTTCCGTCCGGAAGCGGTCAAACGCGTGAAGCGCGGACTGATCCTGGAGAGCATCGCCCGCAAAGAGAACCTGATGGTGAGCGATGTCGAAGTCGACGCCGAGATCCGCAAAGCTGCAAACGAGAGCGACCGCGACTTCGCCGAGGTGAAGCACCGCTTGCGCCACGACGGAGGCTACGAGGAGCTGCGCAACTCGCTCTCGCAGGAAAAGGCGCTGGAGCTGGTTCTCGGCGAAGCGAAAGCGCGCTGATCCGGCGCGCTTCGCGCGCGTTGTCGGTTGTCAGTGGTCGGTTGTCCACAAC
>JBBRMQ010000100.1:0-13828 GCA_038230775.1 Thermoanaerobaculia bacterium
GAGGCGCGCGCGATCTTCGAGCAGATCGACGACCATCGCCTGCCACGCTGGCGAAGAGAACGACATGGCGACGCCGTTCGCAACCGCAGCCGTGATGATCTGCCAGACCGTGATCTGGTGCGTATAGATCGACACGGCCAGAAAGACGGACGACAACGTCTGCACCAGCTGCGAGGCGATTACCACGCGCCGGCGGTTCAGCCGATCGGCGATCACGCCGCCCGGAAGCATCAGAAAGAACATCGGCAGGGAGTTCGCGAAGCCGACGAAGCCGAGGAGAAAGGGAGAGTCCGTGAGGCGGTAGACGAGCCAACCCTCGGCGATCGCCTGCATCCACGAGCCGACGTTGGAGACGAATTGCGCGCTCCAGAAACGCCGGTAGTCCCGTTCGGCAAACGCCTCGAAAGCCATGGGTTCGGATGGTAAACTGTCCCGAACTGCAGAGTAAGGCTGGAAGGAAGTAAGAGCCGGTAGCGAGCAGGTTCTACTTCGTCTACGGCCTTACGGTCCTTACCCGAACATGTTTGACCAGGAACGCCGCCGCGCCGAGCGATTGCTGCTCTCGTCTCCAATTACAGGCCAGGTGCAGGAGCGCATGGTCAGGATGATCGACATCGGCGGCGCCGGTGCGCGCGTCGAGCACGACGAGCCGCTGATGGCCGGTGGCCCGCATAAATTGCGGTTCCGCTTCGACGGCGAGGAAGTGATCGTCGACTGCACGATCGTCCACTCGGACGAGCGCTCCGGAATCTTTTCCTCCGGGCTGCGCTTCGTCGGAGCCGAATCGCGGCCGCTCAAGCGCGTCATCGACTCGCTGGCCGATCGCGACGAGATGGAGCGGCTGCGCACGCTCGTCGAGGCGTCGAAGCTCATCAACTCATCGATCGAGGCCGATGCGCTGTTTGCGTCGATTCTCACCGTCGCGCGCCGCGAGCTTCATGTCGAGCGGGGCACGCTCTACTTCGTCGACGAGGAGGCGGGCGAGATCTGGACCAAGATCGCGGGCGACCTCTCGACGCAGATCCGTCTGCCGATCGGCAAGGGTCTAGCCGGCACCGTCGCCGCGACGGGCGAGCCCGTCATTCTTCACGACGCCTACGCCGATCCGCGATTCGATCGATCGCAGGATCAGAAGACCGGCTATCACACGAGATCGATGCTCTGTGTTCCCATCCGCAATCGGCAGCAGAAGATCGTCGGCGTGCTGCAGCTGCTGAACAAGACCATCGGCACGTTCGGAGCGCGCGACCTGGAATTCCTGAGCGGAATCTCTGATCACATGGCGATCGCCATGGAGAATGCCACGTTGCATATCGAGCTGCTCGAGAAGCAGCGCATGGAGCAGGAGCTGCAGCTCGGGCGCGAGATTCAGGGGCGCCTCCTGCCGAATGCTCCGGTCGATGTGCGGGACACGCAATTGGCCGCACTGAGCGTGCCGTGCTACGAAGTCGGCGGCGACTACTACGACTTCATCGAGCTTCCCAACGGCGACCTCGGCCTGGCCATCGGCGATGTGTCGGGCAAAGGGGTCGCTGCCGCACTGATCATGTCCAGCGTCCAGGCCGCCCTTCGCGTTGCGGCACCGATCGAAGACGATCTTGCGCGGCTGGTGCAACGTCTGAACGCTCTGATCTACAGAAGCGCAAGAGGCCGCAAGTACGCGACGTTCTTTTTCGGGCGCTACACGCCCTCGACCGGCACACTTCGTTATGTGAATGCCGGCCACAACGCGCCGTTCGTTGCCACCGCGGACGGAATGCGCGAGCTGCCCGCGACGGGCAAACCGATCGGCATCTTCCCCGACTCGACGTACGACGAAGCCGAAGTAGATCTCGCACCGGGATCGACGCTCTTCCTGTACACCGACGGTCTCAACGAGGCCGCCGATCCGGAAGAAGAGGAGTTCGGCACGCCTCGCCTGCGCGAACTCTTCGTCGAAGAGCACAAGAGCGCCACAGGCGACATCCCGAAGCGCGTCGTCGACGCCGTGACACGATTCGAGCGCGGCGCGAAAGCGACCGACGACAAGACGATTGTCATCCTGCGACGGCAGGGCTAGTGTGAGGATCGGCTTCAGCCGGTCACGGTGCAGGCCGGCTGAAGCCGGCCCACACACTGCTTCCCGAATGCTGCGCTAGAAATTCGTCGTATCGAATCCGCCGCACGCGCTGCCCGCCGGCTTCGTGTACGTGCGCAGTTTCCCCGTCGCCGTGTCGGTCACTGAGAGCGTGTACTCGAAGTCGGTGAGGCCCCCGTAGAAGACCCAGTAGTGGCCGTCGACGCTCGTGGCATTCACGATCTTCACGAACACCTCCACGTTGTTCACGTCACCGGTGAGTCCAGGCAGCGTGTAGAAGCCCGACTCATCGTTCTTCTGCAGCGTAACGCCCGACGCGCTCTGGCCGGTTCGCGGATCGCGCGCCATGAGCGACACGCTGAAGCGATTGCTCATGAGCGCAAGCTGCGAGCTCGTCGCCGAAGCGCGGGACAAGGAGGTACGGCTATCCGTCATCGTGTTCGCGACACAGGAACCCGCCGGCAGTTGACCGGAGCCGGTATCGTAGCCACCCTTCGCGTCGCCGGGCCCGTGGTAGTACTGGCGCACCTGGCCGCTGGTGGTGTCGGTGACGTACAGCGAGTATTCGACGTCGGTAAGGCCGCCGTAGAACACCCATGGCACTCCTGCCACCGGTCCCAGCACCTTCACGAACACCTCGGGATTGGCCGCATCGCCGGTCAGCTCGGGCAGGCTGAAGTAACCGAACTCGCCGGTCTGCGCGGTCCCGTATCCGACGGCGGTCCTGCCGGTGCGCTGGTCGCGAGCGTTGAGCGTGACCTTGTAACGGGCGCTATTGAGGATCAGCTGATTGTTCGGGGCCGCCACGATCGTTCGCGCGCGCATGCTGCTCGTGAGTCCGTTCGATACCGAGAGCGTCACGTTGTACGTCGCTGCCGAGGTGTAGGTGTGCGTCGGATTTTTCTGGGTCGAGGAGGAGCCGTCGCCGAAGTTCCATGACCACGCCGTCGGCGAGCCCGACGACGCATCGGTGAACGAAGTCGCCGATCCCGCGACCGGCGCGCTCGGCGACCACGCAAAGTCAGCCTGCACCGGTGGGATCGCCGGACTGGACGAGGTGACGTTGACGGCCGCGGAGTATTGCGTCTGCGCAGCGCCGTCGCTCACCATCAGATAGATGATGTACTGACCGGCGGAAGCGAACGTGTGCGTCGGATTCGTCGAGGTGGAGACGAACCCGTCACCGAAGTTCCATGTGCGGCTCGTGATGGTTCCGGTCGAGCCATCCGTAAACGAGAAGACGGTCTGCCCCGCGATGCCGCTCGACGGAGCGACGGTGAAGTAGGCCCTCAGCGTCGGCGCGCCTGTAACGCTCAACGAAACGGTGTTTGACGGCGCCGATTCGCCGCCCGCGTTGTAGGCCGTGATGTAGAGCCGGTAGCTGCCGGCACCGGCATTGGTGACGGTGCCGCTCGAGGCGCCTGCCCCGAACGATCCGCTCACGCGACCGAACGCGCCGCCGTTGTAGGAAATGTAGACGTAGAAGCCGCTCTCGTTCGTCGAGTTCCGCGTCCACTGCAGAGTGATGTTCGATCCCGAGACGGCCCCGGTGAGATTGGACGGCGCGGTCGGAGCGGTGGTCGTCGGAGTGGGCGTGGTGGTCGTTCCGCTCGGATAGAGCCATTGCACGGCCAGCACGTCGTCGGGACGCGGTGTGACGCCCAAACCAGTGACGGACGGATACATGAGGGCGGTGGGGTCGGTGCTGTGTCCCAGGCCGAGCGTGTGGCCGAACTCGTGCGCCACGATCTCGGCGAGACGCGAGCTCGAGATGCCCGTCGTCGCAGAGACGTTGTCCTGAATCGTCAGGTTCGCTTCGATGATCTCGTACGCCTGATGCGCGCCTGCGGTGTGCGTGGCGTCGGCATTGATCGTCGCGTTGAAGGCGCCGCCGGCGGAAACGCCGTTGAATCCGCCCTGACCGACGACGCCGCCGGTCTTCGGATCCCACGAGCCGGAAATCTCGCTCTTCGGATCGTTGAAGAGGACTTCATTGATGCCGTTGGTGGCCGAGAGCCCGCCCGGATTCGTGCCGCTCTCCGCGCCGGCATAGGTGTAACTGATCTTCGCGCCGGCGACCGAGTTCCAGTGCCCCATCGCGCTCTGGATCTCGCTGGCGCCACCGCCGGGGTAGCCGGGCTGCGTTCCGTAGCTGTACCAGCTTGCGCTCTGTCCGCGATCGAAACGGAACCAGCGATAGATCGTCGGTTCCGAGATCATGGTGAAGTTCTGCGTGATCGGAAGCTGCTGATTGGCGTGCGGTTTCGGGATCTCGGAATCGAGAATCGGGTTCTCGATGCCGTAGTTCGCTCCTGCGACCTTGCCAGCCGCACGCGCCGTGACGTAGGACTCGAAGCCGGTTGCATCACGCTGAATGTTCTTCGCCTCGATCGGTTGAAAGCGCGCGTCGAGCAACTGCACGTTTGCCATCGCGCTGTCGCGAAGCCAGAGACGACGTCCGTTCAGAGCACGCTCTTCGGAGAACTTGCCGACGAAGAGGTCGGTGGTCTGATAATCGCCGCGTGAGGTCGGGGTGAGGAACACGAGCACGCGCTCATTCGCCACATACTCCGGCGACCCGAATACCTTGCTGATGCGGTCGCCGATCTGGCCACCGATCTCGCGGATCGTGATCTCTCCCGTCGCGTTGCCTTTGATCGTTCGATTGACGGCGAGCTTCGTCTCCGTCCAGATCTCATTGCCGTTCTGAATTGCAGTCGTGGACACCACCGTGCCTTCGACGATCACCGCGGATTTCGCGATCAACTGATCATCGGTAGGCAGCACGATGGTCGTCGCAGAAGCAGCTTCTGCAATCCCCATCAACAAGACACACGTCAACCAGTACGCCTTCGAGGGTTTCAACCTGGGTCTCCTTCTTACGAGACGATGAAACGCGATTTCTCCCGCGTACACCCGATTCGAATCGGCGCGGAAGAACGGGGTCTCATGGTTTGGACTTGAAAAGTTATTGATAATACCGGACCTAAAGCGCAAATAATTTCAGCACACTCCGGCAAGGATTCGCGTGAGCTAAGTCACTGGATGCCAAGGACCTGAGGGAGGTCCAGAAGGCTGGTAATCGTCGCGTCCGCAACGATCTCGAGATCGTGATCCACGGGCGGTGCGACCGCGGTTCCGCGTTTTGCCGGAATGAAGTGAACCGCCGTCATCCCGCACCGTTGAGCGCCGTGAACGTCGGCGTAGAGGTTGTCGCCGACGAACACGATCTCGTCGTATTCGACGCCGAGGGCCTGGCGTAGCGTCTCGAAAATGGAGGGTTCGGGCTTGCACGCGCCGTGTTCGTTGGAAAAGACCATCGCATCGAAATACGGGCCCAGCCCCACGGCGTCGAGGATCTCGCGCAGCGCGTATCCGGGCGTGCGTCCAGTGTTGCTGATCAGACCGATCGAGAATCCGCGCTGCTTCAAATCCTTCACCACCTGCGTCGCGCCCTCGACCACGGACGGAAGGACCTCGACGGCAGCGCGCGCGTACGCATCTTCAAGTGCCTCGACAGGCATCTCGCCGATCGGCAGCTCGAGCTCCTGAAGGAAATGTTCGATCTGCGTGCGGCACGGAACGTCGAGATCTGCGGACCAGTACAACTCATGGCACCGCCGCCACAATGCGCGATAGGCCTTCTCGATCCGTTGCGCGGTATCCGCGTACCCTTCCGCGCGAAGAATCCGCTCCATGCGATCGAGCCGCAGCCGCTCCTGCGCGCGCGACAACTCCGGCGTGTCGGTGAGCAGCGTTTCCCAGAGATCGAAGGCGATGGCTTTAATCATGTTGTCCTGCGCCGCTGCGCGGCGCGTTATCGGTTGTCAGTTGTCGGTTCTCAAAGGCGCCAATTCGCGGTGGTTTTGACAACCGAGAACCGACAACCGACAACGCGCGGCGCAGCCGCGCAGTCTTACTGCAATTTCACGCGTCCGCGGAATCCATCGTCGTAGCCATGAAAGTATTGAAGCGAAGGTTCCGCGTGCGACCAGCAGTAGTAGCCGCTGCCGTTGTCGAAGTCGACGAGCCAGAGTCCCTTCACCTCGAGACCCATGTCGATGAGCGCCTCCGCCCAAGCGCTGACGAGCCGCTGGTACTCGGCGGAGTTCGCATCGTCTGCCAGCTCTTCCACGGCGGCGACCGCGCCGTCGGTCAGCCGCTGCACTTCGGGCAGCAGTTCCGCGGCCTGCTCGTACGAGAAGATCTTTTTCACAATCGTGATTCTCGCCGATTTGTGCTAAAACGCACCTCGAACTCTGAATACCCATCACAATCGGATGGAGGACACGCGATGTCGGTAGAGGAACGAGTCAAGTCAATCATCGTCGAGCAACTGGGTGTGGACGCCGATGAGGTGACATCCGACGCATCATTCGTTGAAGACCTGGGCGCCGACTCGCTCGATCAGGTCGAGCTGATCATGGCGTTCGAAGAAGAATTCGGCGTCGAAATCTCCGACGACGAGGCGGAAAAGATCCGTCGAGTCAAAGACGCGGTCGAGTACATCGAGAAGCGCGCCAAAGCATCGTAGCTCTACTGGTGTGGCGGCGGGCGCCCTCGCCCGCCTTTTCACGCGGACACCTCACAAGTCATGACCAGACGCCGCGTCGTCGTCACCGGGATCGGGATGGTCTCGCCGCTGGGCGTGGGGAACGACCCTACATGGCAGGGATTGATCGAAGGCCGCTCGGGCATCGGTCCCATCACGAAGTTCGACGCCGCCGCGTATGCCTGCCGGATCGCCGGTGAAGTGAAGGGCTTCAATCCCGAGTCCTTCATCGAGAAAAAAGAGGTCAAGAAGTCCGACACCTTCATCCATTACGCCATCGCCGCCGCGCAGATGGCGGTGGATGACGCGAAGTTCGATCACAAGACCGCCGACCACGATCGCCTGGGCGTGATCATCGGATCGGGCATCGGCGGTCTCCCTCTCATCGAGGAGATGCACACCAAGCTGATGGAGCGCGGCCCCAGCCGGATCTCGCCGTTCTTCATTCCGGGGCTGATCGTCAATCTCGCCGCCGGGCACATCTCGATCCGCTTCAACGCGCGCGGCCCGAGCTCCGCTCCCGCCACCGCGTGCGCCACCGGCGCGCACGCCATCGGCGACGCATTCAAGGTCATTCAGCGCGACGATGCCGACGTGATGTTCGCCGGCGGCACCGAGGCGGTGATCACGCCGCTGGCCGTCGGAGGCTTCTCCGCGATGCGCGCCCTGTCCACCCGCAACGACGATCCCGAGCACGCCTCGCGACCGTGGGACCTCAACCGCGACGGCTTCGTCATGGGCGAAGGAGCCGGCGTGTTGCTCCTCGAAGAACGCGAGCACGCGCTCAAACGCGGCGCTCAGATCTACGCGGAGCTCACCGGCTACGGCATGTCGAGCGACGCGTTCCACATCACGTCACCGTCGGAAGACGCCGGCGGCATGGTCCGCGTCATGCAGCGCGCGTTGAAGGACTCTGGCCTCGATCCGACCGCCATCGAGTACATCAACGCGCATGGCACGTCGACGTCCGTCGGCGACCGTATCGAGACACTGGCAATCAAGAAAGTCTTCGGCGATCACGCGTACAAGCTTGCCGTCAGCTCGACCAAATCGATGACCGGCCACCTCCTCGGCGCCGCCGGCGGCCTGGAAGGCGCGATCTCCGTGCTGGCGATCCGTCACGGCATTCTTCCGCCGACAATCAACTACGAGACACCGGATCCCGAGTGCGACCTGGACTACGTTCCCAACAAGGCGCGGGAGAAGAAGGTCCGCCACGTGCTGTCGAACTCGTTCGGCTTCGGCGGCACGAACGCCTCCCTCAATTTCTCGGCGCACGAATGAGCTTCGGAGTGAGATGGAAAGCGCGAACTCGGTGCTCGGCTGGTTGTCATCCCGAGCGTAGCGAGGGACCGGTGTGGGTGGGCGGGGCGATCAGCGTGCCACCCGCCCACACCGGTTCCTCGCTACGCTCGGAATGACAACGTTCACGCCCCCCTTCTGGCTGCGCAACCCGCATGCGCAAACCATCTGGGGCCGCCTCACCCGCCCTCGTCAACTGCTCCCGCTTCGTCGCGAAATCCTCACCACGCCCGATGACGACGACCTGATCGTCGATCATCTCGACGGTCGCGAGCTGCGATTCGTTCTGTTGCACGGACTGGAAGGCAGCTCGAACTCCGTGTACATGCAAGGGCTGCTGTCCATCATCCGGCGGCACGGCTTCGCCGCGACGGCGATGAACTACCGTTCCTGCGCACTCGACGCCCGAGGACGATTCATCATGAATCGCCAGCCGCGCCTCTACCACTCCGGCGAGACGACGGACTTCGACTTTCTCGTTCAGTCGCTTCCCGCTGATCTGCCGCTGGTCGCGATCGGCTCCTCGTTAGGCGGCAACGTTCTGCTGAAGTGGCTCGGCGAACATCCCGATCAGCGACGTGTTCTCGCCGCGGCAACGATGTCCGTTCCGTACGACCTGGAAGCCGGTTCGAGACATCTCGACACCCCGTGGGGCCGCTTCTACGTGTCGCAATTCGTGCGTACGCTGAGCCGCAAGGCGAAGTCCGTCATCGAACGGTTCGGCACTCACAACATCGACCTTCCGCGCGCCACGCGAGCGCGAACGTTCTACGAGTTCGACGAGGCCGCCACCGCTCCGTTGCACGGCTTCACCGGCGCCGAAGACTATTGGCGGCGCAGCAGTTCGATCGCGTTCGTCGATCGCATCACCACGCCGACGCTCTGCATCAGCGCCGAGGATGATCCGTTCTTGCCGAGGGAGGTGTTGGGGCGAGTGCGCGCTCGAGCCTCGCCGGCAATCACATTCGAGATTACCGGCTGCGGCGGCCACACCGGCTTCGTGGGCGGCCTCCCCTGGCGTTGCGAATACTGGGCGGAAGAGCGACTCGTTTCGTGGTTGGTCGACGCTACAGCAGGCCGCGTTCCTTGAATGAAATCGTAGAGCGTTCATTTCGTCCCTATGTTCATGTCATGATCGATACGACGTCGAGCTTGGAGTCCACCGCGTTTCGTGGTTGGTAGAATCCGTCCGTGACCATCACCGTTGAGACAGGCCGGCCTGGTGTACGCGAGCGCTTCGCGGAGTTCCTGGCGGAGCGCCACCCGTTCGCGCTGAAGCCCGCACTGGCGGCGTTCGATCACGATGCCGACATCGAGCAGGCCCTCCGCCACGCGCTCACGACGCCGATCGCGCTCGGCGAAACCACGCCCGGAGTGCCCGCATCCGTCCGGATGGAACACGCAATCGATGAAGTCATCGAGTCGTGCAACGGATTCTTCCGCCGTGAACAGATCGCGGCGTCGCTCACGCCTGACGAAAAGATGGAGATGCTGCGCGGGATGATCCTCACCCGCGCCGTCGACAACCGGCTGAAACAGTTCTTTACTGGCGGCGAAGTGCGCTGGGGCAACACGTCGTTCCAGGGCAAGGGATTCCGCTCGTTAGGCCAGGAAGCGATCTACGCCGCACCGATGCGTCTGCGCCGCGGCGAAAACTGCGACGTCATCTCTCCCATGATCCGCGACCTCGGCGCGGCGCTCTGTATGCACAACACGCCCGAGACCGTGCGCATGGTTATGAGCGCGCAGATGGGCAAAGCCGGTCCGCCGATGAACGGGAAAGACCTGCACATCGGCGACTTCGCGCACGGAATCCTTCCGGCGATGGCGCCGCTCGGATCGCCGGCGTTGACCATCGCGGGCATCGCGATGGCGTTCGCACTCCAGAAATCGGATCGCGTCGCCGTCAGCTTCATCGGTGAAGGCGCCACCTCCCTCGGCGAATGGCACGAGGCGATCAACGCCTGCGCGGCAAGGAAGCTGCCGGCGATCTTCTGTGTCGAGAACAATCAGACCGCGCTCGCGACGCCCCTGAACGAGCAGTCCGCGGTGCGCGTGTTTGCGGACAAGGCGATCGGCTACGGAATCCCGGCGATCACCATCGACGGGACCGATCCCGAGGCAATCGCGGCGGCGTTCGCCTGGGCCGCGGAACGCGCGCGTGCAGGAAAAGGCCCGGCGCTGATCGAGCTGGTGGCGATGCGCATGTGCGGCCACGCCCACCACGACGACATGCTCTACCTCGGCAAAGACGCACCCGGAAGCTGGTCGTATCCGCAATTGCAGGACAGCGGCTACGCGAATCGCGAGCTGTACGACTACTGGTGCGCGAAGGACCCGATCGCGACGTACGCCAAGAAGCTGGAGATCGATCCGGCTCCGCTTCAGCGTGAGATGGACGCACTGGTGGAGCTCGAAGCGAGAAAAGTGATCGACGCACCGTGGCCGGACGCATCGGCTGCGCATGAGGGCGTTTTCGCGAAGTGTGAGGACCGGCTTCAGCCGGTCAGGCCGGCTGAAGCCGGCCCTACACTGGAGCACGCGCCCCCATTCGATCCGAAAGGAAAAACGTTCCTCGAAGCCGTGATGCTCGGCCTCGGCGATGTCCTGAAGAGCGATCCGCGTGCCTTTATCTACGGCGAGGACGTCGGCGGCAAGTACGGCAACGCGTTTCTGTTGCTTCGCCCGCTGTTGAAGGACTACGGCGACCGCATCCTCAACTCGATTCTCTCCGAAGGCGCGACGTTAGGCGTGGCCGTCGGTGCGGCCTTGGCGGGCATGCGGCCGATCGCCGAGATCCAGTTCAACGACTTCGTCGCGACGGGCTTCAATCAGCTCGTCAACAACGCCGCGAAGATCCGCTATCGCTGGGGCGGCGAAGTGCCGATGGTGGTGCGCATGCCGTGGGGCGGACTGCGCCACGCCGGGCCGTACCATTCGCAGAATACCGAGGCATGGTTCTATCGCACGCCGGGGCTGAAGATCGTGGTGCCGTCGACGCCGCATGACGCACGGGCACTGATGATGAGCGCGGTCCTCGATCCCGACCCGGTCCTCTATTACGAACACATTGCGTTGTATCGCGACCCGCGCGTGAAGCAGCTTCTCGGCGATGACGCGCCGGAGCCGATCCCGATCGGCAAGGCAGCGCTACGCCGCTCCGGCGATCAGTTGGCCATCATCTCGTACGGCGCGTTCGTTCATGTGGCAATGCGCGTGGCGGAGAAGCTGGCGAAAGACGGCATCGAGGCATCGGTGCTCGACCTCCGCAGCCTCGTGCCGCTGGATCGTGGGGCCATTCTCGATCTGGCGAGACGATGCAATCGCGTGATGATCATTCACGAGGACACGCGAACGGGCTCGATCGGCGAGTCGATCGCGGCGATCATTCAGGAAGAAGTCTTCGAGTACCTCGACGCGCCGATCCGCATCATCGGCTCGCTCGACACGCCGGTTCCCTATTCGCCTCCACTGGAAGAGGAGTTCCTGCCGGACGAAGAGGAGATCGAGCAGGCGGCGCAGGCGCTGGTCGCGTACTAATTGCGCTGGTCCTCCGCGGCGCGCAGCTCGTTGTCGAAATGCTGCATGAAGACGAGAGGCGGCGGCGGCGGCTCTTCGCCGAACCGCGCGTTGATCAGGAAGCGTTGACCGTCAGACGTCACGTCGTACATGCGCACATTGCGTACGCCGAGGCGAAACTGGAACAGCTCGACGGCGAGCCCGATTTGCGGTGTTGCGCCGAGGGCGATCGGAACGGCCATCATCTTCGTCCCGTTATCAACGACGTAGAAGAGCTCTTTGCCGTCACCGCGCCACCGCGGGACAATTCCGCCGTTGGTGGTCACCTGCCATTTCGCGCCAGTCGGTGGAAATGGCGCCACATACACCTCGGGCGGGCCTGACTCGTTCGACTGGTATGCCACCCACTTGCCATCCGGCGAAAACACCGCGCCGCTCTCGAGGAACTCCGTGCCGAGGTAGAGATGGGGTTTGCGGTCCGCGAGGGAAAGCCACCAGATATCCGGCCGAGTAGACGCGCCCGCGAGCGAGAACAGGATACGATCGCCGTCTGCCGACCAGCTCGTGGTGAGAGGATTCGCTCCACGATCGCCTTGCCACAGCGTCTGTTCTGCGCCCGTCGTCAGGTCCCTCATCGAGATGACTGCTCGCTGCGGCTGATAGGACGAGTAAACGATTCTCGAGCGGTCGGGCGACCACAGAGGAAAGTTGTCAATCGCGTTGTTGAATGTCACTCTCGACTTCACGTTGCGCGACAGATCGAACATCCACAGGTTGGCCGGGTTCGTGGGAGCGAAAGCCGTGATCAGCGCATCTGCATGCGGCGCCAGCGCGACCGTCGTGTAGTTCGCCGGCTCGGCCGCGGTCCCCAGGATCTTCCCGCTCCGATCGAACCATGTCGGTTGGGTGATCGTCACTCCGGTTCCGAGCTGATAGATGAGAGACCCGTTCGAAGCGACGGAGACAATCGATCTCGAGAAGTTGCGCGTCGACTCGATCTGCTGTTCCCGGAGCGGGACGGGGTCTCCGATCAATGCGAGCTTCTTCTCATCGAATCGCTGGGCAGTGAGCGTCCCATCGCGGGTGAAGACAATGGTGCCATTCAAGTAGTGCGGCTCGTTCGCGTACGTGATGAGCGGCTTTGGCACCATCGAGTCGATGCTGCCGAGCGCGATCGCATTCGCGGGATCTTCCGTCCCCGTCACCGCGCTGAGAAAGAGAAAATGCTGGCCGTCCGGCAGAAATTGCGGCCACCGGTGAGTGGTCACTCTGCTACCCAGCTTCGTGACTTCGACGGCCGTTCCGCCCGCGGCGCTCACGCGGTAGATCGGCGAGAAACGCGCGGCGAAGACGATCGTGCGACCGTCCGAACTCCAACTCCCGCCGCGGCCATCCACGGCGCTGCACAGAACAACCGCGGCGCCGCCGCTCACATCCATTTTCTTCAGCGCATTGTCCGCGAAGAATGCGATCGAACGGCCATCGGGAGACCAGAACGGAAACATCGCGTCGTCCGTGCCTGTGAGCTGTTGCGCGACGAGCGAGTCGAGCGAGCGGATCCACAGCGTGCGCGGTTTCCCTCGCTCCACGGCGCCAAAGACGATTCTGGTTCCGTCGGGTGAGATCGCGGGAGGCGCGGCCCCAGTCAGGAAATCGAACGATGTCTTCCCCGGAGACAGAATGACCGTGCGGACAGGCGGAGCGTTGCGATGCGCCGTCACATCCCGCCATGCGATCGTGCCGAATACGAGGGCAGCGAGAGCTGCAGCCGCCGCGACGCTCCATGCGATCACGCCCGATTTGCGTGCGACCACCGAAGCGGCGGGGGCGCCTTCCCCAATCCACCGGAGCTCCGCCGCGATGTCATGCGCCGATTGCCACCGTTGATCCGGGTCCTTCTGCAGACACATCCGCACGATGCGATCGAAGGTCACGGGCGTCATCGGCTGGATCGCGCTGATCGGCTGCGGCTCCGCGGTCAGGATCGACGCGATGAGGCTCGCCTTCGATCTCCCCTCGAACGCCCGCCGCCCTGTAGCCATCTCGTACAGCACCGCGCCGAACGCGAAGATGTCGGTCCGCGCATCGGCCTCACCACCCTCGATCTGCTCGGGCGCCATGTACTGAAACGTCCCGACGATCGTCCCCTCCTGCGTCAGCGACTTATGCTGCGTCGCCCCGTCCACGTTGAACACCGATGCCGGTTTCGCGAGACCGAAGTCGAGCAGCTTCGCGCCCGTCTTCGTGATCATCACGTTGCCGGGCTTCAGATCGCGGTGCACCACGCCGGCCTTGTGCGCCTTCTCCAGCGCCTCGGCGATCTCGATCCCGTAACGAACGACCTGTTCGATCGGCAGCGGCCCCTTCGCGATGCGATC
>JBBRMQ010000101.1:0-13823 GCA_038230775.1 Thermoanaerobaculia bacterium
AGGGCCGGCGAAACACGCAGAATGAGCGCAAGCCTGCAATAATCGCGTCGTGAATCGCTCGCTTTCCCGGACTCTGGCCGCCGCGCTGCTGCTGACACTCTCCTGCGCGACGAGTAACGACGCGTACGCCGGGAGGCGCCGCGCCGTTCCCAGCGCACCGCCGCAGTGGAATCATGAATGGGCGCGCGGTGCGGTGTTCTACGAGGTCTTCGTGCGGAGCTTCTCCGACTCCAATGGCGACGGCATCGGCGACCTCGACGGACTGACGGCGAAACTCGATTACCTCAACGACGGCAACCCCGCCACCACGACCGACCTCGGCATCGATGCGTTGTGGCTGATGCCTGTCTTTCAATCGCCGAGCTATCACGGTTACGACACTGTGGACTACGAGACCATCGCAAAAGACTACGGATCGAACGCGAGCTTCCAGCACCTGCTGGCCGAGGCGCACAAGCGAGGCATCCACGTGATCATCGACTTCGTGATGAATCACACCGGCTCGGATCATCCGTGGTTCATCGATTCCGCGTCCGGCCCCGGCTCGCCGAAACGGGACTGGTACGTGTGGAGCGCGACGAATCCCGGCTGGACGCAACCGTGGGGCGGCGATCCGTCGTGGCATCTGAAGAACGGTGCGTACTTCTACGGCCTGTTCTGGAGCGGCATGCCGGATCTGAACTACCGCAACCCCGACGTGAAAGCGGAGATGTTCCGGCTCGCGCGGTACTGGCTGACGCAGGGCGTCGACGGCTTACGGCTCGACGCCACGCGTTACCTCGTGGAAAACGGTCCGGGAGCGGGACAGTACGACACGCCGGAGACGCATCTGGTTCTGAAAGAGCTTTCGACGCAGGTCCGGAGAACGAAGCCGCAGGCATTTCTCGTGGCGGAGAACACGACCGACTCGCAAACGCTGGCGATGTACTACGGATCGACGGCCGTGGTTCGCGGCGGCGACGAGATGCCGTCGAACTTCAACTTTCCTCTCGCCTCCGCGATCCTCGACGGAGTGAAAGCCGGCAATGCGATCCGCATCCGCGACACGATGCGCGCGGTGATCAGCGCGTATCCCGCCGGCGTCATCGACGCCCCGTTCCTCACGAATCACGATCAGACGCGGCTGGCGACCGTGCTTGCAAATGATCCCGGGAAGTTGCGCAACGCCGCCGCGATCCTGCTCACGCTTCCCGGCGCTCCGTTCCTCTACTACGGAGAGGAGGTCGGGCTGCAGAACGGTCCGACGTCCGCCGACGAGTCGAAGCGGACGCCGATGCCGTGGACGCCCGCGGGAGGATTCTCTACGGCGACACCATGGTTCGCGTTCGCGCCGGGGCTGGCGATGAACAACGTCGCCTCGCAGACCGGCGACGCCTCATCCCTCCTTTCTTATTATCGAAACTGGATTGCGGCGCGGAAACGCTCGCACGCCCTGCTGCAGGGGACGATTGCACCGCTCGATTCGAGCGCGCAGGTGCTGGCGTTCATCCGCGACTCCGGCGACGAGCGCGTTCTCGTCGTCCACAACCTCGGCAACACGGCCGCGAATGCGGGGCCATTCGATGTGCAGGCTGCAGGTTTCGACACGATCTACGCCGACAGCAATGTGGCAGATCCGGCCGGCGGCGCAGGTGCGTGGCGCATCGCGATGCCGCCGCACACGAGCGGCGTCTGGCGCCTTCGATAGCGAGTTCACCGTTTCGTGACTCGCGTTGCGCTCGTCGATATACTGCGCGCGCTTGTAAAAAAAACGTTCTTTTGCGGGGAGAAATCATAATGGCACGTCGAACGAAATCAGTCCTGGCATCCGTATTCGCGATCGCGCTGGTCATCGTCAGCGCAGGACCGGCCGCCGCACAGACGGCCGCGGCACGCCTGGAAGGCATCGTCACCGACAACACCGGATCTCCGGTGCCCGGCACGACGGTTACGGCAACGAACACGGGAACGAATGCATCTCGCGTCGACGTCACCGACCGGCGTGGCGCATACACACTCGCAGCCCTGCCCGTCGGCGACTACCGCGTCATGGCCGAGCTGGCGGGCTTCAAGCCGTCGGTCACGCCGATCACCCTGACCGTCAATCAGGTCGCGCGCGTCGACTTCAAGATGCAGTTGGGCGGCGTCACGGAAACGGTGACGGTGACCGCTTCGGCGCCCACCATCGAGAAGACGACGTCCGAGATCTCGACGCTGATCGATCAGAAGCAGATCGAGAATCTGCCGCTCAACGGCCGCAACTTCACGCAGCTGGCAACGCTCTCGCCAGGTGTGAACCGCGGCATTCCCGGCAGCAACTCGTCCGGTGGTGGCTCCGGCACGGATGCCGAAACGTTCCGCTACTCGGAGTTCGGCGGCGCCGCGCTCTCGGTCAACGGGTTGCGCGAGCAGTTCAACAACTACCAGATCGAGGGACTCGACAACAATGAGTCGCTCGTGAACAGCATCGCGTATCTCCCGCCGCCGGAAGCGATCCGCGAGTTTTCGGTGATCACCACCAACGCGCCGGCGGAGTTCGGGCGGGCGGGCGGCGGCATCCAAAACATGGTCATCAAGAGCGGTACGAACGAGTTCCGCGGCAGCGTGTACGACTTCAGCCGTCCGAAGAGCACCGCGGCCACACCGAAGTTTGCGCAGACCAAGCCCGACTTCAAGAACAACGACTTCGGCGGCGTCGGCGGCGGACCGATTGTCCGCGACCGGACGTTCTTCTTCGGCAGCTACCACGGCCTGCGGAACTCCATTCCCGTGGAGACCGGAAACTACGTCGCGGTGCCCACCGCCAAGATGCGCAACGGCGACTTCTCGGAGTTGCTCGATCCGAAGGTCAGCGGCCTCAGTCAGGCGGTGATCATCTACGATCCGCTCACCGGAAAGCCGTTCGCGGGCAACATCATCCCGTCGAACCTCATCAATCCGGTCGGCAAGGCGTACCTCAATGCCTTCCCGATGCCCGATCGCGCGGGCGCCACGCACAACTTCCTGACGCACCGCCAGAAGAAAAGCACGTACAACGACTTCGACGGGCGCGTTGATCAGACGCTCACGTCGAGCAATCAGCTCTTCGTGAGCGGCAGCCACTGGACCGACAAGTTCGCGGACCCGGGCCGCATCCCCGGCTATCAGGCTGGCTTCGGCGCGGGCACTTCCGACAACAAGGGCTACTCGGTGCGGCTCGGTGACACGCACGTCTTCTCTCCGAATCTCGTCAACGAGCTTCGCGTCGGCTCGACGGATTTCAAGTTCGACTTCCTGCCGGTAGGCTTTGGCGCCGATCAGAACAAGGCGCTCGGCATCCCGGGCATCGGCGGCATCACCACCGGGAACGGCATCTCGCTCATCGGTGGCGGCGACGGAACATTCATCGAGTATCTGGGCGACTTCGGCCAATACACCATCAAGCAGAAGACGATGCAGATCTCGGATTCGGTGACGTGGCTGAGCGGCAGCCACTCGTTCAAGTTCGGCGGCACGCTGCTGCGCCGCGAGGTCGACCAGCAGCGCACGCGGTTCGGCAAGGGCTTCTATTTCTTCCGCGACGTGTTCGGGTTCCAGCCCGGCTTCACCGGCTACGAAGTGGCGGACATGCTGATCGGCAAGACGATCTTCACGACGTCCGCGACGCCGGGCTACGTTCCGCGAAACACTGTCAGCTCGGAAAATGCCCTCTTCGGTCAGGACGACTGGCACATCAACCCCCGGCTCACGCTCAACCTCGGCCTGCGTTGGGATCTGTTGACGCCCTACTACGAGAAGAACAATCGGCTGGGCAACTACGACCCGGCGACCCAGACGCTCGTGCTGCCGAATCAGAACGGCGCGTCGCGCTCAACGCTCAGGACGAACAAGGACAACTTCGGCCCGCGCCTCGGTTTCAACTACGTCCTCGATGAGAAGACGGTAGTGCGCGGCGCCTATGGCGTGTTCTACTCGCTCGACCGCGGCGGCATCGACAACCAGCTCACGGAGAATCCTCCCGCCGTCGTGACGGAATTCCGCTTTGGCTTCGACGGGTGCATTCCGGGAAGCTGCGTCAAGATCTCCGATCCGATTCCGCTGCCGACTGCGGTCAATCCGAACAAGCCGGATCTGCCGCTCGGCTCGGGCATCGTCTACATTCCGCGCGACTCGAAGAACACAAGGGTGCAGCAGTGGAATCTCGGCGGCCAGCGCGAGATCCTCACCGATACCACGGCCATGCTGGCGTACGTCGGCACTCGCGCCAGCAACCTGGCGACCATCATCACATCGGCGGGATTCGGCGGCGGGGTCGCCGACCGTTTGACCACCGTCAAATATATCGGCTCGTCGAAGTATGACGCTCTCCAGGCATCGGTGCGGCGCCGTGAAGCCAACGGCCTCGCCTATCTCGCTTCCTACACGTTCGGCAACGCGACAAACCAGGGGCCGGGCTTCTTCCCCGGCAACCCGTCGCGCGGCGGCGGCGTGACCGATGCGAGCAACTGCAAAACGCCCGACAAAGGCTGCAATCTGGGCCTCGACGAGGGCCCGGCCGACTACGACGCCAAGCATCGCTTCACGCTCGCAGCGACCTACGACCTGCCGTTCGCGCGAGGAAACGCGCTCGTCGGCGGCTGGAGCGTCAATTCGGTGATCACGCTGCAAAGCGGCACCCCGTTCACGGTCTACGACAACAACGGCAAGCGCGCCGATCAGAGCGGCAACCCCAACAACGGACCAAAGAACACCGGCCGGTGGTTCAACACGTCGGTGTTCACGGAGGCGAAAGGCCCGCAGGGAACCGCGCGCCGCAACTCGGTCCGCGGACCGGGAACGCGCACCGTCGACCTCTCGCTCTTCAAGAACTTCGCCGTCATGAGCCGCGGCGAGTTTCAATTGCGGATCGAGGGCTTCAACGTGTTCAACTGGGCCCAATACAACCAACCGGGAAACAAAGTCGGCGACTCGGACTTCGGCAAGATCACCGGCACTCGCCTCAACAGCGAGCGACAGGTGCAGTTCGGAGCGCGCTACATTTTCTGACGAAAGTACGGTGGGGGCGGACTCCGGTCCGTCCCCACCGTGTCATCACTCGATCCGGATCTCCACGCGCTCGAACCGGTCCGGCATTCTGATCACGACCGACCCGTCCCTTGCGTTCCATCCACGTTCGGCCTGATCGAGGTCGTCGACGCGAGGAAGAGCAGCGCCGCCGATGGTGACGCGTGACGCGGAACTCGAGCGAACCGTGACGAACATCGCGCGCGTTTTCGGGCGATACGATCCTTCCGGCGCTCCGATCTCGATCACCGCTCCGCTCGCGTCGCGCCGGAACGCGAACCGGCGGCGCAGGAACGCGCCGCGTTGATAGTCGAAGCTGCTTCCGTCGTCCTCGTACATCCATCGCTCCGAGGACGCGGCGGGAAACACCACGACATCGAGCGCATTGCCGGCCATCTCCCCCGTATGCTGCACCACCGGCTGCGAGAACACGAACGCGCCTGAGCGCACGAAGATCGGGATCGACGAGAGAGTCACCGGCATCGTGATCCCCTTCCCCCCGCCGAACATCTTTCCGCTCCAGAAGTCGTACCAGTCACCTCGCGGAAGATAGACGCCGCGTGCGGTGACGTTCTCGGCCAGCACCGGAGCGACGAGAAGGTCCGATCCGAAGAGGAACTGGTCGTCAATACCGTACGTCTGCTCGTCGTTCGGATCCTCGAGCATGAGCGGTCGCAACGCGGGAATGCCGGTTTCCGAAGCGTCGTGCATCGCGGAGTAGATGTACGGCAACAGCTCGTAGCGCAGCTCGATCGCACGGCGGTTGATGGCTTCATGCTCCGCGCCGTACGACCACGGCTCCTGGTCGGGCGAGCCGAACATCGTGTGCGTGCGCATGAACGGGTAGAAGACCCCGGCCTGGAGCCAGCGCGTGAAGAGCTCCGCAGTCGGTGCGTCGGCGAAACCACCGATATCACTGCCGACGAATGGAAAACCTGACAGCCCCATCCCGAGAAGAAGCGGGATGCTCTGGCGAAGATGTGCCCAGTTGCTGGTGTTGTCGCCCGGCCACAGCGCGGAGTACCGCTGCCCTCCGGCGTACGACGCTCGCGACAGAATGAACGGCCGCTCGTTCGGACGCGCTTTGAGCAGCCCTTCATACGTCGATCGCGTCATCAGCATTCCGTAGACGTTATGGATCTCGCGATGATCGGTGGGCAGTCCCTCGTTGTCGTGACGGACGTCGAGCGGCATCGTTCCCGTCGGCGTGTCGAAGACCGCCGGCTCGTTCATGTCGTTCCAAATGCCCGCCACGCCGGCGTTCAACAGCTCCACATAGAGGCCGCCCCACCAGGCCCTCGCTCCGGGCTTGCTGAAATCGGGGAAGACACTCGGCGCGCCGCTCGGCTTCGACCAGTCGGGCGTATCGCCATCCTCGGCCCGCGACGGCCACACCGGCGCTTCGTAGATCGAGCCGTCCGCATTCTTCACGAATTGATCGCCGGCCAGGCCGGTGTCGTACGGCACGTACCCTTTCTCCTTCTTCGGATGAGGATCGACGATCGTCACGACGCGGAACCCTTGCTTGCGCAGGTCGCCGATCATCCGCGGCGGATCGGGAAAGCGTTTGCGATCCCAGGTGAACGGCTTGTATCTGTCCTGGTAGTGAATGTCGAGCCAGATCGCGTCCGCCGGGATGCGGCGCGCACGAAAGTTCTCCGCGATGGAGCGCACCTTCTGCTCGGGGTAGTAGCTGTACCGGCATTGGTGATAGCCGAGAGACCAGAGGGGCGGCAGCGGCATGCGGCCGGTCAGAGTCGTGTAGCGTTCGATGACCTTCTTCGGATCGGGTCCGTAAATAAAGTAGTAGTCGAGCGGGCCGCCGTCGGCACCGAAAGACAGCACGCCCTGTGTCTGATGGCCGATGTCGAAGTTGCTGCGATACGTGTTGTCGAGAAAGACGCCGTACGCCACGCCCTTCCGCATCACCATGTAGAAGGGCACCGACACGTAAATCGGATCGGTGCTGGAGTCGTATCCGAACGTGTCGCTGTTCCACATCGTGAGGTTGTAGCCGCCCAGCTTCCAGCCGCGCTTGTCCAGCGGACCGTTCTTCTCGCCGAGGCCGTAGACGTGCTCGTCGTCGCGGAGGCGCTTCCAGACTCGGATGGCGCCGCCGGAAACGGCCGTGCCGCGCTGGGCATCGTCTTCGTCCAGTGATCGACCATCCGGCGTCGCGAACGCAATCCGGAACGGCGCATGCTGAATCGTGACCCGCAGCGCGCTGGTGGCGATCGTCGACCGCCCTTCCTCAACGGAGATCGTCGCGCCCGGTTCGCCGAGTTTCCGGTCGATCACCGCATAGGAATGATCCCGTCCCTCGCTCCCCTGCGTTACGCGCACGCGAATGACTTCCGGAGCCAGAGCGGTGACCATCGCTACTGCGCGACCATTCTCGAACCGCAACGCGTTGCCTCGGCGCGCGGGCCGCTGCATGTCCCCGAGCGCCGTCCATTGAGCGTGCGCGGGAACCGCAGCGAGGACGACGAAAAGCAGGACGGAGGCGGGAACTGTCAATCGTGCGCGCATGAGGCGCATTCTATTGAAATGACAAGGACGCGCGCTCCGCGCGGCCCACCGCCAGGCCCGCAGTCTTGTACTCGGCATCCCTGCGGTTGCGCCGGTACGCGGCGAGATAGCGCCCGTCCTCGTCGTACGACGCGGGAAAGACGCGCGGCACCCGCTGCGGGCGCAGCAGGTGATCGACGTGTACGCGTATCAACGGCGATCGAGGTCTTCCCCGTATAGACGATGCGGCTCATGAAGCGCAGTTTTATCGCCGATGCGCACCGGCTGCTTGAAGTTGATGCGATTGACGGCGGCGACCACCGCGCGACCGTCCACGATCTGCTCGGCATGGATCGACGCGAGCTGAAACGCGCGGTGGATCAGATATCCCCCAAAGATCTTCTGCGGAACGTTTTCCTGCTCGGGATACAACGTCTCCCAGGAGGTCGCCACGAGATCGCGAACGCGCAGGCCCTCGAAGTCCGGTTTGTCCCGGTCGGTGTGCAGGCGGAGCAGCATCTCGAACTCCTCGCGCGTCGGCGGCTCCAGAAGCGACTGCTCCAGCTCGCGCCAGCGTTGCCGTCTGCGGATCGCGCGCTCGTGGCGGCGCACCTCGAGCGCATCGCACCTCGAGCTCCGGCAGCGCGTGGTCGCGCGCCACCATCGTGAAGTAGCACGACGCGATGTGACTCTGCTCCTGCTCGACGCAAATCCCGACCTCCAGTTTGGCACGCGAGATCATGGGTTCGTGGCTGGCCGTTACTGGCGGTTGGCCGCCTTACTCCGCGAGCGCGGGCTGCAGCGACGGAGCGACTTCCGCTTCCTCGCGCCGATGCGTCTTCGCCACCAGAACGTAGATCGACGGCACGACGAAGAGCGTGAAGGCGCTGCCGATGATCATCCCCGACACCAGCATGATGCCGATCGAGTTGCGCGCGCCCGCTCCGGGACCCTTCGCGAACACGAGCGGCAGATGGCCCATCACGGTGGCGGAGGTCGTCATCATGATCGGGCGCAGTCGCGTGGATGACGCCTCGATCACCGCGGACAGTTTGTCCCTGCCCGCTTCCTGCAGATGATTCGCGAATTCGACGATGAGGATCCCGTTGCGCGACACGAGTCCGACGAGCGTGATGAGACCGACCTGACTGTAGATGTTGATCGAGGTCAGACCGAGGAACGAGAAGAGCAGCGATCCGGCGAGGGCGAGCGGCACCGACCCCACGAGAATGATGAACGGATCGCGGAAGCTCTCGAACTGCGCCGCGAGCACGAGATAGATCAGGATGGCCGACAGGAGAAAGACGCCGAGGAACTTCGAGCCTTCCGTGCGGAGCTGACGCGACTCGCCCGCGTAATCGACCGTGAAGCCGCGTGGCAGAATCTTCGCCGCTTCATCCTCCAGGTACTTGAGCGCGGAGTCCAGCGACACACCCGGAGGAATCGCACCCTGAACGTGCACCGCGTTCAACTGCTGGAAGCGCTTGAGGTCGCGCGGCTCGGTCGTGGTCTGCAACGTAGCGAAGGTCGAGAGCGGCACGAGCTTGCCGCCGCCGCCGGTGATGTAGATCCCCGTGAGCTGGTCGGCCGTCAGGCGATCCGCACGCTTGATGAGCGGAATGACCTTGTAGCTGCGGCCCTGAATGCTGAAACGATTGACGTAGTTCCCGCCTAACAACGTCGAGAGATCGCGGCCGGCTTGCGAGAGGTCCACGCCCTGCGCGCGGAGCTTGTCGCGATTGAACACCACCCGTGCCTGCGGCTGGTCGAACTTGAGATCGGTGTCGGCGAACATGAACTTGCCACTGGTGAATGCTTTCTGCACCAGCTGATTTGCGAACTCCGCCAGCCGCGCGGGCTCCTCCGTCGACACGATCACGAAATCGACGGGGAATCCCTGACTGCCGGGCAAGGAAGGCGGCACCAGCGTGATCGCGCGGATGCCCGGAATCGCCGATGCTTTCTGCGACGCGTCGAGCTGGATCTGCTCGATGCTTCGTTTGCGCTGGTTGTGGGGCTTCGCCACCATGCCGCCGAAACCGCCCGTCGGAAAAATGACCTGGAAGTCCGACTCATGCTCCGGCATCCCGCGATAGATGTCGCTCACTTGTCTGGCAAAGAGCTTGGTCTGATCGATCGTCGAGTTCGCGGCGGCCTGAATGATCGAGAACACGAAGTTCTGATCTTCCGTGGGCGCCAGTTCCTTCTGCGAGAACATGTAGAACGGAAGAATGAGCGCGACGACGATCGCCCATAGCGTGTACGTGACCGGCCGGTAGCGAAGCGTCCCCGTGAGAACGCGCGTGTACGACTCGCGGATGCGCTCGAAGCGGCGGTTGACGATGCCCGCAAATCCGCGCTCCGTATCCCCAGAGCGAAGCAGCTTCGACCCCATCATCGGCGACAGCGTCAGCGCGACGATGCCGGAGATGAGCACCGCGCCGGCAAGGGTGAAGGCAAACTCGCGGAACAGCGATCCCGTCAGCCCGCCCTGCAACGCGACAGGCGTGTACACGGTCGCCAGCGTGATCGTCATGGCGATGATCGGTCCGACCAGCTCGCGCGCCGCATCGATTGCCGACTGGAACGGCGTCTTACCCATGTGCAGATGCCGCTCGATGTTCTCGACCATGACGATCGCGTCGTCGACGACGAGACCGACGGACAGCACGATCGCCAGCAGCGTGAGCAGATTGATCGTGAAGCCGAAGGCCAGCATCAGCAGCACGGCGCCGATGAGCGAGATCGGAATGGCGACCACCGGAATCAACACGCCGCGGACGGAGCCGAGGAAGAGGAAGATGATGAAGATGACGATGACGAGCGTCTCGGCCAGCGTCTTGAGCACTTCATCGATCGCCGTCTGGATGTACGCCGACGAGTCGTACGGCACGCCCGTCGTCATCCCCGCCGGCAATTGCGCTCGGATTTCCGGAATCGTCTCTCGCACCTTCTTCATGACGTCGAGCGTGTTCGCCGTCGGCAGCACGAAGATCCCGATGAACACCGCGGTCTGACCGTTGAAGCTGACCTCGCCGTCGTAGGTCTCGGCGCCGAGCACGACATCCGCGATGTCCTTCAGGCGGACCACGGTCCCGTTCGACTCCTTCACCACCAGCTGCTTGAACTCCTCGGCCGTCTGCAGGTTCGTGTTGGCGACGAGGTTCACCGACGTCATCGAGCCCTTGGTGCTGCCTAACGCCGACAGGTAGTTGTTCGCCGCCAGCGCATCGTGCACCTGCGAGGGGGAGATGCCGAGCGACGCCATCTGGTCCGGCTTGAGCCACACACGCATGGCGAAGGTGCGGTCGCCGAAGATTTCAGCGCGCTGCACGCCGCTGATCGCCGACAGCTTCGGCTGCACGACGCGGACGAGATAATCCGTGATCTGGTTCTGATCGAGATCCTTCGAGGCGAAGCCGAGGTAGGCGGCGGCGAACTCGGCGTCCGCCGTCTGCAGATTGATGATCGGCGCCTCCGCCTCGGGGGGGAGCTGATTGCGCACCTGCGCAACCTTCGACTGGATCTGCGTGAGCGCGGCGTTCGTGTCGTAGTTGAGCTTGAGATGAACGGTGATCGTGCTGATGCTCTGGCCGCTGGACGATTCGAGGAAGTCGATGCCGTCCGCGCCCGCGATCGCCCGCTCGAGCGGCGCAGTGATGAAGCCGCGCACCAGGTCGGCGTTCGCACCGATGTACGCCGTCGTCACCACCACGTTCGCCATGTCGCTGCGCGGAAACTGGCGCACGACGAGCGAGCGGATCGACTGCAACCCGGCGATGAGGATCACCAGGTTGACGACCATCGCGAGGACGGGGCGGCGGATGAAGAGGTCGGTGAATTTCATGTCAAGAAAGTAAGCGCCTGATTCGGTGTGAGGACCGGCTTTAGCCGGTCAGCCGTGACCGGCTGAAGCCGGTCCTCACACCGAACCAAGCTTTTGCGGTCTTACCCGTCTTACTCTAACTGTCCTCCGGCTTCGGTGCCGTCGAGTTGCTCGGCTGAATCTTGTTGTTCACGATCACGGCGGCCCCAGGCCGTAGTTTGAAGACGCCTGAGCTGACGATCTCTTCTCCCGGTTTGACGCCGGTGAGCACTGCGACCTGATCGCCGCGCGATCCGCCTAACTTGACGAATTGCTGGCGGACGCCGCGATAGCTCTTGCCGTCCGGCCCCTTGACGTCTTCGACGATGAACACCGAGTCGCCGAACGGCGCGTAGCTGATCGCGGACGTCGGAAGCGCAATGACCGGCTGACGAACACCCTGCGCGAGCTTCGCTTCGACGAACATCCCGGGCCGCAGACGGCCCGATCGATTGTCGAAGATCGCCTGCACGCGGACGTTGCGCGTGGCCTCGTCGATCACCGAGTCGATGGCCTGCACGCGTCCCGTTTCCGGCGCGCTGAGCGCATCCGACTTCACCTCGATCGACGTGCCGGGAGGAACGCGGCCGATCTCCTGCTGCGGCACGGTGAGATTCACGTACGCCGGCCGCACCGCCTGCAGCGAGACGATCGCCGCGCCGCCGGCGAGATACTGGCCGACATTGACCTCGCGAATACCGAGGAGGCCGGAGAACGGAGCGCGAATGGTTTTGCGCGCGATGGTCGCGGCGATCTCGCCCACGCGTGCGTCCGCCGACTTGAATTCCGCGGATGCCTGATCGAGATTCGACGTGGCCACGATTCCCTTCGAGGCCAGACCCTGGTTGCGCTGCAGCGCGAGCCGCGCGAGGTCGCGCTGCGCGTCGGCCGCCGCCAGTTGCGCGCGCTCCTGCTTCGCGTCGAGACGGAGAAGAATGTCGCCGGTGTTCACGGTCTGACCAGAAGTGAAGTTGATCGAATCCACTACACCCGGTAGATCCGCGGAGACCATCACTCCGTTCACCGCGGCAACGGAGCCGATCGCGTTCACGGTCGTGCTCCACTCCTCCTGCCGCGCGACGACGGTCGTCACCGCCTCGGGCGGCGGGACATAGTTCGCGCCGGCCATCGCCTTCTTGATCTGGAAGACCTTGAACCCGCCGATGATCGCGATGAACACGATCGCGACGGCGAGCATGATGAACATCCGTTTCTTCATGAGGACTCTCAGCGTAAAACAAACACGCGTCCGATCGCGTTCGTTCTACCGTGCGTAGCAGGCGGCATCAACTAGCTGCTTGTTTCGTTCATTCCCTTGAAGCCGCATCGTCCGCGCATCCCTTCCTTGAACTTCTCGCGCTCCTCGGGCGTCATCTGTTCCCATCGCTCCGTCATGCGCCGGCGCCAGTGACCGCGCGGGCCGCCGCGGAATCCGCCGAACAGAATCTTGCACAACAGCAGAAGGCCGATCGCCTGTCCGAACGTGATCGAGTGCCAGCCGGTGATCGACGGGATCAACCAGTTCCACAACTGCATCACCACGAAGCTGAAGACCGCAACGGCCGCGACGGCGATCAAACCGAATTTCAGGAATCTCGTTCTCATTTTTCGTACTCCTCATAGATGGCTTGCAACCGTTTGCGCAGATGCATCACCGCGTAGTGCTTGCGCGACAGGACCGTATTGACGCTGACGCCGGTCTCCGCCGCGATCTCCTTCATGCTGCGGCCCTGGATCTCGTGCGCGACGAACGCCTCGCGCTGCGCGGCGGGCAGTTCGTCGAGCGCTGCATCGAGCTCGTCGAGAAGAACGCCGCGCGCATACTCGGCCTCGGGTCCCCCGTCCGCGGACGGCAGCAAGTCCTCGATGGTGTCGGGCAGCGGCTCCGGCTTCTTCCTGCGGAAGAGATCGATGATGCGATTCGTCGCCACGCGGAAGAGCCACGCGCTGGCGTGCTCGAACGGCTCGACGACGTTCCAGGCCTCGACGAGCTCGTAGAAAACATCCTGCAGGATGTCGTCGGCATCGCCCGAATTGGCGACGCGACTCAGGATGAAGTTGCGCAGCCTGCCGCGCTCACGCTGGAACGTCTGCGCGATCTGTTCGTTGCGTGTCAGTGCGGCCTCCATCCGGATGTGAAGACGGATGCCGGGCGGAAATATTTTGCGAACCGCGCACAGGGGCGGGCTGAAGCACGCCGCCACATGCAGCCAGGACCGAATCCGTTTCCAAAACGCAGCCCTCTAGGGGAACCTCTGCACAAGCATGGCGGGCCGCGTTGCGAAGCAGGCCGTGCGGGGTAGCTGTGTGAATGTCATCCCGAGCGTAGCGAGGGACCGGTGTGGGTCGGGCGGTGCGCAACACGAGCATCGAGCCGCCCTACCCACACCGGTCCCTCGCTACGCTCGGGATGACACGGGGCCAAGCC
>JBBRMQ010000102.1:0-13688 GCA_038230775.1 Thermoanaerobaculia bacterium
CGAGATGATCACCATCGCGAAATACTACAAAGAATGGAGCGATCCGCGGTTGATCGTCTGCGTTCTGAACAATCGCGATCTCAATATGGTGACGTGGGAAGAGCGCGTGATGGGCGGCGATCCGAAGTTCGCGGACTCGCAGGAATTGCCGGACATCGGCTACGCGAAGTACGCACAGTCGCTCGGTCTCAAGGGCATTCGCGTCGAGACACCGGACCGGATCGGTCCTGCCTGGGATGAAGCGCTGGCCGCCGATCGCCCGTGCCTGATCGAGTTCGTGACCGATCCCGAGGTGCCGCCGCTGCCGCCGCACATCACGTTGGATCAGGCGAAGAAATTCATGAAGTCGCTTCTGCACGAGCCCGACCGCGCGCACATCATCAAGCAGTCGATGAAAGAGATCTTCAGCTCGTTCAAGAAGTAGCGTGTGGGCGGTGCGGCTCATCGAGCCACCCACCCACACCGGTTCCTCGCTACGCTCGGAATGACATCGTGTATGTTCGTCGACCATGACCGACATCGTTCACGCGGCAACGAGCGGAGCGGCAAATCCTGCTGAACGCGACGAGACGACGCGCTTCGAGGCGATTCCCTTCGAGAACAATCGCCCCATCGCGACGCGCATCGAGCATCACGATCGCATCCAGTCCCTGAACGTCGACGCGGCCGCGCTGGCGGCAGCACTGAAGCGCGAGACGGGCGCCGAAATCCGCTTCGACAACGGCTCGCGTGCGGTTTACGCCACCGACGCCTCGAATTACCGGCAGGTTCCGATCGGCGTCGTGATCCCGCGCGACATCAACGACGTCATCACGACCGTGGCGCTGGCGCGGAAGTTCGGCGCGCCGATCCTCGCGCGCGGCGGCGGCACGTCGCTGGCCGGCCAGTGCTGCAACGTCGCCGTCGTCATGGACTTCTCGAAATACATGAACAACGTCGTCGAGTTGAACCCGCGGGAGAACTTCGCCCGCGTGCAGCCGGGCATCATCCTCGACGACCTTCGCAACCAGGCGGAAAAGCACAAGCTCACTTTCGGGCCCGATCCCGCGACACACACGCACTGCACGATCGGCGGAATGATCGGCAACAACTCCTGCGGCGTGCACGCGCTGATGGCCGGCAAAACGGTCGACAACATCGAGGAGCTCGACATCCTCACTTACGACGGCCATCGCATGACCGTCGGCGCAACGAGCGACGCGGAGCTGGCCTCGATCATCGCGGAAGGCGGCCGCCGCGGCGACATCTATCGCAGGCTGCGCGATATCCGCGACCGCTACGCCGATCTCATTCGCGCGAAGTATCCGAAGATCCCGCGTCGCGTCTCCGGCTACAACCTCGACGAGCTTCTTCCCGAGAACGGTTTCAACGTCGCACGCGCTCTCGTCGGAACCGAATGCACCTGCGTCGTCGTGCTGGAAGCGAAGTGCAAGCTCGTCTACTCGCCGCCCTCCCGCACGCTCGTCGTCCTCGGCTACAAAGACATCTACGTCGCCGCCGACGACGTCCCGCGATTGCTGGAGTTCAAGCCGATCGGTCTCGAAGGCATCGATGAGCGCCTCATCAACGACATGAAGGCGAAAGGTCTCCACATCGACAAGATCCCGCTGCTTCCCGAAGGCACGGGATGGCTGCTGGTGGAGTTTGGCGGCGAATCGAAAGCGGCGTCGGACGCCTATGCACGCACGATGATGAGCGCTCTTTCGAAGTCCGCGCTCGCGCCTTCGATGAAGCTGTACGACGACAAGAAGGAAGAGAAGAGCATCTGGGCCATTCGCGAGTCTGGGTTAGGCGCGACCGCGTTCGTGCCGCACAAGCCGCGCGCATGGGAAGGGTGGGAAGACTCCGCCGTCGATCCGAAGCACCTCGGCAAGTACCTGCGAGAGCTGCGCAAACTGCTCGACAAGTATGACTACGTCGGCGATCTCTACGGCCACTTCGGCCAGGCCTGCGTGCACACGCGCAACAACTTCGATCTCGAGTCGGCGGAAGGCATCGCGAAGTACCGGTCGTACGTCGACGAAGCGGCTGACCTCTGCGTGAAGTACAACGGATCGCTCTCCGGCGAGCATGGCGACGGCCAGTCGCGCGCGGAACTGCTGCCGAAGATGTTCGGCGAAGAGCTGGTCGGCGCGTTCCGCGAGTTCAAATCGATCTGGGATCCGGACTGGAAGATGAATCCGGGCAAGGTCGTCCAGCCCTACCTCATCACCGAGAACCTCCACCTCGGCGCGAACTTCAAGCCGTGGTCGCCGTCAGTCGAGTTTCAATACCCGGAAGATCAGGGGAAGCTCGAGAGGGCGGTGATGCGGTGCGTCGGCGTCGGCAAGTGCCGTCGCATGGACGGCGGCACGATGTGTCCGAGCTTCATGGTCACGCGCGAAGAGAAACACTCGACGCGCGGCCGTGCGCGGCTGCTGTTCGAGATGTTTCAGGGCGACGCGATCCCCGACAACTGGCGCAACGAGGAAGTGAAAGAAGCCCTCGATCTCTGTTTGGCGTGCAAGGGATGCAAAGGCGACTGCCCGGTCAACGTCGACATGGCGACATACAAGGCGGAGTTTCTGTCGCATTACTACGCGGGCCGCCTCCGCCCGATCCAGGCGTACACGATGGGATGGATTCACATCTGGTCGCGCCTGGCGTCGCGTACGCCACGCCTGGCAAATCTGACGATGCCGGTGATGAAGGGCCTGTTAGGCATCGCCCCGCAACGCAAGATGCCGCAGTACGCGAAGCAGACTTTCGTGAATCAGTTCCGCCGCCGTCCCGTGGCGGCGGGCGCCACCACACGAAAACGCGTCCTCCTCTGGCCAGACACATTCAACAACTACTTCACGCCCGACACCGCGATGGCAGCGGTCGAGGTCCTGGAATCCGCAGGCTTCGAAGTCACGATCCCGAACAAACCTCTCTGCTGCGGCCGTCCCCTCTACGACTGGGGATTCCTCGGCATGGCCAAGAAGCAGCTCACCGAGATCATGGAGACGATCGATGGCAGCGTCCCGATCATCGGACTGGAACCGAGCTGCGTGTCGGTGTTTCGAGACGAGTTAGGCAACTTCTTCCCGACCGATCCACGCGCAAAGCAGATCGCGAAGTCGGCCATGACGCTCAGCGAGTTCCTTGTGCAGGAGAAAGTGACGCTGCCGCAATTGAAGAAGAAGGCACTGGTGCAGGGCCACTGTCATCACAACGCGATCATGAAATTCGCCGCGGAAGAGACGGTGATGAAGGGCATGGGACTCGACGTCGACCATCCCGACACCGGCTGTTGCGGGATGGCGGGCGCGTTCGGCTTCGAGAAAAAAAACTACGAGATCTCGATGCGCGTCGGCGAACGGGCGCTTCTTCCGAAGGTTCGCGACGCCGCCGATGACACGCTGATCGTGGCGGATGGCTTCAGCTGCCGGGAACAGATCGAGCAGAGCACCGGACGCGAGACGTTGCATCTGTCGCAGGTGCTGCGGATGGCTCTTCGAGAAAAATCTCAGCGTCGCTCTTGACGCAGATCGGTTTGCGACATAAACTGGTCTGCATGAAGACAGCCGCGCTGCCGCTCGACCAGATTCAAGACATCACCGCCAATTACTCCGACCGCCAGGGACTCCGGATCATCCCGATCGGCCTCGCCGTCATGATCCAGGGCTTTCCCCGTCTGCTACCCATCGAGATCTTCGGAATCGACTCGATGCTCGTGGCTCTGGCCGCCGGCTTCGCCGGCTACTGGCTGGTCGGCCTCTATTACCGCCATCGATTCGGGCGCGTCGAAGAGTTGACGTACGAGGGCCAGCCTCTGTGGAAGCACCTGGCGTTCGTTTTCGTGGCGTTTCTCGCATCGATGATCGTGGACCTGCAGTTCCATCCGCCGGTGTTCGTCAGCGGTCTGGTCATCGCTGCCTGGCTCGCCTACACAGCGTGGCCCTCGCGGAGGCTTCGCGGAGAGTACTCATCGATCGCCATGGTGCTCGCCCTTCTTTCCCTCGGCCAGCTCGTCGGCGAGCCGCAAGAGACGGTCGCGAAGGCGTACGGCTTCTGGTTCGGCGCCCTGTTGCTGATTGCCGGCATCCGCGATCACGTCGCCTTCGTACGGTTCTTCCCGCCGCTGGAGCAGCAACATGAGTAACCAGCCGTTCGAGCAGCTCGCCTTGCTCGACCGGCTCGTGCATGAGCCGGCCCGGCTCTCGATCCTGACCGCGCTGTCCGCATGCAAGACCGCAGACTTTCTCTTTCTGCAGAGACTGACCGGCTTGAGTAAGGGCAACCTCTCCAGCCATCTGTCCAAGCTGGAAGAGGGTGGGCTGGTGACGATCGCAAAGGCATTCGAAGGAAAAATCTCCAAGACGACGGTGGCGATGACGGCCGATGGCCGCAAACAACTCGAACGTCACTGGAACGATCTGGAACGCATTCGCAAACAGGCAACCAAATGGAAACCGGAGGAGAAATCATGAAAACGACTCGCACCAGAATGCTGATCGTGTTCGCATCCGCGGCTCTCATCATCTCTTTCTTCATGCATTGGGTCGATGTCTCGCAGGGCTGGAAGGACGCCGGTCGCGGCTACAACGACGGCATCCATGGGCGCTGATCGCCAGCCCCGATCGCGGACTAGAACAAGAAGCGCGGGTGGATTCTGGCGGGAGCGGCGGCGCTGATGCTTGGGGCACTTTTCGTACGTCTGAGGTCGCTTGACAGCCCGATGTCTGGCAATAACTATTGATAGACCGAGGCATTTATGGAATGACGATCACGAGCAATGCGGAGATCGCCGACGCACCGCGCACGATCTATTGCACGGCCGATCACTTCCTGATCAATTCCGCGATTCAGTCCGCCGGCCATGGTTTCGTCGTCGCTTGGGACGAGCACTCGGAGTTTTCCTACTTTCACGACCCGTACGACACCGTGAACGCTAGCCGGCTCGGGCCTCACCTCGAGGTCGTCGACAGGAATCCCATTCTCGTCTCTCCGCCGTCGACCGTTGCACGTCAGCCGTCAATGATGCGCACGACGCAGGGAGCGACGATCGGATACGCGAGGCTCACGGACTCGACGTACGGGGACGTGTCTCGTCTTTTCGCCCGCGATCTCGCGGCTGCGGCGCCAACGCGCACACGCGCCGTGCGCCACTAGATCCGCTGCAGCTTCGCCTTCGCGCTGTGAACCGAAACCGCTCTTCCAACCGACATGTAAAACATGCTTGACATTTCCGATCTTCGGCTCTAGATTGGAAAGTACGCTTTACATGACTACCAACGTTCAAAACAAAGTCAAAGAGCTCCGCACGGAACGCGGGTGGACTCAGGAGCGGCTTGCCGAAGCCCTCGCTGTGTCGCGGCAGAGCATCAACTCGATCGAGCGGAACCGCTACGAGCCGAGCCTCGGTCTCGCGCTCAAGTTCGCACGCGTCTTCGGCGTTCCGATCGATCACATCTTCTCGCTGGAGGAAACGAAATGAAGTTGCCGATTCTGGGGACGATCGACGAGCGCTTCCTGATGCACCGCCTGCGGTCGACGAGCATCGGGGGCCTCGCC
Source organism: Thermoanaerobaculia bacterium (assembly GCA_038230775.1). Classification (GTDB taxonomy): domain Bacteria; phylum Acidobacteriota; class Thermoanaerobaculia; order Gp7-AA8; family Gp7-AA8; genus JBBRMQ01. Next base: position 5,539 of record JBBRMQ010000102.1, read on the forward strand.
GGTGTCCTCGTCGCCGCCGTATTGTTTTTCTATCAGTTGTATGGCGCGCACGCCATTCGATGGGATCTGTTCGCGATCGTCGCGACCGCTGCCGTCGTCAAGGTGCTCGTCCTGATCTGGTATCGCACGAACGATTGAAACGGAGAATCCAACATGAACCTCGAGAAAATCAAAACCAGTGCGCTCTTCATGATCGGCATCACCGCCCTCGCGCTTGGCAGCGTGGCGCGGACGCTCCTCATCCGAACACACCACGGAAGCGACGTCACCGATTTCGTGGCAGGCATGTCGATCGGCATCGGCATCGGGATGTTCATCTTCGTGGCGTGGCGCAGCGGCCGGCGGATGCGTCCGCGCTAGGTACCGTCGAGCCGCGGCGCCGACACGCGACCGCGCCGTGCGCCGCTAGATCCGCTGCAGCTTCGAGTACTTGGCGATGAATTTCTTCGAACCCATGCGATCTGCGGTGCAGGGTTTTCACGATTCGCTGCTGACCCTCATTCACGACAAGAGCAACGTGCGAGTGGTGATGGTGCAGATGCCGGCGCTAAACACGCCACAGTTTCGACGGGTGAAAAGCCGCCTGCCGCGAAAGGCGCAGCCGGTGCCGCCGATCTTTCAGCCGGAGGTGGCGGCGGATGCAATCGTGTGGGCGGCGTACTGCGGCAGGCGCGAGGTGAACGCCGGCTGGCCGGCGACAAAGGCGATCGTCGGAAACAACATCGCCCGGGTTACGCCGATCACTATCTGGCGAAGCACGGCTATGAAGGGCAAATGATCGACGAGCCGGAGAGCTCGACGCGGCCTAACAATCTGTACTCGCCAGGCGACGACGATCGCGATCATGGGGCGCACGGCGCATTCGACGATCGCGCGACCAGTCGCAGCCTGGAGTTCGAGTTGAACAAGAAGCGCGGGTGGATTCCGGCGGGAGCCGCGGCGCTGCTGGTAGGGCTCGCGATCGCCGGTCGACGCTGACCTTGCTATCACTTCAAAGACGATAGACTTCGGTCACTCCTCCGAATAACATCACTACCGGTGCTCGCTCCTCTCTTGTCGCTGCTTCTTGCCACGCGGGCTGTTGCTCCGCCCACTCTTTCGCCCGAAGCGCCTGTCGAGGCGGACGTCACCTTCGGTCCAGCGGCTTACGGTCAAGTGGACGTGTCCGTTGCATCGAACGGCAGAACGTTCCTGGCCATCTGGCAGGACGGACGATCACGCGTCGGGCCCAATAGCCAGGGTGCGCTTTACGCCACAGGCATCAACGATGACGGCACGCCTAAGGAGCCGCTCGGGCACTCGCTCGCACATTTCGCGTACGCGAACGCAATCGCATCGGATGGTGATGCGTATCTGGCGGTGTACTTCAGCGAAAGCGGGTTGTGGAGCGTCCGGCTCGACGACGACGGTCATCCGATTTCACCACCACACAACCTCGCACCTCTCGGCTCGGCGCATGACCGATTGCATCTCGCGTGGAACGGCACCGAATACATCGTCGTCATTTCTCAATACTGGCAATACCCGTCACAAATGAGAGCCATCCTTCTCGATCGTCAAGGTTGGGCCGTGGCCTCGACCGTGGTCGCGGATCACGCGATTGCGGGCGGAGTGCTAACGACCGATGCCGGTTTCGAGGTCGTCGCGATCGCGGACCTATGTAACCCCGTGCCCTGTTCGCGAAGCGTCGTGCTCTACACCGTCACAAATACCGGAGCTGTGGCTGCACACACTCTGGCAGCCGCACCGAACGCAGTCAGTATCGCCGTCGCGGCTTCACCGAATCGGATCCTCGTCGAAGTGTTGTCCGGGGTGCTGGGCGGCGTTACGGTGCCGATCAGCATTGATAGCAGCATCTTCGCCCGCGACGGAACCTTGATTCATGCAGAACATCTTCACGACGAAGTTCGTCCGTCCAACTGGAACAGTTACTACAACGCGATCTCCGCCGAATGCGACGGCACCGACTTTCTGGCCAGTTGGAATCTTGATCGGACGACACTCTTTTCGATCGTCATCGGTGCAAGCGGACAGCACTCGGAGCCCGTTGTCTTCGATGCCGCGGGAGGGTCGCCGCCAGCGTTCGCAAAAAGCGCGAACGCCAAGATTCTCGCCTGGGCCAGTCCGAGCGTTTTGAGCCCGAGCATCGTCAGCCGGGTGATGCATTCATTTCGCGAGTTTCCAGCGTCGGCTCCGGTGCTCGTAACGATGTCCGCACCGGCGCAGAGTGATGTCGCCATGGCCAGCACGCCTGCGGGCCCCCTTGCGATCTGGCGCGACAACCGAGACGTCATGCTTCTACGCGCAGGCATTGCGGGACATCCGGCGACGACCATCGCTGACCTCACCACGCAGCCTGTCTCGAGCACCGCGGTCGCAGCGTCCAGGTCCCTCGCGCTCATTGCGTGGAACGAATCCGGAACCGGCAGCGAGGTCGTGATCAAGGGCGTTCGAATGACGTTTGCAGGCGAGATTCTCGACCGCGAGGCGATCACGATCGCACACACCACCTACGATTTCGGCACGACCCTCGGCGTCCTTTCGATCGCCTCCGACGGCTCAGATTTTCTCGTTTGCTGGAACGCAGGCGGAAGAGTCGTGGGCGCGGTGGTGAAATCGACGGGCGCGGCTCAGCAACCCGCCGAGATCAATGGACCGTCAGATTACCGGCAATACAGTCCGACCGTTTCGTGGGCAGGAACAGCCTACGTTGTGACGTGGCACGAGGACCGTAGCCGGCCGCCTTCGTTCCCCGGCAGCCCGATCCCAGGCCCCGCACTCGTGTTTGCGCGCGCCGTCGACCCGAATTCCATCCCGGCGAAGACGTCGAGGGACCCGCTCAACCCGAACGAAACCGCGTTGTCGCTGGGCAATACGAGCGCTACCTCTGGACCGAACGGCGTAACGATCGCCTGGACAGCGAGACCGAGCTACATCGCAACGACCGCGTGCGTGTATGCCATGACGGTTTCTGCGAGTACGACGGTCGTCAATGCGGCGCGCAGCGTCTACTGCAGAAGCACGTACGACGGCCACGTCGGGACATGGTTCGGCGCGACGTCAATCGCCTGGGATGGCAGTTCATACGTGCTTGTCTGGAATGAGACGCGAGAACCGAGCTACTTCCTCGATCCGCAAGCGGCAGTCCTGGGCTTGCGCCTCGATGCGAGCCTCAACGTAATCGACACGCAGCCATTCATCGTTGCCGCGCCACAATCTGGTGCCAGCAACCCTGCGATCGTGCGTACTGATACCGGAACCTTCGTCGCGTACGCGCAGCTCGCAGGACGCACATTTGGTGACGTCGCCCGCCTCTACGGCCGGCACATCGACCCGATCGTCCACGTGCGTGCCCGCACGGCCCGCCACTAGATCCGCTGCAACTTCGCGTACTTGGCGATGAACTTCTTCGAGCCCATGCGGTCGAAGTAGACCGTCAGCTTCGCGTCGGGGCCGGAGCCCTCCATCGTCAGGATCGTGCCGTCGCCGTACTGCTCGTGGCGGACGCGCGCGCCGCGCTTGAGCTCCGCTGCGCGCTGCGGCTCGCTTTTCGCGGGACGGATCGCGGACGGATCGAACTGCACGGGCGAGTTCTGAAAGAATGACAGCACGCTGTTCGCGGACTCGTTCTTGCGCGGCGGTGCCGGCTGGCGCGGAGGCGGCGGGGATGAGGGCCGCATCGGCACCGGCCGCTCGCGCCAGGACTGCTGTTGCTGCGGGCGTTGCGCATAGCGCGGTCGCGCGAGACCGACCTGCTCCTTCACCGCGTCCGGAATCTCGGTGAGGAACGACGACGGGCTCTGCTCCCGCGGCTGGCCGCGCACGTAACGCTGAAACGCGTGCAGGCAATACAGCTGCTCGCGCGCCCGCGTCATCCCGACGTAGCAAAGCCGCCGCTCTTCCTCGAGATCATCGCTCTGTTCCAGCGATTGCGAATGGGGCAGGATTCCCTCTTCCATGCCCGCCAGGAACACGACCTTGAACTCCAGGCCCTTCGCCGCATGCAGCGTCATCAACGTGACGCCCTTCTGCGATTCATACTTGTCCAGATCGCTGATCAGTGTCAGCGAGTCGAGGTAGTCGGCGAGCGTGGCGTTCGCATTCGACTCCGCGAACTCGCGCGCGGAGTTGAGCAGCTCATCGATGTTCTGCAGGCGCGACTCGTCCTGCACGTCGCGCGACTCCTGCAACATGCGCCGGTAGCCCGTGCGCAGCAGCAGATAGTCGAGGAACTCCGCCGGCGGATGTGCCGATGCGCGCTGCAGGTCGTTCACGATCTCGCGGAACTCGCGCACGGCCTTCGCCGCCCGCGGCGCGAGAAATCCGAGGTCGCCTTCGATGACCTGCCAGAGTGAGATTTGGTTTGTCTCCGCCTCCGCATCGAGCGCCTTCGTCGTCGTGTCGCCGATGCCGCGCGACGGCACGTTGATCACGCGCTCGATCGACGGCGTGTCATGCGGGCGGATGGAGAGCCGCAGAAAGCAAAGCACGTCCTTGATCTCGGCCCGCTCGTAGAACTTCATGCCGCCGACGACCGAGTACGGCATGTTCGCGCGAAGAAGTTCCTCTTCAAACGGCCGCGATTGCGCGTTGGTGCGGAACAGCACCGCGAAGTCCGACAGATTCATCCGCGATCGAAGGGAGTTGATGCGCTCCAGAACGAACTGCGCCTCTTCGCGATCGGTGTTGCACGTGACGATGCGCACCGGATCGCCGCCGCCCGACTCGGTGAAGAGCGTCTTGCCCTTGCGCGCGATGTTGTTCGACACCACTCCTGTCGCCGCATCGAGGATGTTTCCCGTCGAGCGGTAGTTCTGCTCCAGCTTCACGATCTGGGCGCCCGGAAAATCGCGCTCGAAGTTCAGGATGTTGTTGATGTCCGCACCGCGAAAGCGGTAGATCGACTGATCTTCATCACCCACCGCGACGATGTTCCCGCGCGGGCCGGCCAGCAGCTTGATGAGCACGTACTGCGCGCGATTGGTGTCCTGATACTCGTCGATCAGCAGATGCTGAAAGCGCTCGTGCAACTCGTTCCGGACGTCGTCGTTCTTTTCCAGCAACTGAACGTAGTTGCCGATCAGATCGTCGAAGTCCATCGCGTCGAATTCTTTCAGCCGCTTCTGATACAGCCGGTAGACCTCCGCCACGCGCGATCCGAAGAAGTCGATGTTCTCCTTCTCGTATTGCGCGGGCCCGAGAAGCTCGTTCTTAGCCCCGGAAATACGGTTGAGAATCGAGCGAGGCGGAAAGGCCTCGTCGTTCATCTGCAGCTCGCGCATGCAGCGGCGGACCAACGTCAACTGATCCGCCGTGTCGTAGACCGCGAACGATTTGGTGAAGCCCAGACGGTCGGCGTAGCGGCGAAGCATCCGGAGCGAGGTGGAGTGAAACGTCCCGATCCACGGGCGCGCGCCGATATTGGGGACCAGGCGCTCGACCCGGCTCAACATCTCATTCGCCGCCTTGTTGGTGAACGTCACCGCCAGAATCCCGGCCGGATGGACTCCCCGCTCACCGATGAGCCAGGCAATACGATAGGTGATCACGCGCGTCTTGCCGGAGCCGGCGCCGGCGAGCACGAGAAGTGGCCCGTCGCCGTGGGTGACCGCCTCGCGCTGCTGGGGATTGAGTCCGGTGAGATCGAGCATTCGAGCGGCGGATGTTAACAGCGCGCGCCGTACACGAAATCCTCTTTCCCGGCGTCTCTGTTATCGTTGTGGAGTGACGGGTGGCCGGCGCCGCCGGCTCCCGACTCCCGACCCCCTTTGGGCGGGCGGCGGTTCATCGGAGGTTACATGTTTGGACTCGGCGTACCGGAACTACTGCTCATCCTCGTCATTATCGTGGTCGTGTTCGGCGCGGGCCGTCTGCCGCAGCTCGGCCGCGGCCTCGGTGAAGGCATCTCGAACTTCCGCGACGGCCTGAAGGCGGGCGCCGACAAGAAATCGATTGAGGAAAAGAAAGAACCCACTCCCCACGCTTGACACCATTCATCTCTGAGTCGGAAGCACCGCTTTATCAGACGGATCTCACGCAGACTCCGCTTCCGGACCTTCTCGTCAAAATCTACCGCTACAAAGCACCGGGCCGGATCGAGTGCCGCCGCGCGGAGATGGTCAAGCGCATCTTCCTCGATCACGGCAGCATCATCTTCGCCTCCACCAATCAGATCGCCGAGTCGTTGGGCGACCGGCTGCTGTGCGAAGGTCGCATCAATCTCGAGCAGTACAACGAGAGCCTCCGGCTCGTGCGCCAGACCGGCAAGCGCCACGGCGTCACGCTCATCGAGATGGGTGTCCTGACGGCAGAGGAGCTTTTCGAGGCCGTGCGCGAGCAGATCGAGGCGGTCGTGTGGTCGATCTTCGCCTGGGACCACGCGACGGTGACGTTCAATCCCGGTCGCGAGAAGCATCTCGAGTTCGTGAAGATCGATCTGCCGGTGCCGCAGGCGGTTCTGCGCGGCGTCCGCCACATGCCAGATGCGCGGATGCTGCTGTCGCGCATCGGAACGCGCACGACGCTGCTCGAGCGATCGAAGGAACCGCTCGGCGGACTGGTGCTGACCGAGGACGAGAAGGCCATTCTCTCTGCAGCGCGGGGAAAGACGCCGCTATTCGACCTCGTGAACATCACGCCGAACATGCCCGCCGACAACGCCCGCATCCTCTACGGCCTCTTCGCCCTCGGACTCGTCGCGCCGAAAGAGCACGTCAAGATCCAGGTGAAGGCCGGCCGGCCCGGCGAATGAGCTGTTGGCTGATCACGGGTGGCGGCGGCATGGTCGCCACCGATCTGCTTCAGGCGCTGGAGTCACGCGGCGAGGATGTCGTCGCGCTGCGCAAGGCGGACCTCGATGTCGCGGACTCGCGCGCGGTCTCCGCCGCAATCCGCGAGCACAAGCCTTCGATCATCGTGAATTGCGCCGCCTACACGAAGGTCGACGACGCGGAAAGGAACGAGCCACTTGCCAACGCGATCAACGGCTCGTCGGTCGAGCTGCTGGCGAAAGCCGCCGGCAAGGCGCTGCTCGTGCAGGTCTCGACGGATTTCGTGTTCGACGGATCGAAGCGGACTCCGTACGAGATCAACGACCCAACCGGGCCGCTCTCCGCATACGGCCGCTCAAAATTGTTAGGCGAACAGGCGGCGACACATGCGGAGCGCTCCCTGATCGTGCGCACCGCGTGGCTTTTCGGAACGCACGGCCCGAACTTCGTGGAAGCGATCCGCAGTCAGATTCGGAAGGGCACCAAACCGCTGCGTGTCGTGAGCGACCAGCGCGGACGACCGACCTACACGCCGCATCTCGCCGAGGCGATCCTGCGGCTCGTGCACAGCGAGACGACGGGGATCGTGCACTACGCCGACGAACCGGAATGCACCTGGTACGAGTTCGCGCGCGCGATCGCCGAGGAGTTGGGGAGTGACGTGACGATCAACCCGGTGACGACCGCGGAGTTTCCGCGGCCGGCGGTGCGACCGGCGTATTCGGTGCTGTCCACCGAGCGATACGAGCGCGTGACCGGCGTGCGGCCCGCGTCATGGCGGGATGGGCTTCGCGAGTATCTGGGCCCGATTTAGGGCCAGGTGTGGGGCCAGCCCTCCGGCTGGCCGGCCAGTCAGAGGACTGGCCCCACACTCGTCCTCCGGACATCACTACTCTAGGCAGTGCTTGTCATGGATTTCGCCCACATCAGGTACTCGACATTCCCTTCGGCACCCTTGATCGGACTCTCGATGACGCCGCGGACCTCGTACCCGTTTTCTCGTGCGAATTGGACGACGGACTCCACCGCGGCCGCGCGCTTCACTTCATCGCGAACGATTCCGCCCTTGCCGATATCCGCTTTCCCCACCTCGAACTGCGGCTTGATCAACGCGACCAGATCACCGTGCAAGAACTTGGCGATCGCCGGCAGGATCAGCTTCAGCGAGATGAACGACACGTCGACCGACGCGAAGTCGATCGACTCGTCGAAGTCGACGGCGCTCAGAAAGCGTGCATTCACTTTCTCCCGATTGACCACCTGGGGATGGTTGCGGAGAGAGACATCGAGCTGTCCGTAGCCGACGTCGATCGCGTAGACCCGCGCCGCGCCGCTTTTCAGAAGGACGTCGGTGAAGCCGCCGGTCGACGCGCCGACATC
>JBBRMQ010000103.1:0-13506 GCA_038230775.1 Thermoanaerobaculia bacterium
GAACAGGGTTCCGGTGCGACCGAGTCCGCACTGGATCTCGTCGAAGATCAGGATGGCGCCGGTGCGGTCAGCCATCTTCCGCGCCGCGACGAGGAACTCATCGCTCAGCGGAATGATGCCGCCCTCACCCATCACCGGCTCGAGGATGATGGCACTCGTATTTTCTGTGACCGCTGCTTCCAGGGCTGCGATGTCATTGGGCGCGACAAACATCGCGCCGGGCACCAGCGGTTCGAACGGCGTGCGATACGCCGCGTGGCCGGTCAGGGAGAGCGCACCGAACGTGCGTCCGTGAAAGCTCTCCTCGAGGGCGGCGACCTGCGAGCGGCCAGGATTGACGAGCCGTGCAAACTTCAGCGCCGCCTCATTCGCCTCCGTGCCACTGTTGCAGAAGAACGCGCGCAGCAATCCCGACGCGCGCACGAGGCGCTCAGCGAGGATTCCCTGCGCAGGGTGATAGTAAAGATTGGAGACATGCAGCAACGACTTCGACTCATCGCGAAGCGTCTTCACCAGCCTCGGGTGCTGGTGGCCGAGCACGTTGACGGCGATGCCGCCTAACAGGTCCCAGTACTGGTGACCGTCGGCATCGGTGATCCGCGCGCCTTTGCCGCTGCGCGGATGGAACTGCGTGCGTGCGTAGGTCCCGAGGATGAAGGACTGGTCGCGTGCTTCCACCGCCGCGGGGGATTCGTCATGCAGCAACAAGTTCGGTCCCTCCTTCGCCGATGACGATCGACTTCACGCCGGAGCTCAGCGCATGAAGCGCGGCTTCGAGCTTCGGCCGCATGCCGCCGGTGACGACGTTCTTTCTGATCAACGAACGGACTTTGCGGGCATCGAGCAGCGGCACAACGGCGCCGCTTCCGTCGAGAACGCCGGGGACGTCGGTGACGAAGGTCAGCGACGAAGCACCGACGGCGATGGCGATCGCCGAGGCCGCCGTGTCCGCGTTGACGTTGAGCAGGGCGCCCGCATCGTCGATCGCGACGGAGGAGACGACGGGAAGAATGCGGGCCGCAAGCAGCGAATGAATCAGGGCCGGATCGCTGGAACGCACGTCGCCGACATGCCCGAGATCAACTCCGTCAGACGGCGACCGGCGGGCAGCGACCAACGTCGACGCATCGGCGCCGGAGATCCCGGCCGCGCGCACACCGAGCGCGGACAACTCCGAGACGAGCATCTTGTTCACGATGCCGGCCAGAACGCCGACGACTACGGGCAACGTTTCGCCGTCCGTGATGCGCAGGCCCGCGTGTGTGCGTTTGGCGATGCCGAGGCGCGACAGAAGCGCGTCGATGTGCTTGCCGCCGCCGTGCACCAGCACGATCTGCTCGCCGCCGTTCCAGGCGTCGGCAATGGACCGCAGCGACTGCGCGCGCCGCGTCGAGTCTTCGAGAAGGCTTCCGCCCAGCTTGATCACTTTCATCAGGCCAGCGCCTCCGTTTCCGCGAATCCGCACATGCGGTTGAAGTTCTGCACCGCCTGCGAGGCCGCGCCTTTGAGCAGGTTGTCGATGACGGACACGATCACCGCGCGCTTGCCGCCCTGCAGCAGGGTGAATCCGATCTCCGCGCGAGGCGTGTTCACCACGTGCTTCAGCTCGGGAAGCTGGCCGGCCGGAAGGACGCGCACGAACGGCGCCTTCGCGTACGACTTCTCATAAATCTCGGTCATCTCTTCGTTGGTCATCGTCTTCGTGAAGCCGATGTGAATCGTAGAGAGGATCCCCCGCATTGTCGGCAGCAGATGAGGCACGAAGACCAGCGCGGTCTTGTCGCCGAGGCGGAGACCCTGGCGGATCTCGGGCTCGTGGCGATGCGTGCCGACGCCGTAGGCCTTGAAGTTTCCGTACAGTTCACCAAACGACCACGCGACGTCGCCCTTCTTGCCGGCGCCCGAGACGCCGCTCTTCGAGTCGACGATGACTGGCTGGTCGCGATCGATGATGTACGTCAGCGGGCGCAGAGCCAGCAGAACGGATGTCGGATAGCATCCGGGATTGGCGACGAGCTGCGCGGTCTTGAGCTCGCCGTTGCACCACTCGGTGAGGCCGTAGACCGCGCGCTCCAGGATCGCGGGCTTCTCGTGGGCGAAGCCGTACCACTGCGGATAGAGCGCGGCGTCGGTGAGACGGAACGCGCCCGACAGGTCGACGACCTTGATGCCGGCGTCGAGGAGTTTCGGAGCGATCTCCGCCGACGCCTCGTTCGGTGTGGCGAGGAAAACGATCTCGGGATTCGCGGCCAGCAGAGCTTCCAGCGTGAACGGTTCGGCGAAGAGCGCGGGCAATGCGGGCGTGACCTGCGCGCGCGTCGCGCCGGGCGATGAAAACAGTCCGACCAGCTTCACCTCGACGTGCCGCGCGAGAATGGTGGTTAGCTCGGCGCCGGCGTAACCGGTCGCGCCGACGATGGCAACGCGCTTAGCCATGGTTGCGGTGCGCCGCCAGTTCGGCAATCTGTTGTACGTGCCGCGCGAACGCGGTCGCGGAGGTTGCGTGGCGGAAGGCGACGAAGATCGTGTCATCGCCGCCGACGGTTCCGAGCGCGTCTTCCGGCGGCGTCGCGTCGAGCGCGGAGGCGACGGGCTGCGCAGCGGCGGCGGGGGTCTTCAACACCACGAGATTCCCCGCCGCTTCGGCAAAGATCACCGAGTCGCGGAGGAGTTGCTCGAGGCGCTCCTCGCGAAGCTCGCGTGGAGCGAATGTGGAGATCGGCGTCACGGTGGCGAGATCGCCCGGCGCGACGTAGCCGGACGGCGTCTTCGCCAGACCGAGCTCGCGCACGTCGCGTGAGAGCGTGGGCTGCGTGACGCGGAATCCGCGCTTGCGCAGGATGGCCAGAATCTCGTCCTGCGAATGGATCGGTTGCTCGCGGACGATCCGGCTGATCTCTTCCCTTCTTGCATGAATATTCATCGTCGTGTATTTTTATTCAGATCCTCGGGCAATGTCAACAAAAACAGCACCCCGGCATTCCCTTCGAATGGGTTTTTGCCCGTCACAGACGGTGGATCAGGCGTTGGCCGGCCTGAAAAAAACACCTACCCTGTGGTGCGTAGCGCAGTGTGGCGCCAGTCCTCTGACTGGCGGCCAGCCTGAGGGCTGGCCCCACACCTGCCGCTGTCGCGGCCTGCGAGGTCCAGGTTTTGAACCGCTACCAGCGACGCGCTAGAACAAGGGCATCTGCGTGGAACGCGCGGGGATCATCGAGCGGCGTCCGCCACGACGAGCGACTTCGAACAAGCCCGTCGGCTGGAACTGCTGCGCGATGCCGAGCTCGAGCTGCGCGCCGGTTCGCGCCACAACCCGCGCCGCCATGTCGCGGACGATCGTCTCGTGGTTGTTCTTCTGCGACAGGTGAATCAGGCAGAGCATCTTCATGTCCGCGCCGATCATCCGCTGCACCGCCGACATCGAGTCGTCGTTCGACGGGTGCCCGAAGCGCGACATGATCCGGCGCTTCAGCGACCACGGATACGTTCCCATGCGCAGCATGTCGAGGTCGTGATTCGACTCGAAGAAGAGGCCGTCGCAGTTCTGGAGATGCTTCAGGACCGGCGCGTCGACGTGGCCGAGGTCGCTGGCGAGACCGACGCGGGTGCCGTCGCGGGCCTCGATGACGAAGCAGGATGGGTCCGCCGCATCATGAATCGTGCGACAGGCGTGAACGTTCAGCTCCCCGATCGGAAACACCGTGTTGTTCTCGAAGGTCACGACCTTCGTCTCGACGCGGTCGATCCGGCTGGCGTCGAGCGTGCCGCGCGTCAGATAGATGGGAACCCCATACTTGCGACCGATCGACTCCGCTCCGCGGATGTGATCGTAGTGCTCGTGGGTGATCACGATCGCCTGCAGCTTCTCGATGTCGCGGCCGATCTGCTCGAGCCGCTTCTTCGTCTCTCGCGGGCCGAATCCGGCGTCGACGAGAATGCCGGTGCCGTCACTCTCGAAGTAGTAGGAGTTGCCGGCGCTGCCCGATCCGAGTGGAGCGACGATCACGAAATCAAGGATACAGGATGTCATCCGAGCGTAGCGAAACCGGTGAGGCGCGAGAGACGACTGGAGGCAGGAAGCCACTGAATGAAGAATTTCGAATGAAGAATTTGGAATGAAGAATCTGCTCGAACAGCGCTTTTCTTCATTCTTCATTCTTCATTCGAAATTCTTCATTCAATCGGCGTCGCCGCTCGCTGCCCGCCATATACAATCCCCCGTATGCCCACGGAACGTTTCGTCGTCGAAGGGGGACGGCGTCTCGAAGGGACGATCCGTCCCGGAGGGAACAAGAACGCGGCGCTGCCGATCCTCGCGGCTTGTCTGTTGACGGACGAGCCGATCGTGCTGCGCAATCTGCCGGACATCCAGGACGTCCGGGTCATGCTGCAGATCATCGAAGGCCTTGGTGCCGGAGTCGAGCGCATGGAAGAGAACGTCGTTCGCATCCACGCGAAGGGCGAGTGCTCGCCGGACCCCGATCCCGATCTTTCTCGCAAGATCCGCGCGTCGATCCTCCTCGCCGGTCCGCTTCTCGCGCGCTGCGGCCGCGCGACGATCGCCAAACCCGGCGGTGACGCGATCGGCCGCCGCCGCATCGACACCCACCTTCTGGCGCTGGAGGGCCTCGGCGCGCAGATCGAGGTCTCGGCGCAGGACTATCGCATGAGCGCGCGGACGCTGGTCGGGAAAAAGATGTTTCTCGATGAAGCGTCGGTGACCGCGACGGAGAACGCGGTCATGGCCGCGGTCCTCGCCGAGGGAGACACGCTCATCTACAACGCGGCCGCGGAGCCGCACGTTCAGGACCTCTGCCGTTTTCTGAACGCGCGCGGCGCGCAGATCGAGGGCATCGGCACCAACTCGATCAACATCCGCGGTGTGAAGTCGCTCAAGGGCGGCGAGTTTCATATCCCGAGCGACCACATCGAAGTCGGCTCGTACATCGGCCTGGCGGCGATCACGCGCGGCGAGATCCTCATCCAGGACGCCGTGCCGGAGCACATGATGGCCGTGCGCCTCATGCTGGAGAAGCTCGGCGTCGAGATCCGCATCGAGGGGAACGACATCCGGGTTCCGGACCAGCAGGCGCTCCGCGTGCGGTATGACATCGGCGCCGCCGTTCCGAAGATCGACGACGGTCCGTGGCCCCTCTTCCCCGCCGATCTGCTGTCGATCATGCTCGTCGTCGCAACGCAGGCCGAGGGGACGGTCATGATCTTCGAGAAGATGTTCGAGTCGCGGCTGTTCTTCACGGACAAGCTGATCTCGATGGGCGCGCGCATCATCCTCTGCGACCCGCATCGCGCGATCGTCGTGGGCGGGAACCGTCTTACCGGGGCAGAAATCTCCAGCCCCGACATCCGGGCTGGAATGGCGCTCCTGCTCGCGGCGCTGTGCGCCAAGGGCGAGAGCATCATTCACAACGTGCATCAGATCGACCGCGGCTACGAGCGCATCGAACAGCGTCTGAATCAGCTCGGCGCGCGGATCGTGCGCGAGCGCGATGAATGAGCTGCGGCTGCCCCGCGGCCGCGTTCTGAAGCTCGCGCGTACGCCGCTGGTAATGGGCATCCTCAACATCACGCCCGATTCGTTCTCGGACGGCGGCGTGCACTTCGATCACACCAAGGCGACGCACGCAGCGATGCAGATGGAAGAAGATGGCGCCGCGATCATCGATGTCGGCGGTGAGTCGACGCGGCCCGGTGCGGAGCCGATCTCGCCCCAGGCCGAAATCGATCGCGTCATTCCAGTCATCGAACAGATCCGCCACCGCAGCGATATCCCGATCTCGATCGACACGCGACGAGCGGAGGTGGCGGAGGCGGCGATGGCGGCAGGGGCGGACGTGATCAACGACGTCAGCGCGCTTCGCTACTCCACCGGAATGCGGCCTTTGGCGGCCAGAATGAAGGTTCCGGTCATCCTGATGCACATGCGCGGCGAGCCTTCAACGATGCAGCAGCTCGCGCAGTATGAGGATGTCGTGCTCGAGGTTGGATCGGAACTTCGCGACTTCGTTGCGGCCGCGCGCGCGGCGGGGATCGATCAGATTCTTGTCGATCCCGGTATCGGATTCGCCAAGAACCTCGAGCAAAACCTTCAGCTTCTGGCGCGGGCGCACGAGCTCACCGCGATCGCGCCCGTGGTCATCGGCGCGTCGCGAAAGGCCTTCATCGGCCACATCACGGGACGTGCTTCCGGACCCGAGCGCAAGATCGGATCGCTCGCTGCGGTGGCAGCGGCACACGATGCGGGGGCCGCCTTCGTTCGCGTGCACGATGTTCGCGAGACGGTGGATTTTCTGCGCGTGCTGGAAGCGATCACCGTCAACCGGCAACCGTCAACGCGCCCAGAGGGCGCTTCAGAATGAATTGGTACGACCGGCTCGCCTCGCTCCAGTTCACGTGGCGCGATGCGCTCGACATCCTGATCGTCGCGATCATCATCTACTACATCCTCGCGCTCATCCGCGGAACGCGCGCGATGCAGATCTCGGTCGGCCTCATCCTGCTGGCCAGCTCGTTCTTCATCGCACGCGCGCTCGACCTGCCGGCGCTCGAGGTCGTCTCGCGCGAGATCCTTTTCTATCTCCCGTTCGCGGTCATCATTCTCTTTCAGCATGAGATCCGTCGTGCACTGGCCCGCGTGGGAGCGAATCCGCTCTTCGCGATCTTTGCGCGGGTTCCCCCGGTGGAATTCGAGCCGATCCTGCGCGCAACCGAAATGTTGACTGCGAGACGCATCGGAGCACTGATTGCCATCGAGCGCACGCAGAGTCTGCGCATGGTCATCGACACGGCGAAACCGGTGGATGCCATCGTGACCGCGGAGATTCTCGTGAGCATCTTCACGCCAGGAGCCCCGCTGCACGACGGAGCGGTCATCATTCACGCGAACCGGATCGTCGCCGCTGGAGCGCTTTTGCCGCTCACCACGTCGGTCGAGGCGAACCTTCCGCACGGTACTCGACACCGAGCCGCACTGGGCCTCAGCGAAGACAGCGACGCGCTCGTCATTGTTTTATCCGAGGAAAACGGATCCATCGCCGTGGCGTCGGAGGGCGTCCTTCATGAGAATCTCGATCGCAGCGGCCTCCTTCGCCTCATGCACGATCGGCTGGGTGCGACGCGATGAACAACGGCTGGTCGAACCTCACGCTGAAGTTTCTGTCGCTCCTGCTCGCGCTCACCCTATGGTTCGTCGTATCGGCGCCAAGAAGGGAACGCGTGTCCGAGCGCGCGTACGCCGCACCAATCTCGATCCTTGGACTGCGCCGGGATCTCGTCATCACCACGCCGGTTCCGGACAGCGTCAACGTCCGGCTCCGCGGCCGGGAGTCGGATCTTCGGGCACTCTCCTCCCAGAACCTCGAGGTTCCGGTCGACCTTGGCTGGGCAACGTCCGGCGAGGCAAAGATTACGTTCCGGCCGCAGGCCATCAACGTTCCTCACGGTGTGGAGGTCGTATCGATCGACCCGACGAATCTTCATTTCCGAGTCGAACAGCTGCGGCAGAAAGATGTCGTCGTCCGGCCCTTCCTCGTCGGAAGCGCTCCGGCAGGGTTCGTGATCGGCACGCCGACGGCAGAGCCCGATCACGCCCTGATCTCCGGTCCGGCATCGCAAGTGCGTAACGTCGCGGAAGTGACGACGGAACGCATTATCATGACCAGCCGCACCGAGCCGTTCGTACAGGATGTCGCGGTCGTTTCGGACTCCTCGCTGATTCGTGTGATCGAGCCGCAGACAACGCGCGTCACCGTGCCGGTGACTCAGGAGATCGGGCCCGTCGCACCCGCGGAAACGACGCCAGCCACCACCACGGCGAAGACCAGACGACCATGAGAGTCCTTTTCGGAACTGACGGCATTCGCGCCAAAGCGCGCGAATACCCGCTCGACCCGCCGACGATGTTCGCGCTCGGCAAGGCTCTGGCTCATCGCCTCGGCCAGAAGCCGAACATCCTTCTCGGCATGGACACGCGCGAGTCAGGGCCCGAGATCGCAGGCGCTCTCTCAGCCGGCATCGTCGACGGAGGCGGCACCGCGACGTTCATCGGCGTGATCCCGACTCCAGGCGTTGCCTACCTTTGCAGAATCTCCGATTCCGCCGCTGCCATCTCCATCTCCGCATCGCACAATCCTTTCGCCGACAACGGAGTGAAGATCTTCGGTCACGACGGGATGAAGATTCCTGACGCGCGCGAAGAACAGATCGAAGACGAGCTGCGCGCGATCCGGAAGGATGAGGTCACGATTCCGTCGATCGACCTGACCGAGAATCGCGACCTGATCGACAAGTACGAGGAGTTCCTCGTCGCGAGCGTCGGCGAAAACGCGCTTCGCAACGAGAAGATCGTGCTCGACACGGGTCACGGCGCCGCGTATCGAATTGCGCCCGAGGTGTTTCGCCGCGCGGGCGCGGACGTACGGGTGATCAACAACGCTCCCGACGGGCGCAACATCAACGAGAACGCCGGCGCGCTCCATCCGGAAGCGCTGGGTGAGGTCGTCGTGAAAGAGGGTGCGGACTGGGGCGTTGCCTTTGACGGCGATGCCGACCGCGCGATCTTCGTCGACGACACCGGAAAGGTCCGCGACGGTGACGAGATCATCTACCTTTGGGCCCAGCGCCTTCATCGCGAGGGGAAGCTCCGCGGCGACACCGTCATCACCACCGTGATGTCGAACCTGGGCTTCGAGAAGCAGCTTCAGAAGGACGGCATCACTCTGGGACGCGCGAATGTCGGCGACAAGTACGTCCTCGAGATGATGATCCAGCGCGGATCGATCCTCGGCGGCGAGCAATCCGGCCACATCATCGACCTGCTGGTTCACACCACTGGCGACGGGATCCACACAGCGCTCGTTTTCGGCGACCTGCTTGCGGCCGAACGGCGACGCTTCTCGCGCCTTCACACCTTCGAGCCGATGCCGCAGATCCTGCTCAATCAGCCGGTTAAGGCCAAGCCTCCACTCGACTCTCTCCCCCGGTACCAGGAAGCACTGAAGGCCGCGGAGACCGAGCTCAACGGTAACGGGCGCATTCTGGTCCGCTACTCCGGAACTGAAAATAAAGTTCGAGTCATGGTGGAAGGCGCCGATGAGGCTCAGATCAAAACGCTCTCCGAGCGTCTGCGCGACGTCCTTCATTCCGAAATCGGCTAGCGCGACGGCAGGGCCGTGGCTATACTGCGCCATTCATTTTCAGGGCTGCTTGAGAGGATGGCGATGGCTAAGGTGCAGGGGAAGAAGGGCGCCACCGGCGTGAAGAAGGCCGCCAAGAGAGTGGCGCGACCCGCAGCGCGTAAAGCAAAGGCAGTCGCCAAAAAGGTCGTCGCGAAGGCCGCCGCTGTCATCAAACGCAAGCCGGCGCCTGCAAAACCGCCGAAGCCGGCCGCTCGCGCCGCGGTCCATGCGAAGCCGGCAGCAAAGAAACCGGCGCCGCCCGCAAAGAAACAGGCGCCGGCCGCAAAGAAACCGGCGCCGCCCGCAAAGGGCGCCGTTCCGGCGCGGATTGCCGCCGTGCCGCCACGGCCTGCCGCGGCCGCACCCGAGAAGAAACGAACTCGCCGGTCGCGGCCGAAACTGTCGTCGAGCGGCCCTCCGACCGCGGCGTGGTTCAGCCAGGGCGAAAAGCCGCGCTCCTCATCGTTCATCCCGGCACCTCCGCGCGCCGAAGCACCATCGCTCATCGCCGCCCCTCCGGCTTCATCGGATCGGCTGGTGGCGGATCATGAGCTGACCGAGTTTGTCGTGCGCACAGTGCCGGTCCGCATCGACATCGAAGCGGGCGGCGGCCGCGTCTTCATCTCGATCTATCCCGACGACGTCACGCTGAAGATTGGCGAAGGGATCGAATGGGACTTCCGCTACCTCGGCGGTGCGGACATCACGATCGACGAGCTGATCATCGAGTTCGACAAGCCATCGCCGTTCGCCACCTCGACCTATCGATCGCGCCGCCCGGGAACGGCTCGCCCCCATCGCCAGCTGTCGGGCGCCGCGCAGAAGAGCGCAGCCGGCAAGCGAATCCGCTACACGATCCGCGCGATGAATGCGTTCAAGAGCGAGATGGCGAACGCCAAGCCGTACGTTGCCGTCACGTTGTAGCGCGGCTGCGCCGCGCGTTGACGGTTGGCGGTTGACACCGCCCGCCCGACTTGCGACTGTCCACTGTCAACCGTCAACGCGGCCGGCAGACCGCAGAATCA
The DNA here is from genome assembly GCA_038230775.1 of Thermoanaerobaculia bacterium. GTDB lineage: Bacteria > Acidobacteriota > Thermoanaerobaculia > Gp7-AA8 > Gp7-AA8 > JBBRMQ01. The sequence goes on from JBBRMQ010000103.1 coordinate 10,220, forward strand.
CGCCAACCCGTGCTGTTCCTGCAGTGTCTCGACGCTGCGGATGCCTTCACGCAACGAGCGGATGCCCTCCACGCACGCGGTCGCGGCGGAGATCGTCGTGATGCACGGAATGTTGTGCTGCAGCGCGGTGCGGCGGATGTAGGTGTCGTCGTAGAACGACTTCCGGCCGAACGGCGTATTGATCACGAGGTTGATTTCCTTATTGATCATGCGATCGACGACGTTCGGGCGCTCGTTCTCGTGCACCTTCCACGCGAGTGTCGACGGCACCCCGTTGCGCTCCAGGAACTCGCGCGTCCCCTCGGTCGCGGTCAGCTTGAATCCGAGCTTGGTCAGCTCGCCCGCCAGCTGCACGATCACCGGCCGCTTGTCGTTGTCGTTGACGGAAATGAACGCGGTGCCGCTCATCGGCAGCACGATCCCTGCGCCTAACAACGCTTTCGCGTAGGCCTCGCCGAAGGTGTGCGCGCTACCCATCACCTCACCCGTCGACTTCATTTCGGGGCCGAGGACATTGTCTTCTTTCGGGAATCGGTTGAAGGGGAACACGGGCGCCTTGACGAAGTACTGGCGAACACGCGGCTCGTGCAGCAGGTTGAGATCCCGCAGCGTCATTCCGGCCATGACCTTGGCGGCCGCCTTCGCGAAGGCGACGCCGGTCGCTTTCGAGACGTACGGCACCGTGCGCGAGGCGCGCGGATTCACCTCCAGGACATAGAGATCGCCCCGTACGATTGCGTATTGCACGTTCATCAGTCCGACCACTTCCAGAGCCTTCGCCAGCTCGATGGTGCGGCGACGGATCCGGTCCTGATCGCGCTGCGTCACGATGTAGGGCGGAATGACGGCGGTCGAATCACCGGAATGGATTCCCGCTTCCTCGATGTGTTGCATCACGCCGGCGATGACCACGTCGATGCCGTCGGAGAGTGCGTCGACGTCGAGCTCGATCGCGTCTTCCAGAAAGCGGTCGATGAGGATCGGATGTCCGGGCGCCGCTTCCATCGCCAGCGCGGTGTACTCCCGCAGCGTCGACTCGTCGTACACGATGGCCATCGCGCGTCCGCCTAACACGTACGAGGGGCGTACCACCACCGGGAAGCCGATCTTCTGCGCAACGCCCACGGCTTCGTCCAGCGTCATCGCGGTGCCGTGCTCCGGCATCAGGATGTTGAATTGCTTCGCGAGCGCTCCGAAGCGCTCCCGGTCTTCCGCGATGTCGATCGAGTCGACCGATGTGCCCCACATCGGCGCGCCGGCTTCTTCCAGCGCCTTTGCCAGCTTCAGCGGAGTCTGCCCGCCGAACTGCACGATCACGCCTTCAGGCTTCTCGAGATCGATGATCTCCAGAACGTCCTCCAGCGTCAGCGGCTCGAAGTAGAGGCGATCGGAGGTGTCGTAGTCGGTCGAAACCGTCTCCGGGTTGCAGTTGACCATGATGGTCTCGAACCCGATCTCCCGCAGCGCAAACGACGCGTGCACGCAGCAGGTGTCGAACTCGATCCCCTGCCCGATCCGGTTCGGACCCGATCCCAGGATGATGACCTTGCGCCTGTTCGTGGGCTCCGCTTCGTTCTCGGTCTCGTAGGTCGAGTACAGGTACGGCGTGGTCGCCTCGAACTCTGCCGCGCACGTATCGACGCGTTTGTACACCGGCCGCACGCCGAGCTCGTGACGCTCGTCGCGGACCTCTTTCTCCGTGCGCTTTGTCAGCGTTGCGATCTGGCGATCGGAGAAGCCGTTTCGCTTCAACTCCAGCAGCGATGCCTGACCGCCCGGCGCCTGCCGTTCCAGCTCGACGATCTTCGCCATCTCCCGCAGGAACCACGGATCGACCGCGGACTGCTCGTAGATGTCTTCGATGCTCATCCCGATGCGCATCGCATCTGCGATGGCAAAGACCCGCTCGGGATGCGGAGTCCTTAGGAGCTCGAGAATCCGATCGCGATTGTGGAATCGCGGTTCCAGTCCGCTGACTCCGATCTCCAGCGACCGCAGACCCTTCTGCAGCGCCTCGTTGAACGTGCGGCCGATGGCCATCGACTCGCCCACCGACTGCATCGAGAGGCCGAGGACCGGAATGGTGTTGCGGAACTTCTCGAAGGCGAATCGGGGGATCTTGACGACCACGTAGTCGATCGAAGGCTCGAACGAAGCCGGCGTCTTCTTCGTGATGTCGTTCGGAATCTCGTCCAGGGTGTATCCGGCGGCAAGCTTGGCGGCGAACTTCGCAATCGGAAATCCCGTCGCCTTCGACGCCAGCGCCGAGGAGCGGGAGACGCGCGGGTTCATCTCGATGGCCAGGCGGCGTCCGTTCTGCGGATTCACCGCGAACTGGATGTTCGATCCGCCGGTCTCAACGCCGATCGCGCGGATGATGCGCTTCGCCTCGTCGCGCATCTCCTGATACTCATCGTTCGTCAGCGTCTGCTGCGGCGCCACCGTGATCGAGTCGCCGGTGTGCACGCCCATCGGATCGAAGTTCTCGATCGAGCAGACGATGATCACGTTGTCCGCCTTGTCGCGCATGACCTCGAGCTCGAACTCTTTCCAGCCGGTGACCGATTCTTCGACCAGCACGCGATGCACGGGCGACAGCTCGAGACCGCGCGACCCTACGGCGCGCAGCTCTTCGACGTTGTACGCGATCCCTCCACCGCTTCCGCCTAACGTGAACGACGGCCGGATGACGACCGGGTAGCCGATCTTCGAGGCGAACTGCTCCGCCTCCTCCACCGTTCCGGCGTATCCCGACTTCGGGACCTCGACGCCGATCCGGCCCATGCACTCCTTGAATAGCTGCCGGTCCTCGGCCGTCTTCATGGCCTCGTAGTTCGCGCCGATCAGCTCGACGCCGAGGCGCTGCAGCGCGCCGCTTTCCCACAAGGCGCTGGCGAGGTTGATTCCGGTCTGGCCGCCGACGGTCGGCAGAATGGCATCCGGCTTCTCGCGCTCGATGATCCGGACCAGCGTGTCATGCGTCAGCGGTTCGATGTAAGTCCGGTCCGCGAACTCCGGATCGGTCATGATCGTCGCCGGGTTGGAGTTCACCAGAATGATCCGATATCCCTCCTTCTTCAGCGCCTTGCATGCCTGCGTTCCGGAGTAGTCGAACTCGCACGCCTGCCCGATGACGATGGGTCCGGAGCCGATGATCAGGATGGAGTGAATGTCGGTTCGTTTGGGCAACGGGCCGCATGATACAAGACTGAGGACTGAGGACTGAGGACTGAGGACTGAGGACTGAGGACTGAGGACTGAGGACTGAGGACTGAGGACTGAGGTCC
>JBBRMQ010000104.1:0-13471 GCA_038230775.1 Thermoanaerobaculia bacterium
CGTACCGTTCTCCGGATGTTGCTCGGACGTGAGAAAGCCGCGAGAGTCATACGTAAACCTTCGGACCTGCTGTGGGGATGTTCCGTCGTTGAGACCGCTGGTCGCAGTGTAGAGGTGGCCGGCATCGTCGTACACGTACGTCGTCAAGATCGATGGAGCGATGGTGTCTGCCGTCAGAGTTTTTTGAGTGACGGACGTAACCCTGCCCAGCGCGTCGTAGGTTTCCGTCGTGCTCTCGGGTGTCACGGAGCTGGTCGTCGTCGCAATCGACTGCGTTCGTACGAGCGCCCGCACACCGGTGTACGTGAGAGTCGTCGTCTTGGTGTCAGCCGCCGAAATCGTCGTTGGACGGTCAAGTGCATCGAAGCCGGCGAAAACGGTGTAATGACTCGGAGTGGTTTCGAGCTCCGAGACCTTCCATTTGAGCCCCCAAGGCGTGTAGACGGTTTCCCTGACGCTCGTGTTGCCGTCGAACATGAGATTTTTCTCTCGGGTCAAACGCCCGGTTCCGTCATATTCGTAGGTCTGTTGAGCAAGGCCGGCGACTGCTGACGACCGTGCCACCGCGGCGGAAGCGCGAGTTAGAGTCGTGCCTGAAACGCTTGCGTCCGAGTACGTATAGGAAGTGGGCGCAGTGGCCGCGATGTTGCTGGTGCGGTCGGGATAGGTCGTTGCGTTTTTGAGCCGGTATCGTTCGTCGTACCCGTATCGTGTCGTGACACCCGCTGCGTCACTGCTCGACATGAGGAGGCCGGTAGCCTGGTCGAAGGTCTCCTCCAGGACCGGAACGTTCGCGCGTGCATACATGCCGCTTCGTGCAGTCAGTCCGCCCGTCGAGGAGTAGACGTTGGTGTAGTCAATCTCGTACTTGGGTATCCCCGGCGCCTGGAACTCCGATCCTTGCAAGAGCTGCGTGTCACCGCCGGCATACATCACGGAGAGAGGGAACCCTTTTGTATCGTACACCGCCGTCATGAGTAGATCCGTCGACGAGAGGGTGTCCCCGTTGAGAAGCGTTCGCTGCGCCGTCATGAGGCCCGTATCGCGTGCGAACTGAGCGTGCGTCACGAGTGGCCACGAGGTGCACGCGTTGGGCGGCGAAGCACTCGACGGCGGAGCGATTTCCCCCGCTGGCGCTCCATCGCGCCGGCTGCAGCGCTTGTCCCATGTGTTCAGCACCCAGTCGCCGGCGGCATCCAGTGAGACAGGGTAGTTCGTCCATTGAGTCCGGATCTGATCGGAGCCCGGAATGTTCGACACCGTCGAGGTTTGACGGTAGTTCGCCAAACCGTCAAAACTGAGGAAGTTCGTCGCGCTGTAACAAGTGGCACCGCCGCAACCCGTGTCCCGGTCATACACCGTCGATTGAGAGGTGAGCCGCTGATCAAGTCCAGCACCCGCGGCGTTGGTGCCGCCAACGAGATACGTCACGTAGTCCGATTGGAAAACGTGCGTTCCCGTCAGTCCGCCATTGTAGCCGGACGACCATGGGAGCGTGGCCGGATCAGCATCAACGGTTTGTGATGAAAGGTAGCGTGTTACGGTTGGGTCTCCGCCCACACCAGGACTCGTCGCGTACCTTGTAAACGGCAGCCCGTACTCCCTTTTCGAAAAACCGGCAGGGTTAGGAGCGTCGGAACAAGGGTTCGCCACATCATCGTAGATCGAGTAGAAGTTGACCTTCGTCGCGCTCGCTCCAGGTCGCTGGACCCAGGAGGCGACCTGCCGCGAGTCACCGCACGAGAATGAGTCCTTGCCGCCACACGCAGCGCAACCTGGGCCGAGGCCGAAGCGTTGGGCATATTCCCAGGTGGCGTCAGCACTCCCAGGAGTGGATACGGTGCGCCGCCACACACCGAGCGGTTTAGCGATTGTCGGCCCGCGCGATGGCCCAATCTGTCCCGGAAAAGTGACAGGAATGTATTGCCACTTGATAGTACTCATCGTCGGCAACGTGATCTGCGTCAGCGCACCACTATCGCTTCCCGTAACGCTGTAAGCGGCTGGCGGCGGATTCACGGACAGGTCGCCGGTCGTCATGCTGTATGAGGAGCTGATCCCGTTCACGCCGGGCAACGTAACCCCGGTGAGGAATACGACGCTGATATTGTCGATTGGCCGCGACGGGTCGACCACCCGAACGATGCCTGTGTTCGAAAACGTGTACACAGTCGCTCCGTTTGCGCCGGGCGCAGGCGGTAGCTCGAGCCGCCGCAGTACACGATAGTCAAATGGTGAAAGGTTGATAAAGTCAAAATAGACTCTACTGGTCCGCGTCGCCGCCGAGGCTTCGGCTCCTCCGGCAACGCTGTTGACAGTCTCTTGAACAGCCCAGATCTCTTGATAGACGGTAGAGGTGGAGTACGTGAATGTCACGCGATTCTCGAGCGGACTCCGAATTTCGCGAAGTCGAAACACCGAGTCCGAGGTCGCGCTCTGTGGCCAAACGCCAACTTGTTGATGAAGAGTCCAAAATACCTTGGTTGTGCCATCAGGGAAATCGACTTGCCGCTCCCAGGAACTGATGTAGCGATAGCGTAGATTGGTGCCATCCTGGGTGTATCCCGTCCCGCTCCCGCCTTGATACAGTCCGCCTCCATGCTGGCTCAGGAAGAACGGATGTTCCGCGCCGTCAGGGCTTTCGTAGACCATCGCGCCAGGAGTGTCAACCGACCCGATCAACCGACCGAACGAAAGCGACCAACCAAGGCCGCTGTTGTACGCCTTTCGTGGCGACGAAAAGTAATAAGGATCGGTCAGGTAATCGAATTCGTCCGTTCGCCAGACGTGACTGTTGTAGTACAACGCAAACTGATACGAAATCAACGCGTTCGCGCGAAACTCGGGGCCTAGAGGGATTCGAACGGTGAGATTCCCGTTCAACATGTTCACCGCGTCAATATCGTGTGGGTCGTAGACGCCGTTCGCGGAAAACCCGCGTGCGTCATTGGGATGTTCTTGCGCGTACGACGTGACTGCAACGAGAAGGACGACGCAGAGCTGTCGAAATCGCATCAGTGGCCTCCTGCTCCGAGGAGTGACGCCGCGTCGATCGTCAAGACGTCCAGCGTCATGTAGTCGATGGCGATGACCGTTCCGCCAGGCACAATCTTCGCGCCCTGCGAGGAGCCGGCAATCTGATCACCGTTCGTGATGTCGGCAGTCGCGTAGCCGTTCGGGCCGTCGCGATCACCTGCGGCACCATCAGCGAGGTGCCACATCCACACACCCTTACCGGCGTGGATGTAGAGCAGATCAAGGTACACATGATCGAACGTGAAGAGCGTGCCGTCTGGTTTGGCCACGCTACGTCCACGCGGTATGGCTCGGACACTACCTTGGGGGTTTGCCACCACCGTTTCTCCAGTCGAGGTGTCAACAATCACCCAAACCGACGAGCGCGGAATCGCCTCAGGCGTGTTGTACGAAACGGTGCCATCGTGACGATCGTCGGTGACGAGTGCCTGCCATCGCGTGATCCGAAAGTCGTACTCGCGCGGGATTCTGACGACGGCGAAAAAGAGGATCTGTGCGCCCGGCCGGACTCCGGTTGCTGTTACCGTACGCTCACCAAAGGTGATCACCGGCCCAGGGGCGGCAGCGAACACCGTGGCCGCTGTAAACAAGAGTGCAAGTATCAGCAAGTATGTTTTCAAAACCCGCCTGCTTTCATTGAACAGTAAGGAGCCGACGTCGCGAGGTCCGCAAATCGTTTGCATGGAGAAGTTCTTTGACTGTATCGGTTGGTGATCGCCGACCCTCACGCTACCCGTGAGTTCCGAACCACTCGGTGTCACACTCAGACGGTTCCTCACTGGAGGGTCAACAGCGCCAGGATCTCGCCCTGACCGCTCTACATTTTTCCGCTCTCTCACTGCAGAGTAAGCAGCACCAGAATCTCGGCACGACCTTTAGCTAGCGGTTGTAGCGCTTTCCCGATGATCGTGCCCGGCTGGTGAAACGATCGGCCATTCATCGTGATCGGTTCCGATTTCATGGCAACGCCTGGAGCCTCGCCGGTTACGAGCAGGTCGCCAATCGCAATCGGTCTGGTAGCCTCGACTCGAACCCGCACACGGCCGCTCGTAGCAATCACTGCCTTATTGGCCGCCGGCTCACCCAGCGTGATCCCTGGGTGCTCTGACACCACGCCGGCGACACCCGTATCGTAAGCGGAGGTGGACGCCGTGACGGAGTTCGGAGCGCGACGATCGAGGACCACAACCGTTCCGGGCTCGAGAGCGTCCAACGTTGGAACCCACTCGGCGACGTCCTGATATTTCGCGTTGATATTCCCGCCGACAGTGATGCTGCCCGACACATTCGCGTTGCCGTTCACGTCCAGAGGCATCGTTGGCGTTGCCGTCCCAATGCCTACGCGTCCGGCAGAATCCATAACCACCTTTACAATGCCGTTTGGCGAATCGTCGACGGCGTAAAAGCGGAGCTGACCGCCGTTTGAAGAAATCGTGTATTGCCGCTGGTTCGCCGGGGCAGTTCGATCGACAAGATCGATTCCAGCAAAGCCAGATCCTTGAATGCCCATTCGTGCGACATTACCGCTGCTTAGGTTCAGAATCGTTCCTGACCACGTGTTGCCGTTGATTGTGCCGGGGCTCGTCGTACCGATACCGACGTTGCCAGTTTCATCGATGCGTACGCGCTCGATATTGCTCGTTCCGAAACGGATTGGGGCGGCGTCAGAGTTGAATATCTCGGCCGAGCGCGGATAGGTCGCAGAGGCCGAACCCTGCCTGGCGATCCAAAACGGCGTAGAACCACCTCCGGTCTCGCCGAAGCTGACATACGCAATTCCCAATGGGTTGAGGTTGATTAGGCTAATTCCCTCCGAACCTTGAGCGCCCTGCACCTCGAGTCGTGCAGTAGGAGAGGTCGTACCGACACCGACATGACCAGTAACATCGATTGTCATCCGGCTTGCAGCGCTTGTCCAGAACGACAGGCTGCCGCTCTCCTCATTGATCAGATATGAATTCAAACCGACCTGCTGCAATTGGAAGCCACGAGATGCCGTGGAACCTTGGGAACTGTCAGCAGCTACCTGAACAGTGGCGCTCCCAGCTCCCACAATTGCCAGATTTCGTTGCGGAGTCTGGGTGCCGACCCCGACAGCCGATGTCAGCGTGCACTGATTGATGTTCGATTGATTTGTGCAAGCGATCCATTGACCTGCGGCGGTTTGTGCCAGCATAGCGAGCGTGATCCCGAACGTGATGATTTTCATCGAAGCTCCTTACGTTTTTCGTTGCGAGACAAAGAGCCAACTCATTTGCTCCTAGGCGCTGTCACTCCGGGACGAGGAGGTTGCATCAGCACAACTCAACGGTCGCGGCAGAAATTGGTCGCTGAAACAATCACTCGGGAGGTGACTCTTTTTCCGCAATGCGTTCAGACGGTGGACTAAGCCGATATCCAAGGAGTGATCAGAAGCGGAGTTTCCCTACCATGGCTTTAAAAAATGCCCGAGACAAAGTGCTTGACGATTTAATCGCTTCCGTGAACGGTGCAAGTATGCGACTGTGTGCGTCTCAAACATTTCGCTCGAGCGGACCATGAACCGCGCCGTTTGAAAACTGATCCCGAATGTCGTCGCATGGCCGGATCACGTCCCCGGGCGTTTGCGCGCTTGCCGTGATACATCGCGATGCGGTCGGCGCGCACGTGCTACCCCGTGATATTTAGTTACGGAACAATTGTGAATCCGGTGGTCCGAGGTTCGAGTCCTCCCGCCACAGCCAGGGCGAGCGCGCGCACTGGGATAACGTTTTGCGCCTTCATGTCAGCGAGCCGGGACGATGGATCGCTCGAGAGGGCGGTGGACTTTCCCTCCGCATGCGCCGGTCGATCGATTCGACGGCGCCATTCCACTAGCACGAGGCCCACGTTGCCCTTTGTTCCCGGCAGCGCCATGATTCGGCTGGAATCGACGGAAGACCCAAATGGCCAAAAAACGCGCTACCTCGAAGAGCAACCGTCTGGATCTGGTCTCGGAGATCTGTCTGAGCCTTCCTGAGGCGGAGCGTGAGCTCAGCGCCTCGCATGCGACGTTTCGCGTGCGGAAGAAGGTCTTTGCGTACTACCTCGACAACCATCACGGCGACGGGATCGTATCCGTGTGCTGCAAGATGCGTTTGGGGGAGCACCTGGACCTCATCAAGCTTGATCCCGTGCACTTCTACCTCCCCGCATACATCGGTCCTCGAGGATGGGTCGGAGTCCGGCTCGATCAACCGGACGTCGATTGGAAAGGCGTCGCATCGTTCATCATCGCGAGTTATCGGGCGGTCGCTCCGAAGAAACTTGTCCTGCAAGCGGCAGACGCGCGCGGATAACAGACGCCGGCCGAGCGATCACCAGCGAGATCGGACGCTACTGCCCCGGGACGTACGTCGGATCGAGGGTCTGCTGATCCACCACCGAACCGTACGCGGTGATCTTGCCCGAACCGGAAACCACTCGAATCGTGACCCGGGCGTCATAAATATTGCCGAGCGCGAAACTCGACAGGGCGATCTGCTGGAAGCCGTTCGGACCGACGTCGATCTGCACCTTCGGATACGCCTTTGCATCGGGCGGAATGACTGCGATCTCCACCGTCACCGCCTTCCCGCTGGTTTCGGCGAAACCGATCGTTGTCTTGAATTGATCCGAGTCCTCCAACTGCAGGAGCTGCAGGGAACGATCACCCAGGCCGACCGAATCGGCTGGGGTGGCGGCCGACATGAACTGCCCGAACGTTCCGGTCCCTGTCTTCGTGTAGGTGCGGCCGGTGACGACGAGACTGGACGCGGATGGAGTGGTAACCAGCAGCGCACCGGCCGAGGTCGAGAGGTTGAAGGAGGACTGCAGAATGTTGTCGAGCCCCTTCACCTGTCCGGGCGGGACACTCACCTGCACGGACTGCGCGGATCCTGGCATCCCGGGCTGAGGCGAGAAAATGAGCGTCGCGTTCGCCGTCGTCGAGCCGCCATTGAACAACCGCACATCGCTCTGTCTGCTGGACGCGACGTTGACTTCGACGTCTGGTAGCACCGAACGCGTAGACGTCGTCCCGCCCTTCAACACGGCAGGCACGAGGTAGGGATCGTTCGTGACATTGTCGACGACCGACGCATAGGCGCTGACGCTTCCCGTTGCCGATGTCACTTCGACTTCGATGCGTCCGTCGGCGACGCTGATCGCGTTCTGCTGCAGGAATGACGTGATCTGCCGGTGCTCGCCCGGCAGCAGGGCCAGCGGGATTCTCGCCAGCTCCGTGCCCGCGTCGTCGAAGACATGAAGGAGCACACTCGCGCTCTGTCCCGAGCCTTCCACCAGTCCAAGATTCGTGTGGTACGCGCTGCTCTGAGCGAGATGCTGCAGCGACAACACGTTTTTCGACGACACACTCGTGACGAAGCTCGAGAACGGGATGGCCGGAATGAACTGGCCGAAGGTTCCAGCGGTCGATGTGGTGAAGGTCCGGCTCGACGCTACTGTGACGCTGGGGGTCGTCGAGGAGCTGCTGGTCGAGGTCGACAGCGAACGGATCTCGAGCATTCCGCTGGCGCTGGCGCCATCGGAACCGAGCCCGAAGAAACTGGTCAGAATGTCATCGAGGGCCAGCGTTGCCCCGGGATCGACTTCGATCGTCGTCGACTGGCCTGATTGCGTGCCGTCTGTTCTTGACAGCGTGAAGTTGAGTTGATATCGCATGACAGACGCAGAGAGGTTCGCGAGACGCACATCCGATGCGTACGCAGCCGCGTTCAGGCCGGAGAGATGACCGACCGCCGGCACGATGAGCGAATCGGGCGGTGGCGTGTTCTTGCCCGAGGACGAAGCGGGTGTGGCAATCGTGACGGAGATCGGCACTGAAGACGTCACCGATGATCCCAGCGGTGCGCGGCGACCGGAGCTCGATGCGGAACCGTAGGTCACGATGACGGAGGCGGCGTTCGTTCCATTGCGCAACGCATTGCGGTCGGTGGTGACCGTCAGCGTCGCGCCGGCGGCGCCGATCGTCCCCGACGCCGGGGCCACGGTGGCCCAGGGCTTGTCCGCGCGTGCTGTAAACGTGGTGGGTGGGTTTCGGGGCGGCAGCACGATCGCCTGCGACGTGCCGGTGGTCGCGTCGATGTCGAGTGTCGTCGCGCGCGTCTGCGGAACGATGGCGATCGTCGCAGGGCGCGAATAGGCGCCGTGCGCATCGCTGCAACTGCTGATGGCGCGCACGCGATAAAAGTAGCGAACCGGCTGCGTCACCGCGTGCGCAAATGGTGCGAGAACGTCCGCCACGGTTTGTGTCGTCGCGTTGCTGAAGTCCGCGGCCGTCGCCTCCTCGACGTCGTACGAGGATGCGTTCGCCACCGCCGTCCACCGAACGACATACGTCGACTCGGACGCAGCCTGACCGGGAACGCGGATGAGAGTCTTCTGCGGGACGCCACATGCGGGCACGGATCGCGCGGTGAAGGTCGCCGCGGCGGATTCGGTCGACGCACAACCGTCGAACACCGCTTCGACGTACCACGTCACCGAACCCGTCGTGACGGCCGCCCTGAGTTTGTTGTCGGTCGTCGATCCGGCCAGCGTCGCGGCGTTGCGTCCCGACGCGATCCAGAGGTTGTACGACTTCGCGCCGGGCGTTCGCGACCATACGAACTGAACGGGCGAGGTGAGGCCGGTGGCGTCGTCGTGCGGAACGACCGCGAGAGGACGACGGTTGTCGCAGCCGGCGGGAATGGCGAACGTGTTGTGCACCGACTCGACCGGAGGGCAGTTTGGAAACAGCGCAACGATCCACCAGTCGAACGCGCCGTCGGGGAGTTTTTTCTGGAACTGCGCCGTGGTGGTTTCGGTCAACGCCGTGGCGGGACCGTCATCGTGACGCGCGAACAACGCGTAGCCGATCGCGCCCGAAACCGGCGTCCATGTGAACAGTACGGGCGATGCAATGTTTGTCGCGTTGTTCGCCGGGGTCACCAGTTGTGCGGCCGTAGTCGGACAGTTCGTACCACGCGCGATCGTGAACCGCGACCGCGACGACCGCGTGTTCGGACACTCCTCGAAAACCGCTTCCACGATCCACACCCACGCGCCCGAAGGCAGAAACTTCGTCTCCGTCGTGTCCATCGACTTCGCGAGCAGAAAGAAGTCGCTGCCATCCACCGACGCGAGAATGCGGTAGGCCGTCGCGTCCGTCACCGGAGTCCATGTGAACGTGACCGGCGATGTCGCGCTGGAGCTTCCGTCGGCGGGCGCGATCGGGAACGGAGCGGCATTGCCGCACGCGGAGGAAGGCAGGACAGAGAATGTGGATTTCGCTGAAGAGAGCGCCGGACAACTGTCCGTGATCACGTCCACGTACCACTGCACCTTTCCCGGCGGCACGTCTTCCGTCAACGACGTCTGTTTCGTCTCGTCGATGTCCACGAAGGGACCGCCATCGATCGAGATCCACAATCGATACACCAGCGCACCGGAAACGGAGGTCCAACTGAACGTGACGCTCGAGGCGAGTTGCGCTCCGCTCAGAGGAGCCGTGAGCGAGGACGCCTGACGTGTGCCGCACGTCGTGGCTTTGGCAACCGTGATGTGGCGGTGCGAAGAAAACACCGAAGAGCATTGAGCGAAGAGCGTCTCGACGTACCACTCGATCGAGCCGCTGGGAACGGCATCGCTCGACGTTGTTGACGTCGTTCGGTCCAGTACGGTCGCCTGCGAACCGTCGACGATGATCCATACCCGGTACGCGGCAGCGCCCGGAACTGCCGACCATGAGAACGTGACCGGTGACGCGGCGACGATGCCGTCCGCGGGTGCGATGAGTTGAATCGCAGCGGCACCAGGACACACTTGCTGCTGCGCGACGGCAGGGAAAGCCGATGCGAGAGCGATAAGGGCAATTGTGGATAGACGCACGAAGATTTCAGTCTATTGGACGAAGCGTCGGGGACGAGTGATTACAGTCACCGAGACCGATTGATCGTACGGAACAACCGAACTCGACCGCGCATCACGGTCGTTACGAACGCGTGATCTGCCGCGCTTCGGTGCCGTCGGTGCGAATCGTCCAGATCTCGAACGGCCCGTTCTCGTGCTCTGGACTTGGCAGGGGCCCGGCCGTGATCGGCATCGCCAACTCACCGTTCGCCGCACGCGATGCGTAGCTGTTAGGCGCGCGGCGCCTGCACACCCGCTCGCACGTCGAGCGCAACCTCGGCCACATCCGCTTCTTCGATCAGGCCGGCCGCGGTCGATGCGCGGACGCTCCATCGGACGCTCACCGCGGTGCCCTCGAAGCTCATCGGACCCTCGTGCGGCAGTTTCCATCGAAACGGCAGCGTACCTTCGGGAACATTCTCAATCTCCTGGTAAACCTCGCGGACGACTTTGAGCGTGTCGTGTGTCGCTGACCGCCGGCAACCCACCGCAACTCGACGTGGATCGGCCCCGATTTCACTTCGGACCAGTACACGCTGCCGGTCACGAAGTCCCCGAGGCGCATCGATGCCTCTTCGACACCGACGCCGATCACGCGCGAACCTCCGGCAGCACGAGCAGTAGGAACCAGGTGAAGGCCGACTCATCTTCTGCCGCTCGCAGCTGAACACCAAACCACCACTCGATTCGAGGCCAGGCGTACGCCGAACGTCGCTTTCGGATCGAACGTGGTTTCCGCCTCGACGTCGGCGGCGTATTCCGCGATGAGCTTCGAGAGCTCGTCGAGAGGCTCAACGTGTTGCGATTCACGCTGTCCTTCCGCGAAGTTGCGGTTTTCCAGAAGCGCGCGGAGGATTTCCTCCCACACCGATCGTTGCGGTTCTTCATCCGGACCGGACAGCGTGTCGGTGAGCTGGACCGCCGAATAGTTCACCGACTGAATATTGATGTTCGTCACACCGGCCGACGTGAGCCAGCGGTGTCGAGAACGACATTGGCGACCCACAGGAACATGGCCAGAGGTGACATGGATGCAGCGTCCCAGACGTCGTTACCGCTCGTCGCGGCGTGCGATCAATACCGCGTTCGTGCCTCCGAAGGCGAACGAATTCGACATCACGCATCGGACGTCCTGGTCGCCACGCCCGCGGCCCGGCACGTAGTCGAGGTCGCATTCAGGATCGGGGACATCAAGGTTCGCCGTCGGCGGAACGGCCCGAAAATGCATCGACAGCACGGCGATCACAAACTCCAGTGCCCCGGCTCCGCCTAACAAATGGCCATGCATCGACTTGGTCGAGCTGACGGGAATCTTCGACGCACGCTCACCGAACACTCTTCGGATCGCGCGGGTCTCGGTCACGTCATTCAGCGCCGTTCCCGTTCCGTGCGCATTGATGTAGTCGACTTGAGCGGGGTCAATGGCGCCGCTTTCAAGAGCCAGCTCCATGGCGCGCGCCTGTCCGTCCACAGAGGGTTTCGTGATGTGCGACGAGTCATTGCTGCTGCCGTAGCCGGCGAGCTCCGCGTAGACATGAGCGCCCCGCCGTAGAGCCGCCTCGCGCTCCTCGAGGATGACGAACGCTGCGCCCTCTCCGAGCACCAGTCCGCTCCGATTCCTGGAGAACGGACGACAGGAGGCCGATGGGTTGTCCTTGTCGACGATGGCGAGAACATGCATCGCCTCCCACGCCTTGAAGAACCCGAACGTCAGCTGCGCCTCCGCTCCGCCGGCAATCATGACATCGGCGTAGCCGTGAGCGATCTGACGGTACGACTCGCCGATCGACACCGCTGACGACGAGCACGCGCACGAATACGTCAGATCGGGCCCACCCAGCCCGTATTGCATCGCGATGTGTGCGCCGGCGGCGTTGTTCATCACCTTGAGGACAGTCAGCGGGTGCAGTCGATCGGGATCGCGCAAGAGCAGTTGATTGAACGTCTCCTCGAGGGCGCTCGTCGCTCCCATTCCCGTGCCGACCGACACACCCGAGCGCGCATTGAGGCCCCCGCCGAAATCGATGCCGGAATCCTTCACCGCGGCCGCGGCCGCGGCGAGCGAGAATTGGCTGACGCGGTCGAGTTGCTCGACTCTTTGTGAGGCCGGAAAGAAGTTGGAGGGTTCGAATTCCGCGCTGGCGGCAACGTTCGCGAAGCTGTCTTTCGCGCCCTCCGCAGTGAAGCGGCGGATTGCGGACTCCCCTGCCATCAGCTTCGAAAACAGCGTCTCGATTTCGTGACCCATCGGCGAGATGACACCGAGGCCGGTAACGACGACGCGCCGGATGCTCATGACTCCTTGGGCCACAGCTTCTGGATGGAGTCGATGATGTCCTGCACCGTCGCCGTCTTCAACGCAGAGCCGCCGTCCTGGGGAATCCGGATGTGAAACTCATCTTCCACCTCGAACAGCAACTCGACGAGGTCGAGCGAATCCAGCCCGAGGCTCTCCAGCGTGGACGCTGGTGTGACGGTGTCGACAGCAACACTGTATTTCCTGACGAGAATGTCGCGCAGCCTGTCGAGTGTCGTCGTCATGACATCAGGCGTTCCTCGCCAGCTCTGCTCGCCTGAACGCGGAGAAAGAAGTCGGCGACGCGACTGCTGACGTCTTCTCTGCGCTTGTCGAGTCTGAGCACGTGGACGCTGACCCGGTCGCCGCTACCTCTTTGAGTCGCCTCGGTCGCCCTGCCCCTTTTTCGCCACCGTCTTCGACTTGCTACGGCTGTCGGCCGACAGCGAGCGTCCCACGTTCACTTCCGTCTTGAACTTTCCTTCCGCGTCGCGGCGGACGTAGCGCTTGTCGCCGGCATGCGGCTCGATGAGCGTGCGCTTGCTGGATGCGCGTTTCCTGGACGACGACTTTTTCGCGGTGCTCGTTCTCTTTTTGGTGGCCATAGATCCTCCAAAAGATCGTCGTTGCATCGTCCATGCCTCAGCCCGGCACGACATGTGAAAAGAACTCCGGCACAAGGGAGAACGCAATGACTGTCTCGGCTCTGGTTTGGTTTCTTCTCATCGGTCTGATCGCAGGCTGGCTCGCCGGTCAAGTGATGAAGGGCGGCGGCTACGGCATCGTCGGCGACATGATCGTGGGCGTCATCGGCGCGCTGTTAGGTGGATGGCTGTTCAGCCTCCTCGGCATCGCGAGCGGAGGTCTGATCGGATCGATCATCACCGCGTTCATCGGCGCCATCATCCTGATCGCGATCCTGCGCGCGTTGAAGCGAGCCTGACGACCCGCGCGATAGCCGTAAGCTAACGGGCCTGGCGTTGCGCGCCGCCCACCCTGTCGAATTCCGCTTGCGCGGCTTCCGCCAGCCCGGCGTCCAGCAACAGGTTTCCGTTAGCCACCGGATCGTCAATGGCACGGATCAGCGCCTCGGGATCGCCAGGCACCGCCACCCGTCGCCAAACGTCTTCGTCCGCGGCCACGATCAAACCAAAGCGTGCGATCTGATACTGCCGCGAGATTCGTAGTTGAGCGCTCCTGTTCGGATTCAACTGCACGACGATAAAGTTC
>JBBRMQ010000105.1:0-13400 GCA_038230775.1 Thermoanaerobaculia bacterium
ACTCTTCTGCGTAGCCGAGGAGGGTGCGGAGATGATTGAGATCAGTTTCGGACTGGCGGAGTTTGAGGTTCTCGGTAGTGAGATCGATGACCTTGCGATGCAGCTCGAGGTTCTCGTTCACCGCGCGACGCATGTCGAGGTAGCCGTGGTACATGTCGGCCGTCGACTGTCCGACCCAGTTCACGGTTTTGGGCACGGGCGAGAAGATCGTCATCACGGTCCGCTCGAACATCGTGCGGGTCTCGCCGCCGATGCGCGTCCGGCTGCTGAGACTCATCAGCACGAAGAGAAGCGACAGCACGACGATGAACAACAGCGTCGGTCTGCGCGGGATGACATCTACAGGAACTACGGCCATTTTGACTAACGCGACCTGAGCAGGATTTAGGCCATACAACCGCGGGTCGCAGGTGGCGGGTCGCGGGTCGGTTTTTCCGACCTCCGACCCGCGACTTGCGACCTGCTATTCGATCGAGATCTTTCTCAACAGATTAAAGTCGGTGAGCATCTGGCCGGTGCCGAGGGCGACGCAGGCCAGTGGATCTTCGGCCAGGGTGACCGGAAGGCCGGTTTCCTCGCGGAGCCGCTTGTCCAGGTTCTTCAGCATCGAGCCGCCGCCGGCGATGATGATGCCCTTGTCCATGATGTCGGCCGAGAGCTCGGGCGGCGTGCGCTCCAGCGCGACGCGGACGGCTTCGACGATCGTGGCGACGGTCTCGGACAGCGCCTCGCGGATTTCCTCATCGGAAACCACGAGCGTTTTCGGAACCCCTTCCACGAGGTCGCGCCCCTTGATCTCCATCGTCATCTCTTCGTCGAGCGGGAAGGCGGAGCCGATCTCCATCTTGACTTGTTCGGCGGTTCGCTCGCCGATGAGCAGGTTGTACTTGCGTTTGATGTACTGAATGATCGCGTCGTCCATCTCGTTGCCGGCCACGCGCACCGAACGCGAATAGACGATGCCCGCGAGGGAGATGACCGCCACGTCCGTCGTTCCGCCGCCGATGTCCACGATCATGTTGCCGGTCGGGTCGGTGATGGGGAGGCCGGCGCCGATCGCCGCCGCCATCGCCTGCTCGATCAGATACACCTCGGTCGCGCCCGCGCGCAGGGCCGAGTCCTTGACCGCGCGCTTCTCGACCTGCGTGATTTCCGACGGAACCGAGATGACGATCCGCGGCTTCACCAGAAAGCGGCGTCCGTGCGCCTTCTCGATGAAGTACTTGATCATCTTCTCCGTCACTTCGAAGTCGGCGATGACGCCATCCTTCATCGGACGAATGGCGACGATGTTTCCCGGCGTACGGCCGAGCATCTCTTTGGCTTCTTTGCCGACCGCCTCGACGTTGTTGGTGATCTTGTTGACCGCGACGATCGACGGTTCGCGAACGACGATGCCCTTGTTCTTCGCGTAAACGAGCGTATTCGCCGTTCCGAGATCGATCGCGAGATCGTTCGAGAACATCGAGAGAAGAGACTTAACTGCCATTCAGGTTTCCTTTGATTGTGAGATGCAGGCGTTGGCCATCCTGCAAGAGGGGTGCTAAGCAGAAAGCGCGGGTCGCAGATCGCGGGTCGGAGGTCGGGAACGCCGACCCGCGACCCCCGACTTGCGACCCGCTTATTCTTCGACCAGCACGTTCTCGGATTGTATCGTTTGTTTTCCTGCCGCGTTGACCGCTTTGACCACGACGGTGTTTCGTCCGACCTTGCTAAAGCTCACGAGCTTCTTGAAATGGCCGCTCGATTCGACGTCGACTTCTTCGTCATTGATGAATACCGTCGCTCCGGCGTCCGTCGTTCCTTCGATCATGTAGAACGGACCGCCGATCGGATAGGGCTTCTTGAGCAGAAGGGCCGGAGGAGGTCCTTCCTGCGTTTGTGAGCCTGCCTGCTGGCTCGCGCCGCTCACCCGAAAACGGAAGGGAGTCGAGAACGGGCCGGAATCTCCGTCGGTGCCGAGGGAGGCGATGCGCCAATAGAACGCGCCGTCGGCGGTGACTTTCGCCGTGGCCGTGGGTTTCTGCCTCTTGGAGTTGATCTCCAGAACCGTGAAAAGACGGGAGCGCGACACCTGCAGGAGGTATCCCGCCGCACCCGGCACAGTAACCCACGTGAAGTCGATCTTCGAATCAGACGGGAAGACTTGATTGTCGTTCGGCGCAAGAAGAGCGGGAGGCATCGCCAGTTTCTTGACTCCCGAAAGTGCACCCTCCGGTGATGCCGTAACCTTCTCGCCGCTGGCGATCTTCACGGCCGGTCCGCCGGTCGGAGCCGTGATTGATGCCGATCCCTTCGTCGCTACGACGGACGTGGCCTTCCCTTTGTCGACGCCGACCTGGGTCGTGGACTCCGAATCGACAACCACCTGGCTGCCCGGCGTGCGCACGGTGGAGCTGTCGTCGGTCGTTGCGACCTCGACGGATCCGATCTGCATCTGCACCGAGTTGCTCTTCTTGCTGGTAGCCGGATTGAACTGAGCGTAAATCTCGAGCAGCGCTCCCGCTCCGACCGTGTAGAGCGAGCCGTTGGAGAAGATCAACTCCGCTGAAGAATTGTCCGAGGTCTTGACCCAATCGCCATTGAAGAGTCCGGTGCGAACCTCGGCGCGATGCCATTCGTTACTCGATCCTTTTTGAAACTGGACCTCGCCTTCAACGCTAAGGAACTGGGCATCGTTTTCGGCGCTGGTCCCGCCGGAGAGCGCCGCGCGGCTGATCGTCTGCGACTCGACGGCGGCGCCTTGAGCGTCCGGGTACTTCGCCTGGCCGAGGAGCGTTTGTGCGGCGTCCAGCCGTTTCGAAGCGCGATCGTACTCGGTGCGATGAGAGGGAAATTCTTTCGACGCAGCGAGATCGTTGAGCGATTGCCTCGCGTCGGCGATCGCCGCTTCAGCGGTGCTGCGCGGGTTTCGCTTCTGGCTGGTGAAGAACCACCAGCCCGCGAGGCCGAGCGCGACCAGAAGAATGATCAGGCCGATCTGTTTGAGCCGATCGATTGAGATCAGATACCAATCGATATCCGCCCCGGCCTCTTTACCCTTTTTTGCCATCGAACGTGAGTCAAACCTTTATAACACAGGCTCCCGCCGCGTTTGCCGTACCTTCGGGGAATAGGTAAACTGCCGCGTTTTTTAGGTGGGAGGACCGGCTTCAGCCGGTCATGGGGCGACCGGCTCAGAGCCGGCCTGCACACAGTCCAATCCAATAATCAGATCGAGGTTCGTTCGCAATGCTCAAGATGATGCGCGACAGCTTTCAGCAACTGAAGTGGATTCTCATCGCCATCGTGGCGATTTTCATCCTCTTCATCTTCGTCGACTGGGGTGCCGGCGGCGCCCGCTCCGGTGCGGCAGCCGACACACGCGGATACGCCGCGCGCGTCAACGGCGAGACGATCTCGC
This sequence comes from Thermoanaerobaculia bacterium, assembly GCA_038230775.1. Lineage (GTDB taxonomy): Bacteria > Acidobacteriota > Thermoanaerobaculia > Gp7-AA8 > Gp7-AA8 > JBBRMQ01. The sequence goes on from JBBRMQ010000105.1 coordinate 3,404, forward strand.
TGCGTGAATACGATCGCGCGGTCTACTACCTTCAGAAGAGCTACGAGCAGCAGGTCCGCCAGCCGCTCAGCGACGAGATGATGGTGTCGCTGGGCCTCAAGAAGCGCGCGCTCGCCGGCCTCATCGATCAGCACCTCCTCATGCAGGAAGCGCGTCGTCTGCACCTGCAGGCCACGCCCGAGGAAGTGCGCAAGAAGATTCTCGAGATTCCGACGCTGAATCCCGACGGCAAGTTCGTCGGCAACGAGCTCTACACCCGTTACGTCACCGGCGCCCTCGGCTTCCAGTCGACGGCGGAGTTCGAGGACGAGGTCTCGGACGAGATCACCATCATGAAGATGGAGAGCGCGCTCACGAACGGCCTCGTCGTGTCGCCGAAGGCGGCAGCAGCCGAGTATCGCCGCATCAGCGAGAACGCCAAGATCAAGTACGTCCTGTATCCGGCGAGCCGCGAAGCGGCGACGGTCACCGTGACGCCGGCCGAGGTCGAGCAGTACTACAAGGCGAACCAGGCGAACTATGCGCACGGGGAGCAGCGCGCGCTCAAGTACCTCATCGCGGACAACGCGCGTCTTCGCTCGCAGATCAATCCGAGCGACGCGGACATCCACAAGCGCTACGACGCGACGAAGGAAGACTACAAGCGCCCGCAGCAGGCGCACATCCTTCACATCCTCATCAAGGTCGATCCCACCGCGACGCCGGAAGTCGATGCCGCCGCGAAAGCGAAGGCGGACAGTCTCGTGAAGCAGCTTCGTTCGGGAGCCGATTTCGCCAAGCTGGCGCGTGAGAACTCGGGCGATCCCTCGTCGTCGACGAAGGGCGGAGACATGGACTGGGTCGATCAGGGCGCGACGGTCGAGCCATTCGACACCGCCGCCTTCGCCATTCCGATGAATAGCATCAGCGATCCGATCCGCTCCAAGGACTTCGGGTACCACATCATCAAGGTGCTCGAGCGCCGTCCCGCGGGTTACCGCACGTTCGAGGAAGTGAAGCCGCAGCTCTCTGCTCAGATGGCGGACGAGCAGGCGAAGAACACCGGACGCGACGAGATCACCCGGCTGGCGGCGCGCCTGAAGCAGACGCCACCGAAGAGCGCGGCGGAATTCAGCGCGATTGCGAACGACAAGATCAGCTCCAACGACACGCAGTGGTTCAGCAAGGCGGAGATGATCCCGGGCATCGGGAACAACTCGCCGCTCTCGACGTGGGCGTTCTCCGCGAAGATGGGTGATGTCGGCGAGGTAACGGCGACGCAGCGCGGACCGATGATCCCGTACCTGTACGGCGTTCGTGCCGCCGGCGTCCCGGCACTGAACGAAATCCGCGCGCGCGTCGAAAACGATGCGCGCATGGCGAAGGCTCGCGAGCAGGCGAAGGCGGTTCTGGCGCGCGCGCTGCCGGCAAAGACCATCGATGAAGTGGCGAAAAAGGTCGGCATCAACACTCTGGAGACGACGCTCAACCGGCAGGGTTTCGTGTCCGGATTCACCGGCGACACCTCCGCGCTCGTGAACACCGCGATGGCGGCGAACGTCGGCGATCTCAAGGGTCCGATCGTGGTCGGCGACGGCGCGGTCGCGTTTCAGGTGACCGATCAGAAGAAGGTCGATCCGAAAGCGGTGGACGACAACAATACGCAGTACGCCGAGATCCTCCGCCAGCAGGAAGCACGCAATCTGCGCACCGTTCTGCTAAACCGGCTGAAGAAAGAATCGAAGATCGACATCAACAACACGCTCCTGCAGAGCCACCCTGCACAGCAGGCGGGCCTGTAGTGGGCGACGCGCTGCCGAAATGGAATGAGCCCGCGATTCGCGTGCTCATGATGCCGCGCGACACGAACGCGCAGGGCACCATCTTCGGCGGCGTGATTCTCTCCTACACCGACCAGGCCGGCGCGATCGAAGCGCGCCGGCAGGGCTCGAACACGATGGTCACCGTCTCGATGGACAAGATCGTGTTTCACGCGCCGGTCTTCGTCGGCGACCTCGTGAGCTTCTGGACGGAGACGCTGCGCATTGGAAACACCTCGATCACGACGAAGGTCGTGGTCGAGGCGATCCGGGGGAACGAGCCGGGAAAGAAAGTGCTCGTGACCGAGGCGCAGGTGGTTTACGTGAATCTGGGGCCGGACCGGAAGCCCGCGCCGATCGTGCGGTAGCTGTGTGAGGTCACTTGTCCTGCTGCCTTCAAAGGCTGAATGCAGAATGCAGAATGCACAATTGAGAACGCAGCAAACCTCCTAGGTTCTTAATTCTGCATTCAGCATTCTGGTGTTCGACCCACTCACTTTTTCCTGGCATCCCGCATCTTCTCCAGCCGCTCCCGAATCTCACTCTCGGCACCGACGTCTTTCGGCTCGTAGAACCGCCGCCCGGCCAGCGCCTCCGGCAAACAGTCCATGGCCGCGGTCTGGTCCTCGAAGTCGTGCGCGTATTGATATCCGCGTCCGTAGCCGAGGTCTTTCATGAGTTTCGTGGGCGCGTTGCGGATGTGAAGCGGGACGGAAGGGTTATCTCCCTGGCGGACTTCGCGGACGGCTTCGCCGTAACCGGCGTACGCCGCGTTCGACTTCGGCGCCGCGGCGAGATACGTCGCCAACTGGCCTAACGCCACGCCGGCCTCAGGCATCCCCATGAAGTGCGTGGCCTCTTTCACCGCGATGGCGAGCACCAGCGCTTGCGGGTCGGCGTTGCCGATGTCTTCCGACGCCGCCCGCACGAGGCGCCGCGCGATGTACATCGGATCCTCGCCGCCTTCCAGCATGCGCACGACCCAGTACATCGCCGCGTCCGCGTCGCCGTTGCGAATCGATTTGTGAACCGCGGAGATGATGTTGTAGTGCTCGTCGCCGCCCTTGTCGTACATGAGCGAGCGGCGTTGCAGAATCTGCTTCACGCCTTCGGCGTCAACGCTGCCCTTGGATCCCGTCTCGCTGACGAGCTGCAACGAGTTGAGCGCCTGCCGCGCGTCGCCGGCGGAGGTGGCGGCGATGAAGTCGAGGGCGTCGTCGGTGAGCTCGACGCCGGACTTCTTCAACGTAGGATCCTCGATGGCCCGGCGGAGAATCGTCATGACCTGCGGGCGTTCGAGTGCCGGGAGCACGACGACCTTGCTGCGCGACAGCAGCGCCGAGTTCACTTCGAACGATGGATTCTCGGTGGTGGCGCCGATCAGCGTGATGTCGCCCGCTTCGACGTAGGGGAGGAACGCGTCCTGCTGCGCCTTGTTGAAGCGGTGGATCTCGTCGATGAAGACGATCGTCTTCGATCCGCGTGCCTGCCGCGCTTTTCGCGCCTCTTCCATCAGCGCCTTGATCTCTTTGATGCCAGTGCTCGTGGCGGAGAACGTGACGAATCGCGCGCGTGTCGTTTTCGCGATGATGCGCGCCAGCGTCGTCTTCCCCGAACCCGGCGGACCCCAGAAGATCATCGACGGGATGCGGTCGCTCTCGATGGCGTTGCGAAGGAATCGTCCCTTGCCTAACAGCTCCTCGAGGCCGACGACCTCGTCGAGCTCCTTCGGGCGCAGGCGTTCAGGAAGGGGAGCGTCACCTTTTGGTGCGGTCGGGAACGGTGCGTCGTCGAAGAGGGAGCCGGTCATGGAGGACGGGAATGTTCAATGTTAAATGTTGAATGTTGAACACCAGATCTCATTCAACATTCAACATTCAACATTTATCATTCCTCGTCTCCTCACTTACACAGCAGCGAAAAGTCCAGATTGCCCCCGCTAACGACAATCGCGGTGGGCCCCTTCACATCGATCGCCTTCGACAACACCGCGGCGATCCCCAAAGCGCCGGTCGGCTCGATCACGAGCTTCGTCCGGTACATCGCGAATTTCAGGACTTCGAGCAGCGTGTCGTCATCGACGGTGACGACGTCCTTCACCCGCTCGAGCATGATCGCCAGGTTCCGCGAACCGATCGCCAGCGTACGCGCACCGTCCGCAATCGTCTTCGGTGGGTCGATCGTGACGATTTTTCCGCTGCGGAACGATTGCTGACCATCGTTGCCCGCGCTCGGCTCGACGCCGTAGACGTCGGCGCGCTCATTGACGGACGTCACGGCGACCGCGACCCCTGAGAGGAGCCCGCCGCCGCCCAGCGGAACGATGACGTTCCGCACCTCGGGCCATTCCTCGACGATCTCCAGGCCGACCGTTCCGGCGCCGGCGATGATGCGCTCGTCGTCGAATGGCGGGATCACCGCCGCGCCGGTCCTGGCCGCGATCTCCCTCGCAACGGTGTCGCGGGTGGCGGCCGTAACCCCGGCAGTGACGACTTCGGCGCCGTAGGCTTCGGTCGCCGCGACCTTGGTCGCCACCGACCCTTCCGGCATCACGATCGTGGCCCGAATGCCCAGAATCCTGGCAGCGAGTGCCACACCCTGCGCGTGGTTCCCGGAGGAAAACGCGACGACGCCGCGCTTCCGCTGGTCATCCGAGAGCTGCAGGAGGGCGTTCATGGCGCCGCGGATCTTGAAGGCGCCAGCCCGCTGCAAGTTCTCGCATTTCAGGCGGATATCGACGCCAGCCCTTTCCGAAAGCGAGCGGCTGGGCAGAAGCGGAGTACGATGGATGTATGTGCGGATTCGCTCAGCAGCGGCCCGGACGTCTTCGAGTCCGACCGTCACAGCGACGTTTTGAGAAGTCACCCTTCTTAGTATAAACTCTCGAAAAACAAAGTGGATCGGCGTCGCTCCGTGGCCGATTCGACAGTCAACGGAGCAAGGTCATTTTCGGGTTGGAGGTTGGGGATATGTGGAGATGGGTTACCCGCGGCCTGGTTCTTAGCTTTGTGACGGCGATCCTCACGCCGGCGCTTCTAGCACAAGGTTTCGTAGCTTCTGTCGATGACCCCGATCCGGGCGTCACGCAGACAGGCCTTGTCAAAGTCAGAGGATTCGTTCTCGATCCCGGCACCGTGTCGAAGATCGAGTTGTACGTCGACGATCAGTTTCAGCACCGGGCCACGCTCGGGCTACCGCGCATCGACGTCGAAGCGGCCTATCCGGACTACCCCGGCATCTTTAACATGGCGCCCGGATTCCAGACTGGCTTCATGGCCAGCCGCTTCACGAATGGTCCCCATACGGTTTCGGTACGCGTCTATCTGAGCGACAACACCGTGCAGGAAGTGGGACGCCGCACGATCAACATCGACAACACGCTGAATCAGGCGCCTCTCGGCTCTGTCGACATCCCGGACCTCGGCAGCATCTTCAACGCCGTCGGCTCCTTCCCGGTCGTGGGGTGGGCAGCGGACACGGATGGCGTGTCGCGCGTCGACGTCTACATGGACGGCTCGATCCTGCAGAACGCGATCTACGGCGACGAACGCCCCGATGTCGGCAACACCTTTCCCGACTTCCCGGCAGCGGAGTTCAGCGGCTTCGTGGCGCACATCGATTCGACCCGCATCCAGAACGGTGTGCACCTTCTCGAAGTGAAGGCCACCGACCGCCTGGGCGCCTCGCGTCTCATCGGCCGCCGGCAGGTGCAGATCTTCAACAACGAGTCGTTCCTCGCTCCGTTTGGATATCTCGACGAACCGAAACCCGACGCCGTACTGTACGGCACGAAGTGCACGGTCATTCCGCCGGTCATCGTCTCGCCGTCGTTCCCGATCAACAACGCCTCGCACATCACGCCCGTCCGCGGATGGGCCCTCGACCTCGGCACGCGCCTCGATACGGGCCGCGTCTCCTACGTCGAGCTGATGATCGACGGCGTCCGCTGGATCTCCACCGACAACTGTGCGTTCAGCACGCTCTTCAACACCTACACGAATTGCTACGGCGTGCCGCGTTATGACGTCGCCCGCTACTTCCCGACGTTCCCCGACTCGATCCACTCCGGCTTCCTGTTCACGCTCGACGTCGGCGCGCTGATGGCGCTCGGTGTTCCTCCAGGGCACCACGTCATGAAGGTTCGCGTCGGCGATCAGCAGCAGACGTTCGCAGAGCTGCCGGGACCGGCGGGCATTCCGATCAACTTCCAGTGTGCCGAAGACCGCGTCGCCTCGGCGCAGGGCTTCATCGATATCCCGACGTCCTTCGACTTCCTGAAAGGCAACGTGACCTTCCAGGGATGGGCGATCTCCGAGGTCGGATTCATCTCCGGCGTCGAGATCGTCGTCGATGGCGACTTCATCGGACCGGCGCAGTACGGCTTCCAGCGGGCCGACGTACAGGCCGCGTATCCGTTCATCAACAACAGCCTCAACTCCGGCTGGCGCTTCACGATGGACACCACGAAGCTCAGCAACGCGCGGCATCGGCTGCTGGTTCGAACGGTCGACACCCGCGGCCTGAAGACCGAGATCGGTGCGGTCGACTTCTACATCCAGAACTCGTCGCCGACCCCGTAACTATGATTTCAAGCTCTCGTGAAAGGCCCGGCCTCGCGCCGGGCTTTTTTCGTTTTACGGAGGTCGCCTCTGTGTGCGGACCGGCTTCAGCCGGTCCTCACACAGAGTCAGAGCGCATCCTCACGTACGGGGGGTTACGGAACTCGCTCGGCGTCGGTGTTTCCAGCCATCTGGATCGCGACGCGCCAACCGCCGGCAGTTTTTCTGAGAACGGTCAGGTAGTTGCCGTGCGTTCTCCATCGCTCGCCCGAGGATGACCATTCGATGATTTGCGTTCCGTGCACGGTGGCGACGTCGCCCGAGCCCGTGATCTGGTCGGACGTGGTCGTGAAGCGCGACAGGAGAGTCGGAGTGCCCGGCGGGAACCAGTAGTTCCGCAGCGCCGTCTTGCCGATCAGCGTCGGCTTCTCATTCGGGATGAGAACCGAGTCGTCGGTCAGAAGCCGCATCACCGCGTCGGCGTCGCCAGCCAGCTGGCGACATAACGCTCCATGACCCTTCGCACTTTGGCGGACTCCGTGTTGGTTAGCGGGGCAGCCGTGGCGGTAGATGTGAACAGCGTGCTGAGTGCAAGCGCGAGGATCGTCTTCATGGGATGAAATTCTCATCCATGACAGAGGATCAGTTGTCACGAATTGCGTCAGAACAGTTTCAAAACGACGATGTCCGCCACGAATCCGCCCTGCGCATTGCGGCCGACGGTCTTGCCGATGTCGAGCCGGAGCAGTGTTCCTTTCGGTCCGACCGTCTGGCCCGCGATTCCGACGCCCTGGAATGGCTCGTGGTGGTAGCCCGCGAGCTTGTCGTCGAGCAGGGCATGATCGTAGAAGGCCTCGATCCGGAATTGCTGCGAGAACACGAACCCGTACGACAGGTGCCCGAGGATGGCGCGCTGGGCGTGAACGGATCCGGACTGGACGCCGTGAATGCGCTGCGAGCCGAAGAAGCCGAATCCATACTTTGAGAAGCGGTCGAGCCGCGTTCCGTCGTCGTAGTTCAGCTCCACGCTGATGCGTTGAAACTTCGGCAGGAAGAAACTCTTCGATAGCTCGCCACCGAACGTCGTGAATGTCTTCTGCTTCCGGTCGTACTCGCTCAGGATTCCCCACGGTTTCCACGTCGTGCGCTTCGTGTAGTCGAAGAAACCGGAGATCGTGTATCCCCAGCGCGAATACTGCGCGTCGAACGACGGAGTGATCTGGAACGTATCGCTCGGCACCTGGAACGACGGCGCCGTATCCTCGGATCGCTGGTAGGTGATGTGCCCGATTCCCAGCGAGAAATCCGCCTTGCCGAAGCCGAAGAACGGGTGGCCGACCCGGAAGTTCATGTGAGTGGGAAGGGCCTTCACCGCTTCACCGGTCTGTTCCTTGCCGCCGCGAAACATCGAGTCCGTCGTCGGGACAGCGATGGCGAAGAGATCGGCGCCGACGTTGATGTGCGTGTTTGCGACGTTCGGATTCGTCGCATTTGCCGCCACCACGATGCCGGCGAAGAAGACGTTGGTCTGCAGTCCCGTGTGATGCCAGTCGAAGTTGAAGTAGTCGATCCCGCCTAACGGCAACACGGGAAACTGAAGGCCGGCGTCGTGATGGATGCCGCCGAGGAGAAATGTGCGGGAGGTGTCGAAGCCTTCTTTCACCACGCGCTCGCCGTTCGGCTGCTTCTCGAAATAGCGCATCCCGGCCTGCGTCTCGCGCACGATGCGAAAGTCGGACGCGGACGCCAGTTGATGACGCGCGTCGAAGTCGGTCGGATCGATACGGAAATCGGTGAAGGTGGTGGAGCGGAGGATGACGGTGGCGCGGCCAGCGGCGGAAATCACCTGCTGCGCGCCGACCTCGCGCGGCAGCCAGAGAATCTCGCGCGGATCGGTCTTTGCGACGTCGGCCGAGGACAACGCATCGTGCGACGCACGCGCGAACGGCTGAAAGTCGACGCGCTCTTCGTTGGAGAGCACTTCGCCGGTGAGGTTGAGCTGCACCATCGTCAGCCGCACGCGGGCCCACGTGCGCGAGTCGATCCAGACGGTTCCGCGATACAACGGCAGGCCCGCGGCCGCATTCGGCGGGGGCTCGAATCGCACTTCGTACGTGCGGTACCCGGCGATGTCGGTCTGACGAACGAGCTGGTATCGATACTCGTTGGTGAGATGGATGTCGAGCGGCAGTTGCGTGACTTTCTCCGGCTGGATCAGCGGGAGCTCCGGGATCTTCCCGTATTTCCACTTCACGCCGTTGAGGTAGAAGTCCTGCCAGACCCAGTCGGAGCCGCCCTTCGGCTCGGAGAAGTAATCGCCGGCAATCGTCGCTTCGAGCGCTTCTCCTCCCTCGATCGTGAAGCGTAGCTTGGTCGCGTTGCGCGCGATGTAGCGCGGTTGAATCGACTCTTCGTACGCCTTGTACGACTGATGATTGCGGATGATCTCTTCGACGGAGATGCCTCGCTCCGTCTGCACACTGATCGCTTCCTTCGTCACCTCGGGCTTCTCGGTGTGCTCCGCGGTGAGAAGGAACGGTTGTTTCACGGGCGCGACGCCGATGAGATAGCGGCCGCCCTTCGTGCCGACATCGGTGATGGTTTTCTCGCCGGCGACATCCACGCGGCGCGGCTTCGTGAAGCGGTCGCCGGGCAGCGACGCGATCGTCGAGGCCGTCGCGTCGCCGCGCGGCACGACGATCGTCCGCAGATCTTCGCCGCGGATGAAGGTCAGGATCGGGATGTCGGTCTTGTTCCCCTTGGCATCCAGAACCGCGGTTTGCGCGGTGGAGTCATACGCGTAATCGCCGATGAAGGCGCGATTGAAGTTCGCGATCGAGGTGAAATCGTCGGTGATCAGGTAGGCACGCACGGCTCCGTCGGCGAGCGCCCGGGCCGCGTCGAAGAACGTATTCGGCGCCTGGGGCGTGACGATCGCGTAGATCTTCTTCGACGGATCGTTCTGCGTAATCCAGGCGGACGTGGCGGTGACGTTCGAGGCGTCGACCACGATGGTATCGACGTACGACATGGCGCCGGCGTCGCGCAGTGGCGTGAGGTCGTCGGTCGACTTCGACGGCAGCAGGATGCGCGACGAGACGTTCAGTCCCTGTGCCATGACCGCCAGCCGTTTCACGGCATACGCGGCCACTTCCGGCTTCGCGGCCGTGGCGTCGACGCCGATCGCCTCGAACGGGCCGTGTTGCTGTGCCCACTCCACGATGGACTTGGTGTGCGCCTCGACGTCGAGAAGCGGGTCCTGGTCCGTAGCGACGCTGTAGCGGACGATGAGCGAGCGATGGCTGTCGGAAGCCGCCGGTGACGATGTGGTCAACTCATCGTACGAAACCTGCACCAGGGTCGGGATCGGGACGGCGGGGGCGTCGATCCGGGTGACGGCACCCGAACAGAGGGAACATTCTTTCGCCGTCTCGGCCGCGAAGGCCGAGAGGACGAGAACTTGCAGAGCAATGATGGAGAGCGCGACTTTTCTCATACGTGGAGCCCTGTGGGCGACTGCGGGGTGAACGCCGCACATGGAGCTGATATTGCCGCCGACCATCAAAGGAGTGCTGTTTCTGAATCCGTCATCCGGCGCAAAGCTGCCGGATGCGGACATCGCCGAGCTGACGCAGGCCG
>JBBRMQ010000106.1:0-13378 GCA_038230775.1 Thermoanaerobaculia bacterium
CTGCGCGAGCAGAAGTACCGCTGGTGGGTGTCGCGCTTCCGCGCCGCGTTGCGCTTTGCGGACATCGTGCGCGTCGATCACTTCCGCGGGTTCGACGCGTACTGGGAGATTCCGGCCAGCGAGCCGACCGCCATTCATGGCCGCTGGATGCCCGGCCCCGGCCGTGCGCTTTTCGACGCCGTCCGTGAATCGCTCGGCGATCTTCCGCTCGTCGCCGAAGATCTCGGCTTCATCACGGCCGAGGTGCATGAGTTGCGGCGGGCGATCGATGTGCCGGGGATGAAGATCCTTCAGTTCGCTTTCTCGCAACTGAACAGCCCGCATCTGCCGCATTGCTACGAGGGTCACACGGTCGTCTACACGGGCACGCATGACAACGACACGGCGCGCGGCTGGTTCGCCAACGCGACGGCCGAGGAAAAGGAGCGCGCCGAGACCTATCTCGGTGTCGACGGACATGGCGACATCGAATGGGCGCTCATCCGCGCCGCCTTCACCTCGGTGGCCCAAACCGCCATCGTCCCCATGCAGGACATCCTCGGCCTCGGCTCCGATGCGCGAATGAACCGCCCCGGCGATGGCACGTCGAACTGGACCTGGCGCTACGCGGCAGGCGCGCTGACGCCGGAGCACGCGGAGAAGCTGCGGCATCTCGTCGAGGTCACGGGGCGAACATGAGATTGACGGGCAACACGATTCTGATTACGGGCGGTGCGACCGGCATCGGCTTCGAGATGGCCGCCTTGCTCGTGGCGCGCGGCAACGAAGTGATCGTATGCGGACGGCGTCGCGATCGGCTGGAGCAGGCGAAGGTCGCCGTTCCCAAGCTGCAGATCCACGAGGCCAACGTCCGCGACGCGCGCGCGATCGCGTCTTGGACGGTGGCGACGTTTCCCGCGCTCACTATCCTCATCAACAACGCAGGCGTGCAGCATCTGTTCGAATTCACATCGCCAGACTTTGCGAAGGCGAATGAGGAGATCGCGATCAATCTGCTGGCACCGATCGAGTTGACGTCGATGCTCCTGCCGCATCTGATGGCGCAGCCGCAGGCCGCGGTGGTCCACGTGACATCGGGGCTGGCGTTCGCTCCCCTCGCGCGGATGCCGATCTATTGCGCGACGAAAGCGGCGTTGCATTCGATCAGCATGACGATGCGTCACCAACTGCGCGAAACGAATGTGCGCGTGTTCGAGATCATCCCGCCGATCGTCGCGACGGAGCTGGGCATCTCGCACCGCCCTCCTCAACTGAATGAGACCGCGATGGATGTGAAGACCGCGGCGCGGCTGGCCGTGGAGGCGCTGGAACACGACCAGTACGAGGCCGCGCTGGGCGAGGCCGCGGTTCTGCGCGAGAAACGAGAGACGATCTTCGGCGCGATGAATCCGTAGCAATGCGAAGCGGCGCAGATGGCCGGCCAGCCAGAGGGCTGGCCCCACACTCGCCAGCCTTCGGCTGGCACGTAGCCCCAATGTCATCCCGAGCGTAGCGAGGGATGACATTGGATTTTGCGAGCGTTTGTTGCGAAGCGCGATGATCGCCGTCACGCCGCCGTACGAGTTCTGTGGCGCACAGACGTACACGCCGTCGTAGCCCCAGTTTCTGGTTCCGGGGAATTGCGCGATCGGAAGGAGCTCGATCGCGGTGATGCCGAGCGTTTTCAGATGATCGAGCTTCGGGATGACCGCGTCGAACGTTCCCTCATCCGTGAAGGTGCCGACATGAAGCTCGTAAATGACGTAGTCCTCGAGCGCGATGCCCTTCCACGGCGCGTCGTGCCATTGGAAGCTCGTGCCGGCCACCGCGGACAGTCCGTGCACACCTTCCGGCTGGAAACGCGAGGCGGGATCGGGCCGGTCGGTTCCCCCGAGATTGAAGAAGTAGCGAGTGCCTTCGCCCGCCTCGACCGTCGCTTCGTGATATCCCGACGCGTTCTTCGTCATCGGCAGGCGCTCGACCGGTGCAACGAGGTGCAACTCGACCTTTTCGCGCGAGGGCGCCCAGACGCGGAATTCGCAGCGATCGGGCGCGATGAGCCTCGCGCCTAACGGCAATCCTAACGGCGTTTCTGCTTCTGTGTGAGGACCAGCAGGTCGATCGTGACCGGCTGAAGCCGGTCCGCACACAGAACCGCTGGAGCCGGTCCGCACACAGAACCGCTGGAGCCGGCGCTCACATCACTACTCATCCTCCGGCTCCGCCGGCTCGTTCACCAGGAACACGGCACCCAGCGGCGGCAGCGTGAGATTCACCGACCACTTGCGGCCGTGCAGCGGGATCGGCGCTGCATCTACGCCCCCCATGTTCCCCTGGCCGCTTCCGCCGTAGATCGGCGCGTCGCTGTTGAGAACTTCGCGCCATCGCCCGCTGACCGGAACGCCGACCATGTAGTTGTGGCGCTCCTTGGGCGTGAAGTTCAGCGCGACGACCACCATCTCTTCCGGCTTGGCCTTCGATCGCCGCAGCAGCACGACGATGCTGTTCTCGGCGTCGCAGCAATCGATCCACTCGAAGCCCTCGGGCGACATGTCCTGATCGTGCAGCGCCGAGATCTCGCGATAGGTCTTGTTGAGATCCTCGACCCATCGCTGCAATTGCGCGTGAGGCAGAAAGTCGAGCAGGCCCCAGTCGAGACTCGTATCGTGATTCCACTCCCGCCACTGTCCGAACTCGCCGCCCATGAAGATGAGCTTCTTCGCGGGCTGCGAGTACATGTGCGCGAAGAGGAGGCGCAGATTGGCGAACTTCTGCCACTCGTCGCCGGGCATCTTGTTGAGCAGCGAGCCCTTGCCGTGCACCACCTCGTCGTGCGAGAGCGGCAGCACGAAGTTCTCGGTGAAGGCGTACATCATCCGGAACGTGAGGTCGTTGTGATGGAACTTACGATGGACCGGGTCCTTCGAGAAGTAGCGCAGGGAGTCGTGCATCCAACCCATGTCCCACTTCATGCCGAATCCGAGGCCGCCGACGTACGTGGGCCGCGACACCATCGGCCACGCCGTCGACTCCTCGGCGATGACCTGCACGTCGGGATGGACTTTGTAGACGTCTTCGTTGAGGCGGCGGAGAAACGTGATGGCCTCGATGTTCTCGCGTCCGCCGAATTCGTTCGGGATCCACTCACCCTGCTTGCGCGAGTAATCGAGATAGAGCATCGACGCCACCGCGTCCACGCGTAATCCGTCGGCGTGATAGACACCAAACCAGTACAGCGCGTTCGAGAGAAGAAAGCTGCGCACTTCGTCCCGACTCAGATTGAAGATGAGCGAATTCCAGTCGGGATGAAAACCCTTGCGCGGGTCGGCGTGCTCGTACAGATGGGTGCCGTCGAAGTACGAGAGCCCGTGCTCGTCCGTCGGGAAGTGCGACGGCACCCAGTCGAGGATGACGCCGATGCCGTTCTGATGCAGCACCTCGATCATGTGCATCAGGTCCTGCGGCGTTCCGTAGCGGCTGGATGGCGCAAAGAAGCCCGTGACCTGGTAGCCCCACGAGCCATAGAACGGGTGCTCCATGATCGGCAGCAGCTCGACGTGCGTGAAGTTCATCCTGCGCGCGTACTCCGCAAGCGGGCCCGCGATCTCGCGGAAGCCCATTGGACGATTCTCGCCGTCCGGACGGCGCCAGGAGCCGAGGTGCACTTCGTAGATCGAGATAGGGGCGTTGAAGCTGTTGCGCTCCGCGCGCGTCTTCATCCACTCGGCGTCATTCCACTCGTACTCCAGGTCCCACACGATCGACGCGGTGCGCGGCGCGTTCTCATGATGCACACCGAGAGGATCGGCCTTGTCGACGCGATAGCCGTTGTTCCGCGAACGGATGTGGTACTTGTACTTCGTTCCCTTGCCGACGTTGGGGACGAATCCTTCCCAGATTCCGGAAGGCCCGCGCGATTGGAGGAAGTTCGCGTCGGGGTTCCATCCGTTGAAGTCGCCGACGACGCTGACGACATCAGCGTTCGGCGCCCACACGCCGAAGATCGTGCCGCCTTCCGTGATGTGCGCACCGAGCTTTTCCCACAGCTTGTGATGACTACCTTCATTGAAGAGGTGATAGTCCCAATCGGAGAGAAGGCTCGCTGGCTCGGTCTTCGTTGTGATCGCAACCGAGGGGACGACGTCGGCGAGGCGTTCGCCTTCCAATGGCGAGACGGGCGTCAGCCCGGGGTGTGGGGCCAGCCCTCCGGCTGGCCGGCCGGTCAGAGGACTGGCCCCACACTCGACATCCATCTCGGATTCCACTTTGCGCTTGGCGGACACGCCGTCGGTGGCCCCAGTCGGCACATGCACGCCCTTCTCGACATTCGCATCCACCGCGGCGCCGTCGGCTTCCGGCTTCTCGCGCGGCGCGCGTTTGCGAGGGACGGTCGTCGTTTTTCCCGACGTGCCTTCGCCGCCCTTCTTATTTCTCGTTGCCATTCATCTTCCTTGCGTCATCCACAGCGCGCAGCGTTCGCATCACCGTCTTGTCGTTCTGCATCTCCTCGAGAGACAGCCGCAGGCGTTGACGCCAGCTGCTCTCGGGCATGCCGGGCACGTTCTGCGGCTTCTCTTCGAGCCAGAGGTCCTCGAGGTTCACGAGAACGATCTTCGCTTCGCTCCGGCCGAGAAAGCGCAGAAGCGATTCGAGCACCGTGCGCGTGTCGCTGGCTCCTTTTGGAAGCAAAACCTTCACCAGAGCACGCCGCGTCCGCTCCCGTTGCGCCCGCTCGAACTCAGCGCCGGCCGCGTCGAGAAGGCCCCGCTCGACCCGCTCGTCGATGTCGTTCCCGTTCCAGAACCCGGAGAACGTCGGCATGTCGTGCGTATTGACGCTGGCCACCGAATCGGCCGGCGGCTTTCCAGCCTGGTTCTCGTACTGCACGACGACCATCCGCTGCACACCGCGCTTCTCCATCATCTTTGGCACATACTGCGGAACGGTGCCGAGGTCTTCGCCGACGATGACGGCGTTGGCGCGGTTGGCTTCGATCGTCAGCACGGCGTACAACTCGTCTTCCGGATTGCGAACGTACACACCGTCCTTCGCCTCCATCCCTTCCGGAATCCAGAAGAGGCGATGCAGACCCATGACGTGATCGATCCGCAGCACCGACGCGTACTCCAGCTGGCGGCGGATGCATTCGCGGAAATACGCGTGATGGTGTTCGCGCGACGATCCGGGGTGCAGCGGCGGAAAGCCCCAGTTCTGCCCCTTCGTGAAGATGAGGTCGGGCGGCGCGCCCACGGCGGCATTCCTGGCGAAGTGCTCATCGAACCGCCACGCATCATAGCCATTCGGATGCACGCCTAACGGAAAGTCGAGATACAGACCCTTGATCTCGCGCAGTTGCTGCGTCATCCGGTACTGCGCGTACAGGTGATAGCGCGCGGCGTCGAAGCCGAAGGAGTCCTCGTCCGCCCAGTCGCGCCACGATCCGGCGGTCGATTCGATGCGCGCACGGAACAGCGCATAGTCGTTCGTCTTCTGCGCGAACTCCGCGAACCCCTCGTCGGGGCGCTCAAAGAATCGCTTCGAGAGTTCGAGCAAAAGTTTTCGCTTCGCGTTCACGACCTTCCGATCGTCGATGCGATCGGTGAGCGGCAGCGGTTCGAGCGATTCGCCGCGATATTCGGGCAGCTTGCGCACATCGAGGAACATCTCGTTCCAGAACAAGCGGCTGATCGGTGAGTAGGGACTCGGATCCTGCTCGGCGAAGATCGCGTTCAGCGGCAGCGTCGAGATTACGTCGCCGCCGAGCGAACGGATCCACTGCTGCAGAGCGGTGAGGTCGCCGAGGTCGCCGGCGCCCCACGTGCGGTCGGTGTGAATCGCGTACACCGGCGCGAACACGCCCCACCTTTTCGCCTGAAGATCTGGCGCTCGCGAAGGAGCGACGAAGAGCATCGCCTCGTGTTTCTTGTTGATGCGGATCTTGTGATAGCCGAACGGCAGCTCGCGATCGAGCGTGGCGACGCCGCGTTTCGGAGTCAGCTTTCCTTCACGCTTCTCGCCGCTCTCGAGCGTCAGCTGATACGTCGCGTCTTCGGCGAGCGCGAACCGCGCCTTGCTCCTGCCCCACGCCACGATCACCGGCTCGATCACACGCGCCGCGGCCTTCGCGCGCGTCTGCGCGAGGGCTTTCTCCAGCTTTGCACCTTCAGGCAACAGCGCGCGGAGCGCCGCCTCGAGCGATTCGCGCGAAGCCGTTCGCTTTTTTCCTGCTGCGTCGTCGTAGGTGAGCTGGATCCCGTGGAGCCGGGCAAGCTCCCGGAGCTCGGCCGAGGTCACAAGCGTCGAGATAGCAAGCGGCGCGCCGTCAATGCGATGCCGCCGTCACGCGCCAGATCGCGTTACCGACGTCATCCGCCACGAGCAGCGCGCCGGCACGATCGACGACCACGCCCACCGGCCGGCCATACGCCTCCCCGCTCTGCGACAAGAACCCCGTCAACACATCCTCGGACATCCCCGCGGGTTTGCCATTGGCGAACGGAACGAAGATCACCCTGTAACCGCTCCGAGGATTTCGATTCCACGAACCATGCTGCCCGACGAACGCGCCTCCCGCGTAGTGCGACGGCAGCAGTCGCGCTTCGTAGAACGTGAATCCCAGCGCGGCGGTGTGCGGACCGACGGCGTAATCGGGAGCGATCGCCTTCGCTACGAGATCGGGCCGCTGCTCCTTCACCCGTGAGTCGACGTGCTGCCCGTAGTAACTGAACGGCCATCCGTAGAACGCGCCGTCTTTGACCGAGGTGATGTAGTCGGGCACGAGATCGCTGCCGATTTCATCGCGCTCGTTGACCGCCGCCCACAACGCGCCCGTCTGCGGCTCCCAGCCGAGACCATTCGCATTGCGGATGCCCGACGCGAACGTGCGCCAGCGGCCGGTCGCGCGATCGATCTCGATGATCTGCGCGCGCCCGACCTCCGCGTCCGGGCCGTTCTCGCCGACGTTGCTGTTCGATCCGATCGTCGCGTACAGCCGCGTGCCGTCGCGACTGACGATGATGTTCTTGGTCCAGTGATGATTGCGCGGACCGGCAGGGAGATCGGCCAGCTTGACGCCCGCCGTCGTGATCTGCGTCGCGCCGTCGCTGTATGAGAAGCGCATCACGGCGTCCGTATTGGCGACGTAGAAATCGGAGCCGGCGAGCGCCATGCCGAACGGCGAGTTCAGTCCGCTCAGAAAGACGGTTCGTGTTTCCGCGACGCCGTCACCATCGCGATCGCGCAGCAGCGTGATGCGATTGGCAGTCGGTGCCGCGGCGCCGGCGACCTTCTGGAAATGCTTGAAGAACCATCCGCGAATGCCCTTCCCGTCCTGGGGACGCGGCGGCGCGTTCGTCTCGGCGACGAGGACGTCGCCGTTCGGAAGAACGTAGAGCCAGCGCGGATGATCGAGGCCCGTAGCAAACGCATGGACGGCCAGACCGGACGCGGCTGTCGGCGTCACGCCCGCCGGCCACGCTTTCGCCGGCGCGATTTTCACCGTCGGAATGAGCGTCGGATGAGGCGAAGGTAGTGTTGGGTGGGGCCCGGTGCCTGCTTCAACCGGAAGGCGTGCGACCTCGCCGCACGCCGCGAGCATTGAAAAAGAGAGGGCAAGAAACGCTTTTCGCATCGACGATGCAAGAAGCAAGACGTGTGCTGCCCTCAGCGCGCGCGCTGCAGAGCGCCTTCGAGGTAGATCCGTTCGAGACCCGTGGCCCAGTACGCCACGGCGTCGCGGTTGGATTGCGACGTCTCCTCACCGGTCATCTTCGACGAGCGCGGGCCGGTGAACTCCAGCCATCCAACCCAGATGTTGCCGCGCTGCTCGGTCCAGGCACGGGCCGCGTAATCGAGATGATCGACTCCGCGAACGAGCGAGGAAAACTCATGAACGACTTCGGCCATGCGCGATGATTGTAACGCGACGCCGAGTCTGGGGCGGCCAGATACACTCTAGCGGGACGTCAGGAGGAATCACCATGCCCTGCAGCGAAGAAGTGCTCACAGGAGTGGAGCTTTTCGAACATCTGAGCGATGAGGATCGCGCGCGTCTGGCCGAAGTAGTCGATCTGCGGACGATGAGCGCGGGATCGACGCTGTTCACCACTGGCCAGCCGGGCGATTCACTCTTCATCGTGCGATCGGGCGAAGTCGAGCTGTACATCAAGGACACCGCCGGCCAGAAGATCGTGCTGACCGTGGCCGGGCCGGGCGAGATCTTCGGCGAGCTCGCGCTCCTCGATCGCGGCGCGCGCACGGCGACGGCGCTCGCGCTCAGCCACGCCGAATTGCTCGAGCTGGACCGCGAGGATCTGCTTCTGCTGTTCCAGAAGACGCCGGCAGCCGCGCTGCGGCTGCTCGCGGCGATGGGCCACATGACGCGCAAGGCAGACGAACTGCTCAAGACGCGCGTCTCGCGCAACGTCAACGAGGAAGTGGAAGAGCACCTCAGCACCCTGCAGAAAGTGGCGGACTGGATCGCGTGGTTCAGCGGCAGCATGCCCTTTCTGGCACTCAATCTCGTGTGGTTCGTGGGCTGGATCATCGTGAACGTGTTCCATCTCGGCATTCCGGCGTTCGATCCCTATCCGTTCGGCCTGCTCACGATGATCGTCTCGCTGGAGGCGATCTTCCTCTCGTGCTTCGTGCTCATCAGTCAGAACCGGCAGGCGGAGAAGGATCACGTGCGCTCCGACGTCGAGTACGAGGTCAACATCAAGGCCGAGCTGGAGGTGGCGCACCTGCACGAGAAGACGGACCGCATGTACATCGAGATGCTGGAGCACTTCGTCCAGATCGAGAAGGCTCTGGCGATTCGTCAATCAGCTTGACAATCGTCGTTCTGGAGTCTCGATTCTTACGATCCCTTTCACAGCAGCTCGAGCACGCCCCGCAGCGGGATGCGGACCCAGTCGGGGCGGTTGTTCAACTCATACACGATCTCGTACAGCGCTTTCTCCAGCAGGTGCGCGTTGAGAAGCACGTCGAACTCCTCGCGCGAGCGCGGCAGGTGCGGAGCGTTGCCACTCTCGTCGAGATACGCGCGCAGGAACGCGTCGCTCACCGCAGCTTGCGCGTGAGGCCCTGAAAATCCGTCGGCGAAGATGTCCGCCTCGACCACGACGGTGTCGCCCACCACGCGTTTCGCGGGAAAGCTCCCGCCATCGACCGCGGGAGAGACACCCTCGATGACGACGCGTCGGCGTCCGTTGAAGCCGGCTTCGGGCACAACGGTCGCGCGGTGCGGATGTCGTGCCGGTGAGGAACTGGCGAGCGGGAAGGAGAGGAGCAACCAGCACGATGGGCCGGCCTGTGAGGAAGTGGCGAGCAGCGAGCGGGCAGGAGACCTCCTTGTCATCCCGAGCGTAGCGAGGGACCGGTGTGGGCGGGAGGCACGATCAACGCCCCTCCCACCCACACCGGTCCCTCGCTGCGCTCGGGATGACACCGGCTACATACGGATGGGCGGGCCCGCTCGCCGCTCGCCGCTACAGACGGGCCGCCGACATCGCGCGACGTGCCGTAAACGGGTCGTGCAGGCGGTTCAACTTCTCCTCGGACCGATGATCGCCGAGCACCGCGCGGAGGGCCAGAACGTACTCATTGCCCGGTGCGTCGCGCTCTGCCTGGTCGAGCAGGTGCATGACGACGGCCTTCGGTTTCTGCAGGTGCATCGCGGCACGAGCGCGATAGAACGCGACCGAGGAGACGGCGCGGGTCTGGCGAAGCGGATGGTATCCGCGCAGGTCCTCCAGCATCACTTCGGCTTCGCTCCAGCGTCCGACGTTCTCCAGTGCGATGGCCTCGTCGAAGACGTTGCGCCAGCCGATCCATCCCGCCAGATCTTCGCGCTGTGCATTCCCGTTGACGCTGAGAAGAATCGCGATGGCGACCGCGGCAAGTGCTGGAAGGACTTTGTTTCGGCGGACGATCTCCGCAACCCCGAGCGCGGCGAGAACGGCCGCGGCGGGGAGCATCGCGTTCCTCGCGGTGGCCGTGGCGGTGAAGATGATCATCGGCAACATCGCGGCGATCGCGAATGCCCACACCGGAGCCGCGCCGAGTCCACGACGGATCGCGGCGGTCGAGAGTCCGACGAGCAGCGCGAACGGAAGAAAGATCGGCAGAATCGAGAGGTCGAAATCCTTGCGCACCATCGTGACGAAGTCGTACGCCTCGTAACTCTGGAGTGCATCGACAAGCTTGCGTCCGGCGAGCCGCCACGCTGTCAACGGATACGTCTGCGCGAATGCGACTGCCTTCGAAGCCCAGTAGACGTTGGCTTCGCGACGCGATACCGGATGTCCCGCCGCTCCCGACGCCACCACGCGATAGGCCACATCGCGATAGGCGGGCTCGTTCGCGGAGCGTTCGAGGTCGTTCACGACGTGCGGAGGTACGCCGCCGTAACCGGTCGCATTCGGGTTCATCCCTTCGTAGAACGCGATTCCGGGATTCATCAGCGCGACCTCGCCGGTCAGCGCGAAGTTCAAGATCAGCATCGAAGCGACCGGCACGATTGCCGCCGCAACCACGCGCCACGACCTCATCACCATCGCGACGAAGATCGCGATCAGAAGACCGCCCGGGCCGCAGGTAGCCGAGAGCCCGAGGAGGAGGCCGCCGGTCAGAGGGGATGCGTTCATGAGCGCGGCGAGCGCGGCGCTGTTGAGCAGAAGAACCAGCGTGCAGGGCTCGAGCTCCGTGGCACAGACGAATGCGCCGCGGCTCAGGAGGATGAACGCCGTCGCCGTTACGGACGCCACGGTGCCCCATCGGCGCGCGGCGTAGCCTGCGAGCAAGGCAGCGACGCTGACCAGGACGATCTGCAGCCCTCGAATGACGTTGAAGCTCGCACCGATCGCACGCATCGCAACCGTGAACCACAAATAGAGCGGGCTCAAGTCGAGCAGCCGGTCGCGCGGAATGGCTCCGGCGAGGATCCGGCCCGCGAAGATCGTGTACTTCGCGTAGTAGGCCTGGTCGTGCAGCGCTTCGATCAGTGAGATGCGAACGGCGGTGATGACAGCGACGACCGCGATCGCGGCCCAGAATCGCTTCACAGAAGCTTCCCCACCAGTGGGCGGGCGAGATATCCGAGGATGCTGCCGGCGGGACCGCGGCGGAATGCGTTGAAGCGATAGACCTGCTCGGCCGCTACCGCGGACGCCACGAGCGCACCGGCAACGTGGCCCTCTTTCGCCGCTGTGATGACGCCGATGCCGGAGAAGATCAGGATCGTCGCTGCGACCTTCGCCGACATCTTCCGGTAGTGATAGTCGAAGCGGCTGGCCACCCGCTCCTGATCGGCGCGCGGGAGAAGCGTGACGAAGATCTCGCGCATTGCCAGCGCGTCAGCGTGCGCAATCGCGGGCGGCGCGTCCTGGATTTTCGGGAGATCGGAAACGACGAGTGTGCCGCGCGACGCGGCGTAGATCGTGTAGGAGATCAGTCCGATGAGCGATCCCATCGGCGACTTCGAAACGAATGCCACGGTGAAACGCAGCGACGTCTCCAAGAGCAGGGCAGCGGCAACGAGGACGTACTGGAACGGCAGGTCTCCGCTCATCATCCGATCGGCGGCGACCAGCACCAGCGCGGCAGCCAGCGCGTAGATCGCGGCGCAGGACATCAGGGTCAGCCAGTGCGGAAAGATTCCGTACTCCAGTCCGATCTTTTCCTGGACATCGGCCGGAAGATGGCCGGCGAAGATGCCGAGTGCGTTGATCGCGCGGCGCTTTCGCTGAAGATCGGTGGCGCTGCGACGGTTCTCGATCTGCGCCAGCTCCGACTCCGCGTCGTACCGCGCGGTCACCCGCATCGCGCGATCGTCCCGCCAGTGCTCGAGCACGTATCGATAGCCCTGCGGAATCGCGTCGACGCTGACGACCTCAAAGTATTCGTCATCACACAGGATCGCGGTACCGGGAAACTCCGCGGATGTGGAGGTCTTTTCGACGCGGGGCGTCCACCCTTTTTCCAGACGGGAGGAGAGGAGCCACCGCTCGCCATCCTGGCGCAGACGGTCGGACCCGAATGCCTGCATCCGCTGATTCTATTCGGTCTGCGCCGCGACACAGGCACGCACCCGATCCGCGAGCTGGCCGATGTCGAACGGTTTCGGAAGGAGATCGAACGGAGTACCCTTCATCCGCTCCTTGATCACACCGGGCGATGCGGCGCTCGTCACGATGATCCTCTGCATGCGTTCGGGATCGTGCTGCGCCATGGTTTTCATGAACTCGAACCCGTCGAGGTTCGGCATCATCAGATCGAGGATGATCACGTCGTAGTCGGCGAGCCCCAGTTTCAGCACCGCTTCGACACCGTCCGCGGCCACCTCAACACGATATCCCTCGCGCTGGAGCACCATCTTCACCAGCCGGCGAATGGATGAGTCATCCTCCACCACGAGGATGGCCGTGTCGTTCGGAGTTTTTTGCGTCACCTCGAAACCCGAGTTGCATTCAGCAAGAACCAGTCCGTTTTAGGCAGCGTTCTCGCAAAATAACTTTGCGTGGAGGGACTGCATGGCTGAACAGATCACAGTTTACGGAGCGGATTGGTGCGGCGACACGCGTCGGACGCTTCGCCAGCTCGACACCGCGGGCATCGACTATCAATACATCGACATCGACAACGACGACGCCGGAGAAAAGAAGGTCATCGAGTTCAACAAAGGCAAGCGCAGAATCCCGCTCGTCGAGATCAGCAGCGATCACGGAGAAGCCAATCGCCTCTCGGTTCCGAGTACTTCGGAATTGGAGAAGGCGCTGAAAAAATAGCGCGGCTCTCGCCGCGCGTTGTCGGTTGTCGGTTATCCACGCCCACCCTGACGGTGCCGGGTTCTGACAACCGATCACCGACAACCGACAACGCGCGCGCAGCGCGCTATTTCACCACCGGAACGACGTCGTTCAGGATCCACAGCGGTCCGACGAGCAGATGCATCGCGTTCTTGAGGAACGCCGGCTGACGATGCTCGTACACGCTGTGACCGATGAATTGGAAGATCCATCCCAGAACGAAGATGGCGATGTTGATGGACAGCGGCAGCGCGGCGCCGATCGCGTAAAACGCCGCCGAAACGACCAGCATCGCCAGCCCGAGCCGCCAGTCGAGCGAAAGATAGACCGCCTCCGCGACCACGACGAGCAGCACCCCGGCCGTGATCCACTGCCACACCGGAACCCGCGCGAGCATGCCGAGGAGGGTGAGCATGATCATGGGGATGCCGAAGCGGTGAAACCACTTGTTTCCCTTTGTCTGATGGTATGCGGCGTAGTCGGCGAAGAGGCTGCGGATGTCGCGCATCCGCTGAGTCTACCGCCTCAGGGGAAGACCGGGAATGTTGAATGCTCAATGTTGAGTGTTGAATGTTTCGCTCATTCAACATTTA
>JBBRMQ010000107.1:0-13355 GCA_038230775.1 Thermoanaerobaculia bacterium
GTAGGCGCAAGTGAGACGACGAGCTTCTGCTTCTGTGTGAGGAGCAGCTTCAGGCTTCTGTCTGTTGCGTAGGACTTCTGGCTTCTGTGTGAGGACCGGCTTCAGCCGGTCACGATCGACCGGCTGAAGCCGGTCCTCACACAGAAGCTGTCCTCACACAGAAGCTGTTCTCACACAGAAGCTGTCCTCACACAGAAGCTGTTCTCACACAGAAGCTGTCCTCACACAGAAGCTGTTCTCACACAGAAGCTGTTCTCACACAGAAGCTGTTCTCCCCCGGAAGCTCACACAGAATCATTTGCCGACGATGACCTTCCCGCCTTTCATCACGAAAATCACCCGTTCCATTGCTTTGATGTCTTTCAGCGGGTCGCCGTCGATCGCCACGATGTCCGCGAATCTTCCGGCCTCGATCGCGCCCGCTTCCAGTCCCAGGAGCGTCGCGCCGTTGATCGTTGCGGCTTGAATCGCGGCCAACGGCGTCAGGCCGCCACGCACCAGCGCGTCGAATTCGCGCGTCGTGAACTTCGGATCGTCATCGAGTCCGAAGGCGATCTTGACGTGATGCTGGATCGCGCGCGTGAATGCCGGCTGCTGATACTTGAGAATCGATTTCCCCTTCTCCAGGGCGATCGCTTCCTGGCCGGAGGTGAGGCCGATCTCGACGCCGCGCTGGAAGGTCTCGAGCGTCGGCACGAGCCATGTCCCTTTCTGCTCCATCATCGCGGCGCCTTCGTCGTCCAGCATCGTGCCGTGTTCGATCGAGTCGATGCCCGCGCGAACGGCCGCTTTGATGCCGTCAGTGCCTTCCGCGTGCGCCATCACTTTGCGCCGCGCGCGATGTGCCGTCTCCACGATCGCACGGAGTTGCTCGTCGCTCAGCTCCTGCACCGTGTAGTCGCTCAGGGGATCGACAACGCCGCCGGTCGCCATCACCTTGATCCAGTCCGCGCCGTACTTCAGGTTGTAACGCGTGGCGACGCGGGCCTGATCGGGCGTATCGGCGATCGTCGGCTGGGGCGGCATCGGGATATCGGCAGCCATCGGGTTGCGATCGGCGTGGCCGCCGGTCAGCGAGATCGGGATTCCGGCCGCCAGGACGCGCGGCCCTTCGAACATCCCCGTCGCGAATGCGTTGCGGAGCGAGATCACGCCGAAGTCGTCGGCGCCGGCATCGCGAACCGTCGTGAAGCCGCGATGCAGGTAATCGCTCGCATTCTTGAGCCCGTGGAGCGTCTTGTCAGCGGCGGAGTGCCGAAGCCCCCAGGTGGCCGAGAAGTCGTTCCAGTCCGCTTCCAGATGGACATGCGAGTCGATGAGTCCCGGCAGCACGGTGGCGTTGCCGAGGTCGATGATGCGCGCGCCGGAGGGCGCCACGGCCTCCACCGAGCGGATCCGATCCCCTTCGATCACGATGAAGGCATCGGAAACGGTACCCGTCCGAACATCGAGCAGCCGGTGCGCGTGGACCGCGATCTGCGGCTCGGCGGCGAAGCCGGCCGCCGTGAGCATCGAACTGGCGAGGAATAGTGCGCTCCATCTCATTCTTTGGACCCTCCGACATACAATGCGCCCGATTTTTTGAAAGCAGGAGAAACCGATGGCTGGCAATCTGGTCGACTATAGAGTCGAAAAAGGCGTGGCGATCTTCGAACTGAACGATCCACCCGCAAATACTTACACCTATGACATGAACCGCGAGCTGGATGAATGCATCCTGCGCGCGCGCATGGACGACACCGTCCACGTGATCGTGCTTCGCGGCGCGGGTGAGAAGTTCTTCTCCGCGGGCGCGAACATCAAGATGTTGTCCGAGGTCACTCCGGGATTCAAGTACATGTTCTGTCTGCACGCAAATGAGATGCTGCTCCGGTTCGAGCACACGCCGAAGCTCGTCATCGCCGCGCTGAACGGACACACCGTCGGCGGCGGTCTCGAGATCGCGATGGCCGCGGACATCCGCATCGCGATGAAGGGCGCCGGCAAGGTGGGCCTTCCGGAAGTCTCGCTGGGCGTTCTACCCGGCACCGGCGGCACCCAGCGTCTTTCTCGCATCCTGGGCAAATCGAAATCGATCCAGATGATGATCGAAGGCGGTCTCTTCGAGTTCGAAGAGGCGCTGGAGCTGGGCATCGTCAACTACATCTGGCCGGCCGAAGAGGGTGGCAAGAAGTGGTGGGATCGCGTGATGGAGTACGCGTGGAGCTTCTGCCCGCCGAACAAGGCCTCGAAGGCCGTCGGCCGCATCAAGCGTGCGGTGCAGACCGGCTGGGAGATCCCGATGGAGAGCGCGCTCGCCGTCGAGCGCGAGCTGCAGCAGCAGCTGTTTCAGAGCGAAGACGCCAAGGAAGGGCTCGGCGCGTACAACTCGAAACGAAAACCGCAATTTGCTGGCAAGTGATTGTGCGGGGCGCTCACGCGCCCCGCGTCAACCGGGTTATCGTGATTCGATGCGTTACCGAAAACTCCACGATACGAACTTCGAAGTCTCCGAGCTCGGCTTCGGCACCTGGACCGTCTCCACGGGCTGGTGGGGGAACTACACCGATGCCGAAGCGCAGAAGCTGATTCGCGTCGCGGTGGAGCACGGGATCAACTACATCGACACCGCGGACGCGTACGGAAACGGGCGCGGCGAGACGATGCTCGCACCGATTCTCGAGGATCATCCCGATCTGGTGGTGGGCACGAAGTTCGGATACGACTTCTACAACAACCCCGAGCGCCCGCGCGGGCAGCGCGAGCTGCCGCAGGACATGTCGCCGAAGTTCATCCGCTTCGCGCTCGAGAAGTCGCTTGAGCGGCTCGGCGTCGATCACGTCGCGATCTACCAGCCGCACAATCCGCGCGTCGACGTGCTGATGCAGGACGAGCACTGGGAAACGCTCGAGGCGTTGAAGCGCGAGGGAAAGATCTCCGCCTACGGTCCGTCGCTGGGCCCCGCCATCGGATGGCGGGACGAAGGCATCTACTCGAATGCGGTCCGCTCGGCGCCTGTCACGCAGATGATCTACAACCTGCTCGAGCAGGATCCGGGGCGCGAGTTCATCCTCGCGGCGGACCGCGGTGCTTCGTATGGCGGCTTGAGCGAAGGCGCCGCCACCAAGAAAGTTTGTACGCCGACCTCTGCCTTCGACGATTCGTTCCGCGCGTGGAAGGCCGATCCCGCGTCACAGTTTCTCATCCGCGTCACGCACTCGTCGGGAATGCTCGAGGGACAGTACACGATCGATACGAAGTTCGAGGAGAGCGATCACCGCTCGCACCGGCCGCGCGCGTGGCTGGTGGAAGGGCTGCAGAAGGTGGAACGCCTCAAGGCGCTCTGCGAGGAGCGTGGCGTCACGATCGCGCAACTCGCGCTGCTCTGGCTCTACGCGCACCGCTCGATCCTCTCGGCGTTGCCGAACGTCTACGACGAAAAGCAGTTGCGCGAGTTCGTCTCGGCGTCCGATCACGCGCCGCTGAGCGACGCGGAGATGGAGCGCGTGCACCAGATGTACGCGAAGAATTTCGAGATCTCACCTTACGTGGAAGCTGCTTCTGTGTAGGGCCGGCTTTCAGCCGGCCTGACCGGCTGAAGCCGGTCCTCACACAGAAGCCGGTCCTCACACTCACTAGACATTGCATTAGCATTCGCGCCTTATGACTGCCATTCCCAACCAACTGTTCATCAACGGCGACTTCGTCGACGCGAAGAGCGGCCAGACGTTCGCCACCAGCAACCCCGCCACCGAAGAGAAGATCGCTGACGTCGCGTCGGCCGGTCCCGAAGATGTCGACACGGCCGTGAAGGCCGCGCGCGCGCAGATGGAGCCGGGTTCCGAGTGGCAGAAGATGAAGCCGCGCGATCGCGCCAAGGTCATGTGGCGTCTGGCCGACATGCTGATGGCGAAGGCCGATGAGATCGGGCGTATCGAGACGCTCGACAATGGCAAGCCGATCTTCGAATCACAGTTCGTCGACACGCCGTCCGCTGCCGAATGCCTTTATTACTTCGCCGGATGGTCGGGAAAGGTGACTGGCGAGACCATCCCGATCGCCGACAACGCGTTCACGTACACGCTGCGCGAGCCCGTCGGCGTCGTCGGCGCGATCACGCCCTGGAACTTCCCGCTCATGCTCGCGGTGTGGAAGATCGCGCCGGCGCTTGCATGCGGCAACACGGTGGTCATCAAACCGGCGTCGAACACGTCGCTGTCGCTGCTGAAGTTCGCCGAATACGCGAAGGAATGCGGCCTGCCGGCCGGTGTGCTGAACGTCATCCCGGGGCGAGGGAGCGTCGTCGGCAACGCGATGGTCGATCATCCCGGCATCGACGCCATCGCGTTCACCGGATCGAGCGAAGTCGGCCGCGAGCTGATGGCCCGGGCGGCGAAAACGCTCAAGAAAGTGTCGCTCGAGCTCGGCGGCAAATCGCCGAACATCGTCTTCGCCGATGCCGATCTCGAAGCGGCCTCTCGCGGCGCGCTGAACGCGATTTTCTACGGCAAGGGCGAAGTCTGCGCCGCCGGATCGCGGCTCCTGGTCGAGGAGTCGGTGCACGATGAGCTGATGTCGAAGGTGGTTGATCGCGCGAACAAGATGGTCGCCGCCGATCCTCTCCACCCGAAAACTCGCCTCGGCGCCATCGTCTCCAAGGAACAGATGGAGAACGTGCTCCGCTACATCGAGCACGGCAAGACCGACGGCGCGAAGCTCGTGGCCGGAGGGGAGCGAGCGGACATTGGCACCGGCAAGGGCTATTTCGTGAAGCCGACGATCTTCGATGACGTCGAGGTCAACCACCGCATCGCGAAGGAAGAGATCTTCGGCCCCGTCCTGGCGACGATTCGCTTCAAAGACGCGGAGGACGCCATCGCGAAGGGCAACGCGACGGTTTACGGACTGGCTGCGGCGGTCTGGACCAGGGATATCTCCAAGGCGCACAAGATCGCTCGATCGATCAAGGCCGGTACGGTCTGGATCAACTCGTACAACCTCTACGATCCGGCGCTCCCGTTCGGCGGCTTTAAGGAGTCAGGCTTCGGCCGCGATCAGGGAAAAGACGCGCTGGAGAAATACACGCAGACGAAGTCCGTCTGGGTCAATCTGTAAACAATCTCCCACCCGGCGTGAGGGTTGCACGCGCGGCTGCTATAGAATGCGCAACTCTTTTGAGGGGAAAAGCATGCGTAAGAACTGGCTCATCATTTCCGTGGCCGCACTCTCGCTCGTCATCCTCGGCTGTCCGCCGAAGAGTGAGACCGGCGGCACGGGAAGCAACTCGGCAGCCGGCGGCACCGGCGACATCCTGATCGGCGAGTTCGGCTCGCTGACCGGACCGCAGGCCACCTTCGGGCAGTCGACTCACAACGGCATCATGATGGCCGCGGACGAAGTCAACGCCGCCGGCGGGATCAACGGCCGGAAGGTGAAGATTCTCACCGAAGACGATCAGTCGAAGCAGGAAGAGGCGGCGAACGCCGTCACCAAGCTGATCTCGCAGAACAACGTCACCGCCATCCTCGGCGAAGTCGCGTCATCGGCGTCCATCGCCGCGGCGCCGATCTGCCAGTCGAACAAGGTGCCGATGATCACGCCCTCGTCGACGAACGAGGAAGTGACGAAGAAGGGCGACTACATCTTCCGCGTCTGCTTCATCGACAACTACCAGGGTCCGGTGATGGCGAAGTTCGGCCTCAACGACCTGCACTCGAAGCGGCCCGCGATCCTCACCGACGTGAAGAACGATTACTCGACGGGCCTCACCAGCGTCATCGAAGCGACGGCGAAGTCCGCGGGCATCAAGGTGGTCGGCAAGCAGAGCTACTCGAACGGCGACGCGGACTTCCGCTCGCAGCTGACCGCGCTGAAGTCGGTGAACCCGGACGTGATCTTCATTCCGGGCTACTACACTGACGTCGGCCAGATCGCCAGCCAGTCCAAAGACCTCGGCATGAACGTTCCTTTCGTCGGCGGCGACGGCTGGGAATCCCCGAAGCTGCTGGAGATCGGCGGCAAGGCGCTCAACGGCAGCTTCTACGCGAACCACTATTTCTTCGGCGATCCCGATCCGACCGTGCGCAATTTCGTGCAGAAGTACAAGGATCGTTACGGCGCCACTCCGGACGCTCTCGCCGCGCTGGGCTACGACGCCATGAAGGTTCTTGCGGACGCGATGAAACGCGCTGCCAAGCTCGACGGGCCGTCGATCCGCGACGCGATCGGCGCGACGAAGGACTTCGCCGGCGTGACCGGAAAGATCACGATGGGTCCGGATCGCAATCCGGTGGGCAAGAAGATCGTCATCGAAGAGATCAAGAACGACCAGTTGACTCTCCGCCGGACGATCGATCCGAACGCACCGGCGGGAACGGCGGCGCCAGCAGCGACGACCACGCATTGAACGGTTGACGGTGAGTGTGGGGCCAGTCCTCTGACTGGCCGGCCAGCCGGAAGGCTGGCCCTACACTTACCGTCAACGTTTCCAGACATGCAGACACTTCTCCAGAACTTACTGAACGGCATCGCCGTAGGCGCGATCTACGCCCTCATCGCGCTCGGCTACACGATGGTGTACGGCATCCTGAAGCTGATCAACTTCGCCCACGGCGACGTGTTCATGCTCGGGTCGTTCGTCGGGTTTTACGCCGGCGGCTACGCGGCGAAGCAGCTTCACCTGCAGCAAGGCGGATTGATGGGCTGGGTCGTCGCGGGCGGCATCATGCTGCTCGCGATGGTGGTATGCGGCGCCTTCGGATACATCAACGAGCGCATCGCGTACCGGCCCTTGCGCAGCGCGCCGCGCATCGCATCGCTCATCACCGCGATCGGCGTGTCGTTCCTGCTCGAGTACGGCGGGCAGTTCGTCTTCGGTCCCGATCCGAAGTTCTTCCCCACGTTGATCGAGAAGCACCTCATCCAGTTCGGCGGCATCACGACGACGAACTACCAGATGATCGTGCTGGTCGTCGCGGTCATCTTCATGGCGCTGCTGCAGTGGATCGTCTACGGAACGAAGTTCGGCCGCGCGATGCGTGCGGTGTCGTTCAACTTCGAAACCGCCTCCCTGATGGGGATCCCGACCGACCGCGTCATCTCCATCACGTTCATCATCGGATCGTCGCTCGCAGGGGTAGCCGGAATCCTGTATGGGCTCTCGTATCCGAAGATCGACCCTCTCATGGGCATCATGCCGGGACTGAAGGCCTTCATCGCCGCGGTGTTAGGCGGCATTGGAAACGTGCCGGGCGCGGTCGTCGGCGGGTTGATCATCGGCATCATCGAGTCGTTCGTCGGCGGCAGCCGGTTCTCGAGCTTCCGTGACGCCATCGCTTTCATCATCCTCATCGCCATTCTGCTGTTCCGCCCATCGGGACTGTTCGGAAAGTACCAGGCTGAGAAGGTTTAGAAATGTTGAATGTTGAATGTTCAATGTTGAATGAGAAGGACCAAACGGCCATTCAACATTCAACATTCAACATTCAACATTCCCCGGGGAGGGCGGCGAAACGGTGAAACGCGTTCCATGGTTCCTCCGCGACGCGATCACGCTCGCGATCTTCGTCGGGGTTCTGATCGGCCTCTCGTATTTTCTGGACCGCGTGCCCATCCCCGGCATGGCGTACTACAACCGCATCATCGTGATGATCGGCATCAACATCATGCTGGCCGTCTCGCTGAACATCATCAACGGACACGCCGGTCAGTTCTCGCTGGGGCACGCCGGCTTCAAGGCGATCGGCGCCTACTTCGCGGCGTTTCTGACCTTCTACTACTTCATGCCGTACGTGAACCGCTTCCCGGAAGGCGCGCAGCAGTGGCTGATGCAGAACCTCCTGCTGGTGGTGTCGGTGATCGCCGGCGGTCTGTTCGCGGCCGTCGCCGGATATCTCGTTGGATTGCCCTCGCTCCGTCTCCGCGGCGACTATCTGGCGATCGTCACGCTCGGCTTCGGCGAGATCATTCGCGTGCTGATCCTGAACGTCGAGAAGATCGGCGCCGCGCGCGGGTTCTCCGGCATTCCGAAATGGACGAACTTCTTCTGGGTCTATTTCTTCTGCGGCGTGACGATTCTCGTATCGTGGCGCCTGGTGCAATCGTCGGTCGGCCGCGCGTTTCTCGCCGTGCGTGAGGATCAGATCGCGGCCGAAGCGATGGGCGTCGACACCACGAAGTACAAGGTGAAAGCCTTCGTCATCGGATCGTTCTTCGCCGGAGCCGCGGTTGGCCTCTTCGCGCATTACCTCATGTATCTGAACCCGCAGATGTTCATGTTCGTCGCCTCGTTCGAGCTGGTGGCGATGGTCGTGTTAGGCGGACTGGGATCGATTTCCGGATCGATCGTCGCCGCCACGATCCTCACCATCCTTCCTGAAGGGCTGCGGATGGCGAAGGACACGCTGCACATGAACAAGGATCCGCGCATGATCATCTACTCGGTCATGCTGATCGTGCTCATGCTCACGCGCCCGCAGGGCCTGTTAGGCCGACGCGAGCTGTGGCAGGTGTTCGGCCGCCGGAAAGATGTGATGCCGAAGGAGACGCCCTGATGGCGCCCGTTCTCGAGGCGCGCAACGTGACAATCCGCTTCGGCGGGCTCACCGCCGTCTCGGAGTTCAACCTCGCCATCCAGCCTCACGAGCTCGTCGGTCTCATCGGCCCGAACGGCGCCGGCAAGACCACGATCTTCAACATGCTCACCGCCGTCTACAAGCCGACGGAAGGGGAGATCCTCGTCGGCGGACAACTGACCACCGACAAGAAGCCGTACCAGATCACCGCTCTGGGCGTCGCCCGCACATTTCAGAACATCCGGCTCTTCAAAGAGCTCTCCGTTCTCGACAACGTCAAGATCGGCGGTCACATCCATTACAAGTATTCCGGCACGTCCGCGGTGCTTCGCACCAACCGGTTTCAGGAAGCGGAGGCGATGGCCGACAAGGATGCGATCGAGTTGTTGCGCATCTTCAACCTCGAAACACGGGCGCACTTTTACGCGAAGAACCTGCCGTACGGGGATCAAAGACGGCTGGAGATCGCGCGCGCACTCGCGGCGCGTCCGCAACTGCTGCTCCTCGATGAGCCGGCAGCGGGACTGAACACCGGCGAGACGATGGAGCTCATGAGCAAGATCCATGAGATCCGCGATCGCTTCAACGTCGCCATCCTGCTCATCGAGCACAACATGGAGCTCGTGATGGGCATCTGCGAGCGCATCGTCGTGCTGAGCTTCGGAAAGACGATCGCGCAGGGGACGCCGGAAGAAGTCCGCAACAACCCCGTCGTCATCGAAGCCTACCTCGGGGAGCCTGCAGCGGTATGAGCCCGATTCTCAATGTGAAGAACATCGAGGTGGCGTACGGGACAATCCCGGCGCTGCACGGCATCGATCTCACGGTGGAGAAGGGCGAGATCGTCACGCTGATCGGTGCGAACGGCGCCGGCAAGACGACGACGCTGCGTACGATCTCGGGCCTGCTCAAGCCGCGCGTCGGCAGCGTCGAGTTCAACGGCAAAGACATCACCGGCGTGAAGCCGCACATCATCACCGCGATGGGCGTCTCGCACGTTCCGGAGGGCCGCGGCATCTTCGCGAACCTCACCGTGTCCGACAACCTCGAGCTCGGCGCGTATCTGCGCAAGGACAAGGTTCAGCAGTCGGAGTACGACCGCATCTTCTCCCTCTTTCCGGTGCTGAAGGAGCGCATCAAGCAGAACGCGGGGACGCTGTCGGGCGGCGAGCAGCAGATGCTCGCGATTTCGCGTGCGCTGATGTCGAAGCCCTCCGTGCTGCTTCTGGACGAGCCATCGCTCGGACTGGCGCCGCAGATGGTGCAGACGATCTTCCGGGTCATCAAGGAGATCAACGCCGAGGGCACGACGATTCTGCTGGTCGAGCAGAATGCGCACATGGCGCTCGTCACCGCGCACCGCGGTTACGTGATGGAGACAGGCCGGATCGTGCTCGCCGACGACACCAAAGTGCTCCTGGCGTCCGATCGCATCAAGCAGGCGTATTTGGGCGGGTAGCCTGAGCCAGCCCTGCGGCTGGCCAGCCAGAGGGCTGGCCCGACACTTCCGCGCATTCTTCTTGCAGTCCCCACCAGTTGTAAAGTCCCCACTCTCTGGAGGTAACGATGACCCGCATGGCACGCTCTTTCCTCGTTTTGACCCTACTGGCCTTTCCGGCGTTCGCGCAGATGAACGGCGATCTGGCGCAGGCGCAGCAGGTGCTTGCCCTGGCCGACAGCGCCGGGGCGCAGCAGTACGCCAGGAGCCTGTACGACGATGCGTCGTATCGCATCCGTTTCGCGCAGGAAAACATGAATTCGACCAAGCCGATCGCGCAGGAACAGGCGCGAATGCGCGCGCGTGAAGCGCTGTACGCGGCCCGAGCGACGCTCGCCAAGGCGCGATGGGTCGGCACTAACGCCGCGCTTCGGAATCTGCAGGCGGACATCGTCCGTTTCGGCGGCCGCTCGGATCTGCGGCTGCAGGATGAAGACTCGAACATCAACTACGGCCGCGGCTCGACGACGAAGGAGCGCATCGCCGCCGCGCAGGCCGCCATCGACCTGGCGAAGCAGGCCGGCGCCGAGCAGTCGGTTGCGGACAACGATCTGAAGGCCGCGCAGGGTGCGTTGAACAGCGCAGGCAAGGTCTCGCGCAACGGCCGCGACAACAGCGACGTCGCCGATCACCTGGCCTACATCGCCGAGATGACCGCGCGCCGTGCGTATTACATCTCGCGTTTCAACGAGTCTGCCCGTTCGCTGCCTGATGTGCAGCTCCAGCGCACGCGCCTGGCGCAAGCCTCGAGCGAGCAATCGGCGGCCAACGAGCGCGCCCAGCGCGAAGACGCCGAGCGCCGCGCCGCCGCGCTGCAGGCGCAGCTCGCATCGCAGGAATCGAACCGCCAGGCGCAGGCCGAGGAACTCGAGCGCCTTCGCCAGCAGGTGGATGAGAACCGTCGCGCGATGGAACAGCGTGTGGAGAGCGATCGCTCCGCGCGCATGACGGCCGAGCGCAACCTCGACGATGCCATGACGAAGTACGAAGCAGCGGTCGCCAGCGGCGCCGCCGATACCGAGACGCTACGCCGCCAGGTCGAAGATGCCGAGATCGCGCTGCGCTCCGTTCAGGATCGCGAGCGCCTCGATGAAGAGTCCATGGTGGCCGCGCTCAACACGCGACGCACCGACGTGCAAACCGCGCAGAACGCGAATCCGCCGCTCGACGCGACGATCCTGTCGCAGCGGCAGGCGGACATCATCCGCCGCCAGAACGAGATCGAGCAGTTCCGCGCCGAGCGTCAGGCGGACGTCGCGCGCCGCGCCGACATCCAGCGCCGCCACGAGACCGCCGTCGCCTCGGCCATGCAGACCCGCGCCCAGGCCGAGCAGCAGGCGCAGGTGATGAAGCAACAGCTCGAAGCGGCGCAGGCCGCGGCGCAGCAGGCTGCTCAGGCCGCGCAGAGCGCACAACAACAGGCGCAGACCGCGCAGCAGCAGGCGCAGAGCACGCAGGCCCAGATGCAGACGATGCAGCAGCAGACGCAGCAGCAACTGGCGACCGTTCAGGAGCAGGCACAGAAACAACAGGCCGAAGCGGAGAAGGCTCGTGAGGACGCTCGCGTCGCGCAGGCGGAGCTCGAGCGGACGCGCCAACAATTGGCAAAGCGGGACGCCGAAGCGCGTCAACGCGAGATGGAAGCGGAGCTCGCGCGAATCGCCCAGACGAAGCGCGAATCGCGCGGGCTCGTCGTGACGTTGCCCGGTATTTTCTTCGACACCGGGAAGTCGGCGCTGAAGCCCGGCGCGAAAAGCACGCTCTCGAAGATTGCCACGCAGCTCAAGAGCAGCGACAACCTCAAGATCTCGGTCGAGGGCCACACCGACAGCGTCGGCAGCGCCGAGAAGAACACCGCGCTCTCCGAGAAGCGCGCGGAAGCCGTGCGCGACCATCTCGTCAGCAGCGGCATTCCCTCCGATCGCATCACCTCGAGCGGCAAGGGACAGGCGGAGCCCGTCGCCACGAACAAGACGGCCGCCGGACGGCAGCAGAACCGGCGCGTGGAGCTGATCATTACGCAATAAAGGCAGGTCGCGGGTCGCGTGTCGCGGGTCGGAAAAACAAGAACCGGCCTGCGACCGCGGCTTGCGACTAGCTTGCGGCGTTCTGACCCATTTTCTTGCTTTTCCGACCTCCGACCTGCGACCCGCGACCTCCCAAGCGCGAAGCGTGCCCCTAACTTTCCCTCCTCCGAGACGTCTATAGCCGCAAACGGAGGTGGTTCGATGAAGCGTCTTTTTCTCTCGGCGGCTCTTTGCTCTCTCCTGGTCCCGGCAGCCCAGGCCCGCAACGGCAACGGCAACGTTTCGATCTCGGTCGAGGATGACGAACAGCTCACGAGCTGTGACCAGGTCGTCGTTCGCTTCGATCACAGCAAAGGCTATCGCGCGGAGGAGAATCTTCCGGTCAGCGGGATGCGATCGTTGAAGCTACGCGCTGCGCAGAACGGCGGCATCTACGTCACGGGTGGCAGCGGCTACTCGATCAAGGCCTGCAAGGCCGCCGAGCTCGAAAGCACGCTGCGCGACATGCGCCTCAACGTCAGCGGCAGCGAGGTCACGGCCGACGCCCCCGATGGCGGCAACTGGGTCATCTACTTTCTCGTCACGGTCCCGCGGAGCGCAACCGCCGACCTCGAATCGAACAACGGTCCGATCAGTCTGCGCGGCGTCAGCGGCTCGATCACCGCGCGCGCCACCAACGGACCGATCAGCGTCCGCAATTCATCCGGCTCGATGGACCTCACGACGCAAAACGGTCCGATCAGCCTCGCCGGTGGAAGCGGCGAAGTGAAGCTCAACGCGCAAAACGGCCCGATCTCCGTGAAGCTCGACGACTCGATCTGGAACGGTACCCTCGACGCGCGGACGCAGAACGGCCCGCTGTCCGTGAAGCTCCCGCGCAACTTCCGCTCCGGAACTCTGATCGAGTCCGCCGGCCACGGCCCCATGAGCTGCCATGCCGAGGCGTGTACGGGGGCGCGACGGAGCTGGGATGAGGATGATGAACGCCCGCGCAAGATCGAGTTCGGCAGCGGTCCCATGGTCGTCCACATGACCACGGTCAACGGACCGGTCTCAGTCAAAGAAGCGGACTGAAATGCGCGTGTCATCCCGAGCGTAGCGAGGGACCGGTGTGGGCGGGCGGTACGTCGAGCGTGCCACCCGACCCACACCGGTGCCACGCTACGCTCGGGGTTTCAGCATGATCTGGCCGCAGTCCTTTAAACATAAGCGGTGGCGGGTGCCGCCCGGCCGAAGCTTCTCACCGTGCATGGTCTGACGTTAGGCCTCGGCGTCAAC